>JBEGNC010000121.1:0-3581 GCA_041182705.1 Actinomycetota bacterium | reverse complement strand
ACCAGGTGTGTTGCAGCAATGGTGGGCGGCCAATCGTTTCGAAATAATCTTGCTCCCGATTCACTAGCGCCCAGTTCATAGTGCCGGTGAATACGTAAGGAAGATCTGCGAGGAATCTGCGGACGGTGTCCGGTGCATAAACACCGATGAATAAAGTTGTGAAAACGACCATTGCAACCAGCGCAGGAACCAATCTGCGGATTCGGCTGAGATAGAAAGCGCGCAGATCCAAGCCGCCGGATCTCTCGATCGAGTCAAGGATCAGTCCGGTGATCACATATCCCGAGATTACGAAGAAGAGATCTACGCCAAGGAAGCCGCCCGGAATCCAATCCAAACCAAGGTGATACAGGAGTACCGCTAGGACGGCGACCGCCCTTAGTCCGTCTACCGAGTGGATGTAGCGGCTATTACTTGTGGACATCAACGACTGCGCTTAGTCGCAGCCTTCTTCGACTTCTTGCTCGAAGCTTTGGTTGTTGTCTTTGTGGCGCTGCGAACCTCTTCTCGAGCGCTCTGTGCTGCTGCGATTCGCGCAACTACTTTGGCATCAGCGGTCGGTGTTCCATCAGGACTTATCGCTGATGTGACCTGGCGCTGTAAATCACTCAATCGGTTAAATGCGCTATCGAGTCGCTGCCTTGATTGTGCGATCGCATTTTCGGCAGCATCGAGGGATTGCGTTTGAATTCGATAGAGGCGCTCTGCTTCGGATATCACCTGGGATAGCCAGGAGCGATATTCCGCAACCTCTGTGGTTGCGCCCTGAATAAGTCGATCGGCCTCGCGCTTTGCGTTTCCAGTGATTGTGCTCGCTTCGCGTTTACGAGCTGACAGCATCTCTTCACCTTCGCGCTCGGCAGTTGCGACGATATCGGCGGCATCGCTTTCAGCAGCCTCGATGTATTTGCGGCCACGACTTTCCGCAGTGGCAAGAGTGGACTTCGCCTTTGCTTCGGCCGCTTCGATCGCAGCTGCAGCGTTCTTCCGGCTCTCATTGATGACGCGCTCTGCGTTCGCATTAGCCTTCGCTTCGCGTTGTTGAGCGGTGCGGATGATCGACATCGCGGTCTCAGTAGCGAGAATTTCGAATTCTTCCTTGGAGAGCGCCGTAATATCTCGGCGGGCTCGGAGGTCCGCGAGTTGGGATTCCAGTTCGCGAATTCGCTCGACTGTCTGGGAACCAGAAGTCAGATTTGGTTTAGCGCTCTCATCTTCACCTTTGAACCCAACCCAAGATAAGAAATTCTTATCAGCCATCTCGCACTCCTTTTAACCATTTCAATACAACCAACTCAAGCTCGCCGTGGGGCGGCGGGAGGCGCATCCTCCCATGAGGGATTGGTGCGTGGAAGACGGGTGAATCTGCACTTATATGGGTTAATCAAGGGTTAGCTAAAACTGGTGCGGGAGGTGGGACTTGAACCCACACGTCCGAAGACACAGGTTCCTAAGACCTGCGTGTCTGCCATTTCACCACTCCCGCAAGGAACGCGGGGGCGAGGTTACCGCATAACTAAGTACCCTTAGCAGGGTGGCTGCGCACTCGATCGATACATCACCTCAAGCCCATCTGGCGCGGGCGATTGCTGGGGTTGTGGCTGCCGCAGTCTCCGTAGGCAAGCTCGTAGGTGAAGTAGCCCAGCAAGTAGTGGCAAGCGATATCCCATTAGAGCGGCCGAAGAATCGCGATCATGGTGACTACGCGAGCTCTATCGCATTGACGCTTGCAAAAGGCGAAAGAAAACCGCCACGAGAGATTGCCGAATTGATTGCAACCGGATTACGTGGCGATGGCGCAATTGCCAAAGTCGAGATTGCCGGTCCAGGATTTATTAACATCACTTTAAATCAAGCTAGTCATGGCTCCATAGTAAATCGAGTATTGAGCGAACGTGAGAAATATGGCCGGGGTTCACAACTTGCCGGAGTCAAGATAAATCTGGAATTCATCAGTGCAAATCCAACAGGACCGCTTCATCTTGGCCATACGAGATGGGCTGCGGTCGGCGATGCCTTAGCGAGCGTACTTGCAGCGGCCGGAGCCGAAGTTGTCCGCGAATTCTATATAAATGATCGTGGCAACCAGATGGATCTCTTTGGCGCTTCGATTCGAGCAGCAGCGCTTGGTCAAGCACGACCAGAAGATGGCTATCAAGGCGAATACATCGAAGATCTTGCCAAGTTGATCGTGGCGCAACATCCGGATTATCGGGATTTGCCGGAGTCTGAATCGGTTGCAGCTTTCCGGGAAGCAGGTTACTCGCTCCAATTGCAACAACAGAAAGATGTATTGGATCGGTTCGGCACTCGCTTCGATATCTGGTTCTCCGAGCGGTCATTGCATTCTGGAGCTGCGCTGGAATCTTCGCTAAAGAAACTCCGTTCGCAAGGGCACGTCTTTGAAGAAGATGGTGCGACTTGGTTGCGCACTACAGATTTCGGTGATGACAAGGATCGAGTCTTGGTCAAATCCGGTGGTGAGTTGACCTATTTTGCATCGGATACCGCTTATTACATTGATAAGCGGGATAGAGGATTCGACATATGCATCTATATGTTGGGCGCTGATCATCACGGATACGTGGGGCGGTTGAAGGCGACCGCTGCTTGCGCAGGTGACGATCCGGAGTACAACATCCACGTTCTGATTGGCCAGCTAGTGAAGATCCTCGAAGGTGGCGAGGAAATCAAGTTATCGAAGCGGGCCGGAACCATCATCACGTTAGAGGAATTGGTAGAGAAGGTCGGGGTTGATGCAGCTCGATATACCTTGATCCGTTATCCGGTCGATACGCCAATGGTCCTAGATATCGATCTGCTGAAGAAGCGCACCAATGAGAACCCGGTCTACTACGTGCAATATGCACATGCGCGAATTGCGGCGCTATTGCGAAATGCCCAGGAGTTAGGCGTTACATATGGTGTCGAGAATTATGACCCAGAATTGTTGACACATCCGCGCGAACGTGAGTTATTGGGTGGCTTAGCCCAATACCCGGAAGTCGTCGCGAGCGCCGCAGAACTTAGACAGCCGCATCGAGTCGCACGATTCATCGAAGAATTGGCGACGCTTTACCACGGCTTCTATAGCGATTGTCGAGTCTTGCCGATGGGCGAGGAGAAGCCAGGTGCGATACATGCAACTCGCGCGACGTTATGTGAAGCTACTCGCCAGACCATCTCAAATGCGCTTCATCTTCTCGGCGTGAGCGCTCCAGAGCGGATGTGAATATGTTGAATCCTAAGATCTGGCCAAAAACTGCGACCCGGCGTGAGGGTGTAGTACGAATCGGTGATTGTTCGGTTAAGGCAATCGCAGCGAAATATGGAACTCCGATCTTCGTACTAGATGAACTTGATTTGCTCGAGCGTGCTACGTACTGGCGTGATCAACTACAAGGTGTTTTCGGCGAGAAGAGCCATCAGGTCTACTTTGCAGCAAAATCCTTCATTTCAGTGGAAGTAGCTAAGTTGATTGCCGAAATCGGAATCGGCATCGACGTTTGCACGGGCGGCGAGTTAGCGGTTGCTCGAGCTGCCAACTTTCCAGGTGAGCGGATTGAGATGCATGGAAACAA
>JBEGNC010000120.1:0-4780 GCA_041182705.1 Actinomycetota bacterium | reverse complement strand
TAGCCCAAGCTGGCGCTCAGACTGAGTGAAGAGAGATTTGATTTCCCCAAGGATCTTTGACCTGGAGTAGATTCTCTTCGGCAACAACTGATTGATTATGGAAAATCAATCGCTCCTTGGCTTCACCAAGTTGATCCCGATTCTCTAGTTTGATTTCTACATTTCCCAATCCCAGAGCCAGTTGACGCTTACCAGCGCCTTTGCTTCGCCATGTGTTCATCGCCATGTGGTGGTGATATCCGCCTGCTGAGACGAATAACGCTTGACCGCCCCAATTCAAAGTCTTTTCGAAGCCGAGCATTCTGACGTAGAATTCCTCAGCAGCTTCAACGGACCCAACGGAGAGATGGACATGTCCCACGCGCTTATCCTGCTCAACCGACTGCTCAGTTAAGTGTTCTGATAGAAACTTATTTGGGTCCAGGAATATGGTGTCCATTTCAATCTTGCCATGTACCCAACTCCATTGAGAGCGATCACGATCCCAATAAAGCTCTACGCCATTGCCCTCCGGGTCATTGAAGTAGAAGGCTTTACTTACCAAGTGGTCAGCGCTTCCTGTGAAGGTACCTGGGTATTGGGTCGCAACTGAGTGAACTGCGCGAGCTAGTGCTGCTTCAGAGGGGAAGAGGATTGCGGTATGAAACAACCCAGCTTCATGCGGTGAGGCATATTTCATTGCTGGCTTATGTTCGAGGATGACTATCTCAAGATCCTTAAAGCCGAGGATGGCGCGACCAGCATTGAGGCTAATCAACTCAAGACCTACGCCATCTCGGTAATAGCGAACCATGGCGTCGAGATCGGCGACCCAGAGGGTTACTGCCCCCATTTGAGTGTTTGCTGGAAGTAGTTCTGATTCGCTCATGGCCAGACCCTACCACAAGTAGTTGAAAGTTCAACTAAATCGCGTCTGCTAGGTTCCCCGCATGAAAATCAAGTGGAGATTGGGGTTATTGGCGCAGGTTTCCCTTTTCTACAACGGCTTGATCCTCTTTGCGGTTGCGATGAATTATGAATGGGTCAAAACCAGAGCCGCCGGCGGTCAATTTGAAGAATTCCCGATCTCAATCCGGGTCGCCTATCTCTTGATGTTCTCCGGAACCATCTTTTTGATGTTCTTCCTTTATGACTTGCTTAATGGCTCGCCCTCAGAGAGGGCGCTACGAGCTGCGCGATATTTAGGCTATTTGTTCATCCTAAGCACCGCGATGCAAGTCATCTCTCCTTCAGCAGATGAGCGGGTTAATGCAGTACCGGCAGCGATAATCTCATATACATTCCTGCTCATAGGTCGTAACAAGTTAAATAAGTAGGCCCAACTCTACGAAGAAGAGCCCCACAAGCATGAATGGGGCGAATGGAATCATGGCGCTTGGCTGGCGACCAAAAATTGCAATTCGGGCGATTGCAAAGATCCCAGAAACGATAAAGGCGATTGCCAGACCAATCAAGCCAATCGGGAAAGATATCCACGCTAAGGCGAGTCCAATCAGGCCGGCGAATTTAACATCCCCCATGCCAAGACCACTTGGATTCAACAGGTGAATCAAGAAGAAGATGAGGACGGATAGAAATCCTCCCAAAATCGAAAGAGAGAAACGATTTAAATTGCCCAGCTGAAACGCCACTATGAGTGAGGTCAAGACACTTAGTAATAATCCCGGGAAGAGAATGCGATTTGGTACTCGCATCTCACGGAGATCGATTAGTGAAATGTAAAGGGCGAAGGTGGTAGCAACCGCTATCGGAATCAGATCGATCATAAATTGCTTAAGTAAATGACCGAATTATTGTGACGATGGCCGGTCCAAGGACGATAATCAAGAGCGCTGGCATCATGAAGAGCATGATTGGTGCAAGAATTTTCACCGGTAGCTTTTGTGCGTGCTCCCTGGCCTTTTCACGCCGCATGACTCGCATTCGGTTCGACTGCTCTTCTAGCACCTTAGCCATCGGCACACCGAGTCGGTCTACTTGAAGAACTGAATTGACGAACAGCTTCAATGGTTCTAAACCCAGCCGCTCCGACATGGAGAGCAGGGCTTGGGTTCGGCCTTGACCTAATTTCATCTCAGAGAGAACTCGGCTGAATTCTTCGCTCAGTGGATTCTCGCGCGTCATCGCTACTCGCTGCATTCCAGCATGGAATCCAATTCCCGCCGTCACGCACATTCCAAGCAAATCGATGGTCTCCGGAATCGATTCTGCGATTCGTGTAATCCGATTCTGGGCACCATTCCAGAGCAAGAGATCCGGCGTGAAGAAAGCTAGCAGGAGAATAGGGATAGCCGCTATCAGGGATAGGTCAATCGCCTGCCTGGCCAAAGCGATTCCGATAAGCCCTGCAATTGCTGCCTGGAGCTTCAGGTTCACGAGGCGATGTAATTCCTGGTGCTCCCATCGCCCTGCGCGAATCAAGAGTTTTTGAAGCCAGACTCCGTAGTTTGAGCCAATAATTAAGTAGTTAAGCAATCGCTTCGGTGCTTCAAAGAAGGAATTTCCAAATCCATCAACCTTAGGCAGCTCACCTTTGCTTGACCCTGAAAGCCAAGTTCGTGCTTTTCGAACCTTTATTCGCCTTAGATAAATTCGCTGGAAAAGTAATAAGGCAATCCCGACACCGGCAGAAATTGCAGCGACAGTCCAATCTAGATTCACGATTTCATCCTCACCAATCTCCTAATCCAAACCCACGCAAGTAAAGTGAAGAGGATTACGACCCCTAGCATTAGGTGGCCAATCGATTCTCTCCAGAATAATTCGATGAAGTCAGGACGAGTCATAGCAAGGAATAGGAAAATTCCTGGGGGCAGACTTATCAGTATTCGTGCGGAAATTCGCCCTTCTGCGGAGAGCGTCCGAACTTCCTGTCGTAGGTTTGCTCGAGATTCGATGGTCTCGGCACTAGTTTGAAGAATTTTGGCCAGACTACCGCCGACTTCTCGCTGAACTGAGAAAGCGAAGACAACCCATCTAAGGTCCGGGCTTTCCATTCGCTCTGCGATATCACCGAGCGCTCGTTCGACCGGAGCTCCCATCTGGATCTCAGCGAGGGCTCGGCGGAACTCCCGAGAGACTGGACTATTGCTCTCACTTGAAAAATTATCTACGGATTGTAGAAAACTCAACCCAGCAGTCAAGCTCGAGGCAATCAACTTAAGCGCGCCCGGAAGTTCACTCTCAAAATCGCTTCGCAACTTTCGCTCAGCTCGATTAACGATATAACGAAGTGTCACGATTGCAATCAGGATTGCCATGACAATTGCAATCTGAGGGGCAAAATCAATGAAAACAAAGAATCCAATGAGAACAATCACCGAGCCGAAAAAAGCAAAATCCCGCTTTGTTCTACTCGCAAGATTCGGAAGGATAAGAGACGTATCGCCAACAACCTTGGTCCAGAGACTACGCACGTTTGATCTCGAGATGCCAGGGGAGGATTGATCAAGGGCCTTTAGCTCGTAATCTTCGAGTAGGGCTCCCCATCTTTCCAGGGATCGCTCTCGTTTTCGCCAACGCCGAGATATTTCTAGCAATGAGAGCGCAAGGACACCAGTGGCACCTGAGATTCCTACAATCACTGCTTTGCTTGATTGATGTTCGGTTGTTGGGATGGATTCAACTGTTTCAACGAGTACCGGTGCTAACTCGGCAACTTGATCTACATTTATTACTTTGCCGCCTGACTTGGATGCAATCTGCTGTAAGACCGCTAAATCCTCGGGAAGAGGTTGGAAGGCTATGAAATCAATCTGCACTGTTGCATCAGTCACCGCCAGGAGCTTCTCGATGGTGATTTCACTAGTGGAATCTTGGCCATCAGTGAGGATGATGAGCGAGGCGCGGGACTTTCTTGCTTGATTGGATAAGAAGAGAATGGAGTCGTATAGAGAGGTATAGCCACGGCTACTTATGGCAGTTAGATCTGCTTTTGAGTTGAGGAGCTTTACAGTTCTAGCGAAGGTATAGAGATAAATATCCCAGTCATCCTTGGATCTCTCGATCAACTCCTGAGCTACAGAGATTGTCCTAGCAAGTCCTTCACCTCGCATCGAGCCACTCACATCGATCCCAATCAGAGTCGCAGGTTTATCAATCGCTTTTGCAGGAATCGGGCCAAGAAAAAGGAAAATCCCGACTAGAAGCAGCCTTATCCAGCGCATCAGAAACCTTTGGGTATTTCGATATTGCGTAAGTCAAATTTGCTTCTTCTGTTCAAGGGTAGTCCGGTCGACTGAAGTGTTCCGATTCCATCGCCATTCTTGGATGACACATTGAATCGAAATATCTCTTGGAGCTGGATACGCTCTTGGTCTATTCCAGTGATTTCTGAGATAGCAATAACTCGGCGACTACCATCCCGAAGTCGGGCTTGGTGCAGAATGAGATCCATCGCTTCAACAATCTGCTCCCGGATAGCGCGGATTGGCAGATCAACACCGGCCATAAGAACCAAGTTCTCGAGACGAATCAGAGCATCCTTAGGCGAATTGGCATGAAGGGTTGTCAGTGAGCCGTCATGACCGGTGTTCATAGCCTGCAACATGTCTAGAGCGGCGCCATCGCGGACCTCGCCGACCACGATGCGATCTGGACGCATCCTTAGTGAGTTACGAACGAGATCTCGAACAGAGACCAACCCTTGACCCTCGATATTTATAGGTCGGGACTCAAGTCGGACGACATGGGGTTGGTGTAGTTGTAATTCAGCAGCATCCTCGACGGTGATTATCCGCTCTGATTCTGGGATGAATGCAGATAGAACGTTCAGTGTCGT
>JBEGNC010000119.1:0-3059 GCA_041182705.1 Actinomycetota bacterium | reverse complement strand
GGGTTGGGGTGAGATGACTTCGCAATTAGGCGAGCGCGTCCAACTAGTCGGCGATGATCTATTCGTAACAAACCCGGTACGCCTAGAGCGTGGCATTAAAGCCAAGACGGCAAATGCCTTGTTGGTTAAAGTGAATCAGATCGGAACTTTGACTGAGACTTTGGATGCAGTGGCGATGGCCCATAAAGCCGGATACAAGTCGATGATGAGCCATCGCTCTGGCGAGACTGAGGACACCACAATCGCTGATCTCGCGGTCGCTGCCGGATGTGGCCAGATCAAGACCGGCGCCCCAGCCCGAAGTGAACGAGTCGCTAAGTACAATCAACTCTTAAGAATTGAAGAGGAGTTGGGTACGCGGGCGAAGTACGCGGGGAAGAGCGCATTCCCTAGATTCACCGCCGCTCACTAGAAAGAGAAGTGATGCGAAGGAAGATATCGCTACAAGGCGCCTTCCGAGATTTTGCGGAGCGCCGTGGCATCTCTACTCGCTTACTAATTCTCTTCATCGTCTTATTTGCGATAGCAGTTACGCTCGCACCGCCAACTCAGCATTACTTTGCTCAGCGCGCCCAAATCAGCGCACTCGAGTCGAGCGTCGAATCAAATCGAAAGAAGTTAGAGGAAGCCCGTCGAGAGTTGGAACTCTGGAAGGATCCGGAATATGTCCGATCCCAAGCCCGAGAGCGGCTGCATTTCGTACTTCCGGGTGAACGGCAGTACATAATCTTGGGAGCTGAATCACGTATCGAAGTGGGAGCCCAGACAGCTGCGCCAGTGAATGAGGATTTCCCGATCGGTGTTCCTTGGTACTCCCGAATCATCTCCTCAATCACCTCGGTTGGAGTAGGGAGTATGAATCCATGAGTGAGCGAGTCAGCAAATCCGATCTTGGGGCGCTCGAGACTCAGCTGGGGCGGCCTGCCCGCGATGTACATGCGATTGCTTTTCGTTGTCCGTGCGGAAATCCGGCGGTAGTGGAAACGCCGCCTCGATTAAGTGATGGAACCCCGTTCCCAACCTTCTATTACGCAACTTGTCCAAATCTAACTTCGCGAATCTCAACTCTCGAGAACTCGCAACTTATGGATGAGATGAACTCCCGCTTAGCGAAGGATGCTGAGTTGTCGGGTGAATATCACGCAGCCCATGATGATTACATCGCAGCTCGCAGCGCACTCGGATTGGATGTTCCTGAAGTAGCTGGAATATCAGCTGGTGGCATGCCAGATCGAGTCAAATGCCTACACTCTTTAGTCGCACATTCATTAGCCTCCGGGCCGGGCGTGAACCCACTCGGAGATGAAGCGCTCGCCAAGGTTCAGGGTTGGTGGGAGAACGGCGATTGCATTTCAAGAAGAAATCAGAATTCAGATGAGTAGAGTCGCGGCAATAGATTGTGGCACTAATTCCATTCGGTTACTCATCGCTGATGTAGCAGGGGGCAGTTTTCGAGAGATCTTCCGTGCGATGGAGATAGTTAGATTAGGTCAAGGTGTCGACGAGACGGGAAGTTTTGCCCCAGAAGCAATCGAACGGACCCTTCGCGCTGTCGGAGAATTCAGTGAAGAGATTAGTCGCCGCGGCGTAAGTGCGATTAGATTCTGTGCGACTAGCGCTACGCGTGATGCAACAAATCGCGATGATTTCATCAATGGCGTCCGGGAGATCCTAGGTGTCACTCCAGAAGTGATCAGTGGAGAGGAAGAGGCTCGACTCTCGTTCGCCGGCGCTGTTCGTGAACTCCACCCATCAGATGCCCCCTTTCTGGTGATTGATATTGGCGGGGGATCGACCGAGTTCGTCTTTGGAACCACCGAGGTGATTTCAGCTAAGAGCGTTGATATCGGTTGTGTTCGAATGAGCGAGCGCCATCTCAAATCCCAGCCACCTAGCTCAGAAAGTATGGAGAGCGCAGTCCGGGATATCGAACGCGCAATCGATCTCGCAGCTGTTGACGTCGATATCAAGAGCTCTCGAACCTTGGTAGCGGTGGCAGGAACTGCGACCACGGTTGCGGCCGCAGCGCTTGGCTTGCCGGAGTATGACCGCCAGGCAATCCATTTATCGAGAGTAAGTGCAGATGCCGTACATGAGATATCCCAGCGATTCTTGGCAATGGATAGATCAGAGATCGCTGCTCTGGGATATATGCATCCGGGAAGAGTGGACGTCATTGCTGCTGGAGCTTTAGTACTAGATCGGATAATGCAGCGAACTGGCGCAGCAGAATTTGTAGCATCCGAGAGCGATATCCTCGATGGGATGGCTTGGTCACTTGGGGAGTGATCTCAGCGCACTCGATCGAAAGATTGAGGGCTGCAAGCGATGTCCGCGGCTTGTTGAATGGCGCAAAGAAGTCGCAATTACAAAACGTAAGGCTTATCAAGATGAGGAGTATTGGGGAAGGCCAGTATCGGGTTTCGGCGCGATTGATGCGAAATTGTTGATCGTAGGCTTAGCGCCGGGTGCTCACGGAGCAAATCGAACTGGAAGGATATTTACCGGCGATAGTTCCGGCGATTGGTTGTATCGAGCGCTCTTCAATAATGGTCTAGCAAAGATAAGTACCAGCACCAATCGTGATGATGGCCAAGAGCTCTTCGACACTCGGATAACTTGCGCTGTGCATTGTGTTCCACCGGAGAATAAGCCGAGCGTCTCTGAGATCAGTAATTGTGGCCAGTGGCTCAATAAGGAGTTCGAATTACTCTTTCCCACAGTCCGCTCCTACCTTGCGCTGGGAGCGATCGCATGGCGGTCGACAGTTGAGGCGCTTGTCGCCACAGGTGAAGATTTGCCGAGAAAGCGCCCAAAGTTCGGTCACGGGGCCAGTTTCAAGTTTCGCGGTAGCGATGGGAATACTAGGTTGGTCATTGGGAGTTACCATCCCAGCCAACAGAATACTTTTACGGGAAAGTTGACTCGATCCCAACTGGATTCGGTTGTGCGAAAGGCAGGTAGATTTGCCCACGCTAGCTCGCCCCTGTAGCCCAATGGCAGAGGCAGACGACTTAAAATCGTCCAAGTGTGGGTTCGACCCCCACCGGGGGCACGAG
>JBEGNC010000118.1:0-40070 GCA_041182705.1 Actinomycetota bacterium | reverse complement strand
CAAGTTGAGCCAGGCTGGTACATCACGTTATGGCGATACTGCGGTCTTCTATCGAACCAACGCCCAATCCCGTGTCTTTGAAGAGGTTTTCATGCGCGCTGGCCTGCCCTATAAAGTCGTTGGCGGCCTGCGATTCTACGAGCGGCGTGAGGTAAAGGATCTGCTTGCCTATCTCCGGGTACTAGTTAATCCAAGTGATGAAGTCTCATTGCGTCGGATCATCAATACGCCCAAGCGCGGAATCGGTGATCGCGCGCTGGAGTCAATAGATCAATTCGCCAATGTTGAGGCAATCTCCTTCTGGCAGGCGCTTTCGCGCGCGTCAGCCGCGGGCTTATCGCCTCGAACAGCTGCTTCAATCTCGGCATTCGTTTCGATGTTAACTGCACTTCAAGTGCTTGTAGAGGTAAATCGACCACCGGCCACGATCGCCGCCGCGGTTCTTGAACAATCCGGGCTACTGGAGGAACTTCGCGCCAGCCACGATCCCCAGGATGAGGTTCGAGTGGAGAACCTTGAGGAGTTAGTAGCTGTTGTCGAAGAGTATGAGGAACGCACAATCTCTGAAGGTGAATCACCTACGCTCGGCGGCTTTCTCGAAGAGGTATCACTTGTTGCGGATGCCGATGAGATACCAGAGGGCGAGGAGCATGGCGGCGTCGTAACTTTAATGACACTTCATACTGCTAAAGGTTTGGAATTTCCAACGGTCTTTTTGACTGGAATGGAAGAAGGAGTATTTCCGCATTCGCGAACACTGGGAGAGAAGAAGGAATTGGAAGAGGAGCGACGACTTGCTTATGTCGGCTTAACTCGCGCCCAACAGCGGCTCTATCTCTCTCGCGCTGAGTACCGATCTGCTTGGGGCGCACCAAATTACAATCCGCCATCACGCTTCCTTGATGAGATTCCAGAGACATTAATCGATTGGAACAAATCAGAGAGTGGATTTACTACGCCACCAATTAAGCGAAAGAAATTCAATGCACCAGTCCTCCCGCGCGCAACTGGAAAGCAGAGTTCGGCTCTCCAACTTGCAGTCGGCGATCGGGTATCTCATGACACCTTTGGTTTAGGTACTGTGATAGCGGTCTCAGGAGAAGGCGATAAATCAGAAGCGACGATCAATTTCGGTAGCTTCGGAGATAAGCGTTTGTTGCTCCGATATGCCCCAGTAGATAAGTTATGACCCATGGACCTCTTTGAGTATCAGGCTCGTGACCTCTTCGAAGCCAAAGGAGTCCCAGTTCTCGCCGGAGCCGTAGCTACTACGCCGGAGGAAGCGCGCAAAGCTGCCGCTGCAATTGGTGGAAGAACCGTAGTCAAGGCGCAGGTCAAGATCGGTGGTCGAGGTAAGGCCGGCGGTGTGAAATTGGCCGAGAATCCAGATGATGCATTTGAGAAAGCAAAAGCGATTCTTGGGATGGATATCAAAGGACATACCGTCCATAAAGTGATGATCGCGCAAGCAGCTCCAATTGAGAGTGAGTATTACCTTGCAATCCTGCTAGATCGCGCCGCCCGATCATTCCTTGTTATGGCATCGGTATCTGGCGGAATGGATATCGAAGAAGTTGCACATAAGACCCCGGAGAAACTTGCTCGGGTGCATGTCAATCCGAATTTAGGTATCGATATGGAAACGGCGCTTGAGATAGTAAGTAAAGGTGGTTTTCCCAGCGATGTGGCTAAGGGAGTCGCAGAGGTACTGATTAAGCTTTGGGAGACTTTTGTAACCTCAGATGCGACTTTGGTCGAAGTAAATCCGCTAGTCAAGACCGCTGATGGTCGGATCATCGCACTTGATGGGAAAGTCACCCTCGACGATAACGCCGCATTTCGCCATCCAGATCATGAAGCGCTAATCGATCATGCTGCAACAAACCCTCTAGAAGCGCTCGCAAAAGAGAAGGATCTCAATTACGTAAAACTTGAAGGTGAAGTGGGCGTGATTGGCAATGGCGCAGGCTTGGTGATGAGCACACTTGATGTTGTCGCTTACGCTGGTGAGAAATATGGCGTAAAACCTGCGAACTTCCTCGATATCGGAGGCGGCGCTTCGGCCCAAGTCATGGCTGATGGTCTCTCAATCATCTTGGGCGACCCCGCAGTCCGTTCCGTATTCGTCAATGTATTTGGTGGGATCACGGCTTGTGATGCAGTGGCAAATGGCATCGTGCAGGCGCTACAACTCCTTGGTGATAAAGCAACCAAACCATTGGTAGTTCGCCTCGATGGCAATAATGTCCTAGAGGGTAGAAGAATCTTGAATGAGGCAAACCACCCGCTAGTCGAACAGGTTGACACGATGGATGGAGCAGCTGCTCGGGCTGCAGAATTGGCGGCCCAGCGATGACTATCTTCATTGATGAGAACACTAGAGTAATTGTTCAAGGCATGACTGGTTCTGAAGGAACCAAGCACACCCGGCGGATGATTGCTAGCGGCACCAAGATCGTAGGAGGCGTCACGCCAGGTAAAGGTGGCCAAACCGTAGAGATCGAAGGTAAACAATTACCAGTCTTCAATAATGTTGCAGAAGCAGTTGCGGCTACTGGCGCTGACGCCTCAGTGGTCTTCGTTCCACCAAAGTTCGCCAAAGCCGCTGTAATCGATGCGATTGATGCTCGTTTACCTCTCGTAGTTGTTATCACCGAGGGGATTCCCGTACACGACACGGCAAGCTTCTTCGCCTATGCAGAAAGCAAAGGGAGCACTCGAATCATCGGGCCAAATTGCCCAGGATTGATCTCGCCAGGTAAATGCAACATCGGCATCACGCCCGCAGATATAACTGGCCCAGGCAAGATCGGTCTGGTTTCGAAATCGGGAACGCTGACCTATCAGATGATGTACGAATTGCGCGATATCGGATTCACGACAGCGGTTGGAATTGGTGGCGACCCGGTAATTGGAACCACCCATATCGATTGTCTAAGAGCATTCCAAGATGATCCAGATACTAAAGCGATCGTGATGATTGGTGAGATTGGCGGCGATGCGGAGGAGCGCGCCGCAGCGTTCATCAAGGAGTATGTGACCAAACCAGTCGTGGGTTATGTTGCCGGATTCACTGCTCCGGAAGGAAAGACGATGGGGCATGCTGGCGCAATCGTCTCTGGTTCTTCAGGAACCGCCGAAGCGAAGAAGGTGGCGCTAGAAGCCGCTGGAGTTCGCGTTGGTAAGACTCCGAGTGAAACCGCTCGCCTGCTCCGTGAATTAATAAATAGCTGACCTTATGCTGCAAGTCCTGCGTACCGCCTTCACCCAGGCATCACGCAGCATCATCCTGATTCTCTTGCCGGTTGGATTCATCGCTTTGATTACTTGGGCTACCGCTGGAAGTTCCTCTGGTAATACTGCAGATCCATTGCGCGCTGCGCTCTGGTTCTTCTTGGTGGCCCATCAAGTTCCGCTCCAGCTAACGCTCTCCGATGCGACAATCTCTGGAACGCTGAGTTTCCTTCCAATCGGTGCGCTCTTGGTTGCGGTCATCGCCGTGAAGAGCGGTTACGAACGTATGGTGGCGACGATTGGTGAATCGAATAATCGCGAGAAACGGCGGAACGTAATCGCCTTTGCTGGGATGTATTCGTTTATCGGTTATCTGATATCGCTATTGGGCCTCGGCGATACCGTAACGGTTCCCTTTTATATCGGTGTTCCAGTCATCTTCCTGGTCGCAACCGCGATCGCCTATCTGGTAAGCGGCCTTCTCCCGCGCCACAACTTGCAATTTCCTTGGCAGCGAGCGCTCAAAGTAGCTTGGATTCTAATCATCGGTTGGATTGGATTCGGTTCGCTGATCCTTGCTGCTTCAATGATCTGGCACTTCGAACTCCTGGTGAATCTCACTCGCGTGGTAGAACCAGGCTTCTTTGGTGGCTTGGTGTTACTTCTGGTTCAGATCCTTTACCTACCAAATCTGGCGTTGAGCGTCATCAGCTTTATATCTGGAGCAGGTATCTCACTCGGAGCGGGCAGCTTGCTCTCACCATTCATCCATCGAATCGATGAGATTCCGGCGATTCCGATTTTGGGCGCACTTCCTGCAAGTAGAACGTCGCTCTTGTTCCTATTTGCCATCCTCTTCCTACTAACCGGAGCGCTAATAGCGAAGTATGGTTCGGAGAATTACTCCGATTGGGTGGAGCAGAAGCGATTTCTAATCAGCGCAATCGGTTTCATAGCACTCCTTTCTTTCGTAGCGGCTCGTGGAAGCAGCGGACAGCTCCTATCCGAGAATCTTCCTTCCGTTGGACCGATCTGGTGGGCGATGCCACTGTTATTAGCAGTTGAAGTAGCCATTGGTATAACTATCTATTTGAAAGTTCCGCCGGCGATCGAGAAGTTACGAAATCGTGGCAAATAGACGAGCGTTGATCTCAGTCTCCGATAAGACTGGATTACTTGAAGTAGCTAGAGCGCTCTTGGATGCTGGCTACGAAATTGTCGCATCTGACGGAACTGCGGCCACGCTTCGCGATTCCGGCCTGGCGACGAAAACCATTGAAGAGATAACTGGTAGCCCGGAGATTCTGGATGGTCGCGTCAAATCACTCCACCCAGCGATTCACGGAGCGATCCTCTTTGATCGAGAAGATCCGCAGCAAATCAAAGAGGCCGAGGCAAATGGTTTAACGGCGATCGATATCGTGATCGTTAACCTTTATCCAGCAGATAAGTTCGATATCGGAGGACCGGCCTTGATTCGTGCCGCGGCCAAGAATCATCGGGCGGTATCAGTTATAACAGCTCCAGAACAGTATCCAGAACTGATCGAATCCTTAGCTAAGGGATCGGATCCCGTCCAGCGCAAGAATTGGGCAGCGGTTGCGATTGATCGAACCACTCGATACGACTTGGCGATCTTGGCAGATTTCAGTAGACCGCTTCGATATGGCGAAAACCCTCACCAAAATGGCAAGGTATTCGGAAGCGCAGGATTAGCAAGTGGCGAACTAATCCAAGGAAGTGAACTCTCTTTCAATAATTACTTGGATGGCGATAGCGCGACCCGATTAGCAAATGAATTCGATGAACCAACCGCTGTCATCGTAAAGCACGGTATTCCAGTCGGGGTAGCGATCAACGCTCACCCAGCTAAAGCAGTTATCGGCGCGCTCAGCGGTGATCCCCTTTCCGCATTCGGTGGCGTACTTGCTACGAACTTCGAAATCTCAGGTGAAGTTGCCCAAGAGTTAGAGGAAAAATTCCTCGAACTCTTGATCGCTCCGGCAATCTCGAAAGAAGCTAGATTGATTCTGGCAAAAAGGACAAAACTTCGGATCTTCTGTGTAAAACGGATTGAAGATCAATTCGAATTTCGGATGATAAATGGTGGTTTGCTATTCCAGAACTCGGATCAATTGAAGGGTTCTAATGATCAGCCCGAGAATTGGCGCCTTGTCAGTGGGCCAGCTGTCGATGCCGGTAAGTTGGCGGATCTCCACTTCGCTTGGAAAATCGCAGCGCGCTGTCGGAGTAATTCGATTGTGATTGCGCACGATCAAGTTGCTCTAGGAATCGGTGCCGGTCAGGTCAATCGACTGGCTGCCGCTGAACTTGCTATTGCTAGGGCGGGGGATCGCAGCATCGGGTCGGTTGCCGCCAGCGATGGTTTCTTTCCCTTCGCCGATGGAATTACTTCCTTGATCAAAGCTGGCGTGATTGCGGTCGTTTCCCCTGGAGGTTCTATCCGGGATGAAGAGGTGATAGCGGCCGCTACCGCTGCGAATCTCAGCCTATATTTCACGGGTATTCGCCACTTCTCCCACAACTAGAATCACGCCATGAGCAAGATCCTTGATGGCCGCGCCTTGGCGGCGACTATCAAGAGTGAACTCAAATCTGAGATCTCTCAACTAAAGAGCGCGCCCGGGCTTGGAACGATATTGGTCGGCGATGATCCAGGTTCGGCGGCTTATGTCGCTGGAAAACATCGCGATTGTGCCGAGGTCGGTATCAACTCCATCCGAATTGATCTTCCGGGAGATTCAACTCAAGCCGAGATTCGAAGTGCAGTAACCAGGCTCAATCAAGAGCCGAATTGCACCGGTTTCATAGTCCAACTTCCATTGCCAACTGGCATTGATACGCAGGAGATTTTAGAGGCGATCGATCCAACTAAGGATGCTGATGGATTACATCCGGTCAATTTGGGTCGGTTAGTACTCGATTATCCAGCGCCGCGACCATGCACCCCGATGGCAATCGTCGAGATCTTAAGTCGGAATGGAATAGAACTTTCTGGCGCTGAGGTGGCGGTAATCGGTAGAGGTACGACGGTCGGCCGGCCACTCTCGCTACTTCTCTCCTCAAGGAAGATAAATGCGACTGTAACCACGCTGCATACCGGTACTCGAGATTTAGCAAGTCACACCAAGCGAGCGGATGTGATCGTAGCCGCGCTCGGTAAACCACATTTCTTGAAGCCGGAGATGGTGAAAGCTGGCGCAATCTTGATTGACGTCGGATTGACGCGCCAGCAGAGTGGATTGGTTGGAGATATCGATCCGCTAGCCCACCAAGTTGCAACTGCATTCACTCCGGTACCTGGTGGAATCGGACCGATGACTCGCGCCATGCTCTTGCGAAATGTCGTGAATTTGGCGCAATGAAGCGGATCTCCTATCTGATTGCGCTCTTGGCAATCGCCATCTCCATTGCAGTATCGGTGCGAATTGGCGCAATCTCTTTGGCGGCAGCGCTCGCCCTTTTTATCGCACCGGACTTTCGCCGCCTTCGCGCTATCGAGAAGTTAATGGCCATGGCCATGATTGTGTCCCTGATTACAGTCGCATTGGCGCTGCCCCGGAGGTAGCCGGTAGGTTTGCCGCCATGAGTAGATCCGGGAAAGTAACTGTTGTTGGCGCCGGTTTTTATGGCTCCACTACCGCTCTTCGACTAGCTGAATACGACATCCTCGAGACTGTGGTCATCACCGATATCGTGGATGGCAAACCAGAAGGTCTCGCGCTAGATATCAATCAATCTCGTTCGATTGAGGGCTTTGAGACGAAAGTAATCGGCCAGACCACTACCGCCGATGGCGCAGGGTATGAAGCAACAGCGAATTCAGATGTTGTAGTAATAACCGCTGGGTTGCCGCGCAAGCCGGGAATGAGCCGGATGGATCTCATCGGCGTAAATGCAGGCATTGTGCGTGGCGTTGCAGAGAACATCGCTAAGCATTCACCGAATGCTGTATTGATCGTCGTTTCCAATCCGCTAGATGAGATGACTGCTCTTGCCCAGATTGCATCGAAGTTCCCACATAATCGAGTGATGGGTCAAGCGGGAATGTTAGATACAGCTCGCTTCACGGATTTCGTTGCTGAGAAACTCAGAGTACCTGTTGCAAGCGTGAAGACGCTGACGCTTGGGTCGCATGGCGAGACGATGGTCCCAGTCCCAAGTCGTTGCACTGTTAACGGCAAGCCGCTGAGTGAGTTATTGAGCGCAGCTGAGATCGAAGAATTGGTTACGCGAACTCGAAATGGTGGCGCTGAGATCGTTGCGCTACTGAAGACTGGTTCGGCTTATTACGCTCCTTCAGCGGCTGCGGCCCGGATGGCGCGTGCCGTAATCGAGGATGCCCGCACGGTGTTGCCGGTCTGCGCCTGGGTGGATGGTGAATATGGAATCTCTGGCGTATATCTCGGCGTCGAAGCAGAGATTGGTCGCTCCGGGGTAGTCAACGTAGTCGAGAGCTCACTTAGCTCGGCTGAGTTGGAGGATTTGAAGAAGGCTGCGGAAGCGGTACGCACGAAGCAAGCTGATGTGAAAGACCTATAGGAGAGGATGCAATGAGCAAGATCAAGGTAGAAGGAACCGTCGTTGAATTAGACGGCGATGAAATGACCCGCATCATTTGGGATTTCATCAAGAAACAATTGATCCTCCCTTATCTAGATATAAACCTTGAGTATTACGACCTAGGAATCCAGCATCGCGATGCGACCAATGACCAGGTCACAATCGATTGCGCAAACGCTATAAGGAAGCATGGCGTCGGCGTTAAGTGCGCAACCATCACCCCAGATGAGGCTCGGGTTAAGGAGTTCGGCCTGAAGCAGATGTGGAAGTCACCTAATGGAACCATCCGTAATATCTTGGGTGGCGTCATCTTCCGTGAGCCGATCATCATCAAGAACGTACCAAGGTTGATCCCACACTGGAGCAAGCCGATTGTTATCGGTCGCCATGCCTTCGGAGATCAATATCGTGCAACTGACTTCAAAGTACCTGGTGCTGGAAAATTGACGGTCACTTTCACACCGGCGGATGGATCAAAGCCGATGGAGTTCAACGTCTTCGATTTCCCAAGCTCTGGCGTCGCGATGGCGATGTATAACTTGGATGAGTCAATCCGTGATTTCGCCCGCGCGTCATTCAACTATGGGTTGGCTCGTAAGTATCCGGTCTATCTATCGACTAAGAACACCATCTTGAAAGCTTACGATGGACGCTTTAAGGATATCTTTGCGGAAATCTTCGAGAGTGAATTCAAGGATGAATTCGCAAAGAATGGCTTGGAATATGACCATCGATTAATCGACGACATGGTCGCTACCTCGCTCCGTTGGGAGGGTGGCTATATCTGGGCTTGTAAGAATTATGATGGCGATGTCCAATCTGACACCGTCGCACAAGGTTATGGTTCGCTAGGTCTAATGACCTCGGTATTGATGTCACCAGATGGTCGCACAGTAGAAGCTGAAGCAGCGCACGGCACCGTGACTCGTCACTACCGCGATCACCAAGCTGGTAAACCAACCTCGACCAATCCGATCGCATCTATCTTCGCCTGGACTCAAGGTTTGCAGCATCGCGCCAAATTGGATAACACTCCAGAGCTTGCGAAATTTGCAAGCGATCTCGAGCGGGTATGCATCGCGACGGTTGAGAGTGGAAAGATGACCAAGGATCTTGCACTTCTGATCAGCAACGATGCGCCCTGGTTGAACACCCAGGAGTTCTTGACGGCAATAGACGAGAATCTCCAGAAGGTAATGAAGTAGGTATTGATATGAAAAAGGCCCCCAGTTGGGGGCCTTTTCTATTACTAGTTATTAATTAATGCGCTCGCCATTGGCGGCGTTGAATAGATGTACCGCGTCAGCCTTAGCCGATACGGTCACAGTCTGACCAGCCTTCGGTGGGCTCTTTGGATCCCAACGAACGATGACTTGTGCTCCCTCATCGCTGGCGTTGTTGAATTTCACAGCGCTATCGATTGGCTTGCCGTAGACGAAGGCATCAGCGCCAAGTTCTTCGACGACTTCGACCTCGATCTCAAAGCCCTTAGAAGAAGGAGTGAAGCCTTCTGGGCGGATACCGACGATTACCGAATTTCCTGCCTTCGCTGGAACGTCGAGCTCTAGATGTCCTAGCTTCGCCTTACCGCCTGCAACTGGTGCTACTAGAAGATTCATCGCAGGTGATCCGATGAAGCCAGCTACGAAGGCATTTGCCGGACGATCGTAGAGATTACGTGGGGTATCAACTTGCTGGAGTAAGCCATCTTTGAGGACAGCCACGCGATCACCCATGGTCATAGCTTCGACCTGATCGTGTGTCACATACACAGTAGTGATTCCAAGTCGGCGCTGGAGCGCTGCGATCTGGGTACGAGTTGCAACGCGCAACTTCGCATCAAGGTTTGAAAGCGGTTCATCCATCAAGAAGACCTGTGGTTCGCGGACGATTGCGCGGCCCATTGCGACGCGCTGACGCTGACCACCTGAGAGCGCCTTCGGTTTGCGCTCTAGATATGGTTCAAGATCAAGTAACTTGGCTGCTTCAAGTACGCGACGTTCACGCTCTTCTTTAGCTACGCCAGCAATCTTGAGAGCGAAGCCCATATTCTCTGCGACCGTCATATGCGGATAGAGCGCGTAAGACTGGAATACCATCGCGATATCGCGATCCTTCGGCGCAACATTTGTGACATCTCGGTCACCAATGAAGATTGCGCCGGTATCGATCTCTTCAAGACCAGCAAGCATGCGAAGTGATGTTGACTTTCCGCAGCCAGATGGTCCGACAAGTACGAGGAATTCACCATCATTGACGGTGAGATTCAATTTATCGACGGCTGGGGTGGTTGTTCCCGGATAGATGCGGGAGGCATCTTTGAATACGACTGAAGCCATTTTCTTCCTTCCTTCTCCGGGCAGGTACGTGCCCGACGGTCCGTTGGATGAAGTGCGGATTGGCGAAGATTAGGCGAGAGTCCCGCGTGAGGGAAGAGGGTGGCTGCGGGGATTTCCACCCTTCGGTACCCTTATCGACTCTATGGACCCCGATGGTGCCTTTTCGGTCGGTAGCCTCGCTATCGACCTATTCGTCGTATTCTTCTTTATCGGCCTCGGCGCTCTATTCGTAGCCGCTGAGATCGCCCTAATCTCACTGCGTGAGGGTCAAGTGAAGGCCCTTAGCGAGCGCGGTCGCCGCGGACGCAAAGTGGCGGAACTGGCCGGCCACCCCAACCGATTCCTCGCCGCCGTTCAGGTTGGTGTGACCCTATCCGGATTCCTCTCTGCCGCATTTGGCGCCGATCAACTCGGCGATTACCTGATCCCGGTTCTAGCGGATGCCGGTCTAAGTGATGGCGTTGCTGCCGGACTTTCTCTCGTATTACTTACTCTGGTGATTGCCTATTTCTCACTAGTCTTAGGTGAGCTTGTCCCGAAGCGGATTGCGCTACATAAATCGGAACAGATTGCGCTAGTTGTAGCAGCTCCGGTCTCATTCACCGCTCGGATATTCCAACCGCTTATCTGGTTGCTGTCACATTCTTCAGATCTAATCCTGCGCGCGCTTGGTATCGATCCAAAAGCTTCCCGCGCGGAAATCTCCGAAGAGGAGTTGGTCGATCTTGTAACTGGGCATAAGGCGCTCACCGAGGAAGAACGAGATATCGTCGAAGAGGTCTTCAATGCGAGTGAGCGACAAGTTCACGAGGTAATGGTGCCGCGAACCGAAGTTGATTTCCTCGATGCGAGTTTGACACTTGGTCAAGCGACCGCAATCGCGATCGATAAGTCGCATTCTCGATACCCAGTTGTTCGAGGTAGTTCCGATGAAGTAATCGGCTTTATCCATGTTCGCGATTTACTCGATGCTCCAGATAAGAAGTCGGTGATGGATCTAGCTCGTCCAATCCTCTTCTTGCCCGGCACTAAAGGCGTGCTCCCGGCGCTGACTGAGATGAGATCGCAGCGACAACAGATTGCAATCGTCCTTGATGAGTATGGCGGAACCGATGGAATCGTCACGCTCGAGGATCTCGTGGAGACCCTGATTGGCGATATCCATGATGAATACGATGTACAGAGCTCGGAAGTATCAAATACACCTAAGTTGGGTGAGTATGAGATTGATGGTCTGATCTCCCTCGAGGATCTAGCCGAGGAGACCGGCGTCGAGGTCCCAGAGGGTCCTTATGAGACGTTGAGCGGATACGTCATGCACCAGCTTGGGCGCATTCCAAAGGTAGATGATCACTTGGAGTTACCTGGTGCCAGCATCAGAGTTCGCTCTATGGAGGGCAAGCGAGCCGGCTTGTTGCTCCTTACTAGAACCGAGAATTGAGAGGATTAGTGGATGAAGCGCATCCTCTCTGGAATCCAGCCGACCGCTGAGTCGCTCCACCTCGGCAATTACTTGGGCGCCGTAAAGCAATGGGTTGAATTGCAGGAGGGCAACGATGCCTTCTACTGCATCGTGGATCTCCACGCGCTAACCGTTGAGACGGAACCAGAACTACTTAGGAAGCGGACACTTGCGGCTGGCGCTCAGTTGATTGCTCTCGGTTTGGATCCACAGAAGTGCACACTCTTCGTCCAGTCACATCTTCCTGAGCACAACCAACTTGGTTGGATTTTTGAGTGCATTACCGGGTTTGGTGAAGCGAGTCGCATGACCCAATTCAAGGATAAGTCACAGAAATCTGGCGCAGATCGCACCGTAGTCGGACTCTTCACATATCCAATGTTGCAAGCAGCTGACATCTTGCTCTACCAGGCTCATCAAGTCCCGGTCGGCGAGGATCAGCGGCAACATATCGAATTGACGCGCGATCTAGCCCAACGATTCAATAGCCGCTTCGGCGAGGTATTTCGAATCCCGGATGCACATATCATCAAGAGTGGTGCGAAGATAAATGACTTGCAAGATCCGATGGCGAAGATGAGTAAATCTGCAACATCCAATTCAGGCGTCATTGATATCCTGGATGGAACTGATGTGAATGCCAAGAAGATCAAGAGCGCTGTTACCGATACCGGTAAAGAGATCAAATTTGATGAGAAGAACAAGCCCGGAATCTCAAATCTTTTGACAATTCACTCGGCCCTATCAGGGAAGAAGATCGCCGACCTGGAGACGGAATTCCAAGGTAAGGGTTATGGTGATTTCAAGGGCGCCGTAGCCGAGGTAGTAACCAGTTATTTCGCACCGGTTCGAGAGCGAGCCGCTGAGTTGCTCGCCGATCCGGCAGAATTACAGCGCCAGTTAAATGCCGGAAGCGAGAAGGCCCGAGAGGTCGCTAGCGATACCTTGAATCGGGTTTATGACGCGCTCGGACTGGTTCCTGGCCCCTGGCGCAGATAACCAAGATGCGATTTAAGGCCATCGCTTCTGTCGCACTATTGGTTGCGACCAATCTTCCCCTGGCTGGCGCGGCGGAAGAGTCGGTTCCGAAGATCGCCGTGGCTTACGACATCGGTTTCCTCGGTGATAATGGATTTAATGATGCGGTACATCAAGCATTTTTAGCAGCTGCCAAGCGCAATAACTTGGTCGAACCATTCATTCGCGAGATTCCAACAAGCGGCACGGCAGTCGACCGTTTGTCGCGACTAAGATTCCTAGCCAAGAGTGGTTACACACTAATCATCACAGTCGGTTCTGGATATCGCGAAACCGTGCGACGGGTCTCCCAAGAGTATCCACTAGTGCAGTTTGCGCCGATCAACGATCGCACTTTGGACTCGCTTGGAATCTCCAATATCTATTTTGATGAGGAAGAAATCGCTTTTATCGCTGGCGCTATCTCAGCTAGTCAGACAAAGCGAAAGAAGATTGCAATCATAAATGGAACTATGGAACAAGTAGCCCAATTCAAACGTGGCGCAACACGAATCGGCAAAGGTATCGCCGTAAAGGAGTTCAATTATCAAGGCAACCCCAATCTGCTTGAGGCGAATCTCAAAGGGATAGATGTCGTATATTCAATGTGGGATCAAGATGCTTCGCTTTACACCTTCATCGCAAGTCAGAAGCGGACGATTTGGTATGTCGGTAGGAGTCCGGACCAATTCTTTATTCGACTCACTCCGGAATATCCAAGGGTCTTGGCTGTAGTGCAGAAGGAGTTGCGAAAGCCGATCGCCCAATTAGTTCGGGCAGCCCTGGAAGATGACATGTTGGTGGATATCATCGATGAAAGCGGGATCTTTGGGCGGCGTTACACCTTCAAGAACGATGGTCTTAAGGTCCAATTTGGCGCTGGGGCCAGTAGTGAATTGAAGCGGCGTATAACCAGCGAAATACAGGCTCTTACCAGCCGGCGCTAGCGCTCTTCCCGCCATCGAAATCGAAGATGGCCCCCGTCGTGTAATCAAATGAGTCGGTAGATATCGCATGGACGAACTTTGCAACCTCATCTGGCGAGGCGTATCGCTTACTTGGTACAGCGTTTTGCCAGGCGACTACGCCATCTGGCCAGCGAGATTCGATACTTGGTTCACCAACCAAGCCAAGTCGAACCCCATTGATCCGCATTGGAGCAAAGGCGACCGAGAGGCTCTTGGTAATCGATTCCAGCGCCGCCTTACTTGCGCCATAAATCTCGTGGCCCGCACGGGCGGAGTGAGCCTCTATTGAGGAGATGTTGATACAGGTTCGAACACCTTTCGAGCGCGCTGCAGCGATGATCTCAAGTGGTGCAAAGAGATTAACGCGAAACATCGCCTCGATTGCCTCGGTGCGTAGTTCAGTCGGTTGGATAACAGACTGGTCAGCTGCATTGTTTACGACCAACTCGAGATTATCAAGCTGGTTAATCAAAGCAGTTCCATTCCCAGGTATCGAAAGATCGCTCTTGATGATTTCTATCTGATTAGAAACTTCAGCCAAGCGCTCACCATTTCCATTTACTTGCGCAATCACCGACCATCCTTGATTTAGGAAGTGAGCGACCATGGATTTACCAATCAAACCGCTTGCGCCAGTTATCAATACCTTTGGTTTACTCATGGAACAATCCTGGCAGATTTAGATTGGGAAACTCTCGCTCCAGTTCTGCGCGCGAGGCTAGCTCCATACCGGAAAACGCTGGGGTCAAAGCGCAGATTTGGAGCGACCAATCCTTAACCGGTGAGGCGGCCATCCAGGTCCGGGGTGGAACTCGATATGCGAATTCGCCAGAGTCGCGGTCTAACCTGATTGTGCGCAATTCGCCCGATTCGATGAGATGGAGATCAGTCGGGCCGCCCGCGATATGTATCCAGAGTTCGGGCTCCTCGATTCGATGCCAAGCCGAGAAATCTGGTGCGGACATGGCGAAATATATGGCGTTGCTTGCTTCATCTCGGTAGATCTCGCGCCAAAGACCACCCTCGCCCTCAAGTGGAGTAAGCCCAAGGGTCTTGATGATCTCAGATACATTCACTTCAACCGCTCTTTCAATCCTTCGGTCTTTGCCAATACCGCGCTTCGAAGTTCTGGGTAATCCAATCGCGTCGATTTTCTTGCAGCGATCACTTGTTCGCCATCAACCCAGACATCGCTTACATCGGAGCGGCCAGCTGCAAAGACGAGTTGGGCAAATGGGTCATACATCGGAATTAGATGCGGCGCATCCAGCTCGAGAGCGATCAAATCGGCGCGCTTACCAACTTCCACACTTCCGACAAGGTGATCGATTCCAAGGGCCCTTGCCCCATCAATCGTCGCCATTCGAAAGACTTGTTCTGCAGATACTTCACGTGGTGATCTGGTCTGGGCAATCAAGTACGCAGCCAATCGCATAACGACCCACATATCGAGATCGTTACTCGATGAACAACCGTCAGTTCCGAGAGCGACGCCAACACCAGTTCCTTGATACTTCCGGATATCCGCAATGCCGCTAGCGAGTTTCAAATTACTTCCCGGGCAGTGCGCTACCGCACCTCGTCCACTCAGGAGCTTAAGATCTGAATCACTGAGATGAACGCCATGACCTAATACGACGTTGCGATCGATGATCTTCGAATCGGCAAGAATCTCAGTAGGAGTCCGGTGATACTGGGTCGCTACATCTTGATTCTCACGTAAGTTCTCAGATGCGTGGATGTGTATGTAGTAATCGAGTTCGGTTGCAATTGATGCAATCTCAGTCAGATGTTCTGGCGAGCAGGTATAGGTTGCATGTGGCATCAGATACCCAGGCACTTCAGGGCCACCAATCTCTGCCAGGATCGCAGGCCAGCGTCGCGCTAAGGCGAGCCGCTCCTCCCACTCCAGCCCGTCTAGCCCGGGAAAATCAAAGAAAATCGGCCCGCCGAGATGGCGTAGGCCGGCTGCGACTGCGCCCCGGTGGGCTGCATCTGGAAATAGATACATATCAAGGGCTGTGGTCGTTCCACTAAGGAGCGCTTCATAAGCGCCTAACTTGGTGCCAAGTTCAGCCGTCGGTGCATCCATGATTGCGCCCTCAGCTGCCCAGACCAATTCCAAGAATCCTTGAAGATCGACCCCTTCAGCCCAGCCGCGGAAGAGCGTCATAGCAAGATGGGTATGCGCATTTATCAAGCCTGGCGCAACCAACTTACCTCTTGCATCATAAGTGTGCGTGGCAGTCAGTGGTGAATTGGAAATCTCTACAATCGCGCCATCCTTGATTCCAATCGAGACGTCCTGATGAATCTCCCCAGTGCTATTTGATGTGATCAGATAACTTGCATTAGCTATCGAAAGATCTAATTCACTCACTTGCTTTCGCAATCCGCGAGACTGCATCAGCCAAGATAGCAAGTACCTTATTCCGTCCTGCATCCAATGCGCGATTAATTTCCTCCATGGTTATCTCTTCCTCGCTTAAGCCGGCAGCGGGATTCACGATAAGCGCAATTGCTGCATAAGGCAGCGCAATCTCGCGTGCGAGCGCTGCTTCCGGACAACCAGTCATCCCAACTACGGTTCCACCCGCCTGAGCCACCATCCGAATCTCTGCCGGGGTCTCGAAACGCGGCCCATTAAATCCGGCATAAACAGCACCGGTTCGCAAGCTAATTCCAAGTGAGGTTGCGCTTGCCAGAAGAGCTGCTTGGATTTTCTTGTCGTATACATTTGTCATGTCGATATGCTGGACGCCAAACTCGTCACCACCATCAAAGAATGTATTGATCCGCCCTGATGTGTAATCGATGAAGTCATCGATCAAAGTTAAGTCACCAGGTTTCAAAGTGGGATCTACGCCACCGACCACATTTACCGCTATTACCGATGAGACGCCGAGGTCCTGTAAAGCCTTGATATTGGCTCGATAATTGATCATATGAGGCGGGATGGTGTGGCCGCTGCCATGGCGGGTCAGGAAGACCAGTTCGATATCGCCCAATCTTCCTTCAATGACTTTAGCTTGCCCATATTTGGTATCGACGAGCCGTTCATTACGGTCGGTTAGATTAGGTAGGTCATAGAAACCGGTACCTGCGATCAAGGCCAACTTAGCCATGGTTAATCAGTTAACCCAGCCATCATCCGTCCGATCTTCGCTCGATCCGCACCTTCAGAATCGAAGGTAGCGACGATCTTCCCGGCATAGATAACCGAGATTCGGTCGGATAGCGAAAGTACTTCATCCAATTCAGCGGAAACCAAGAGGACCGCAGCTCCATTATCGCGCGCAGCAATCAATTGATTATGGATGAATTCAATAGATCCGACATCGACGCCGCGTGTTGGTTGGGCTGCAACGACAACACTGAGATCCTGACTAAGTTCACGCGCTACAACGACTTTTTGCTTGTTCCCGCCAGAGAGAGAACCGGCTGGTAGATCCGGACTGGGAGTTCGGATATCGAATTCCTTAACCAGTGCAGCGCCATTGGCAGCAACAGCGGCGTGATCTCTGACCCAGCCATGTGCATATGGTTCTTGGTCGAAACAGTTCAAGATCAAGTTATCCGAGATTGAGTAACTTGATACCAAGCCATGCTTCTCGCGATCCTCAGGTATATGCGAAACTCCAGCCTCATGGGCGGCTTTCGGATTGAGATTGGGTAATGGATTTCCATTTATCGATACGGTTCCTTCGATTCGAGAACGCATCCCACAGATTGCCTCGACTAATTCTCGCTGGCCATTACCTTCGACACCTGCGATGCCGAGGATCTCACCGGACTTTACGGAGAGCGATAGCCCCTTAACCGCTTCTAATTTGCGATCGTCGAGCACTTTGATTCCGTCGACAACCAGCGCTGGATCCTTAGGTTTTGCCGGTCCTTTCTCTACTTCCAAGACCACTGCTCGGCCGACCATCATCTGGGCTAATTGGGCTTCACTACTCTCTTTTGGTGAAGTCGTGCCGACTAACTTTCCATTTCGCAGAACGACGACGCGATCTGCGATCGCCATCACTTCGCGCAATTTATGGGTGATGAAGAGTATGCCCACGCCCTTCTTAGCAAGATTCCGTAGCACGGCGAGAAGTTCATCGGTCTCTTGCGGGGTAAGTACCGCAGTCGGCTCATCTAGAATCAACAAGCTAACATCACGGCGTAGCGCCTTTAGAATCTCGACACGCTGCGCCATACCAACTGGAAGATCCTCAATCAATGCATCTGGATCTACTTCTAAGCCATATCGCTCAGAGAGTTCTTGGGCTTCTTTACGAGCACGATTCATCTGCAGGAAGCCGAATCTCTTTGGTTCATCGCCCAATATCAAATTCTCGGTAACGGTCATGACTGGGACCAATTGGAAATGCTGGTGCACCATACCGACGCCACGCGCAATCGCACCTGCGGTATCGCCCGGTGTTAGTTGTTCACCTTTGATTGCAATCGTTCCAGAATCTGGGCGAACTAATCCAAAGACCGCCTTGACCAGCGTCGACTTACCTGCGCCATTCTCGCCAAGTAGCGCAACAATCTCGCCTGGAGCTACCGATAACGAGATATCTGAGTTGGCCTGAACCGACCCGAAGGCTTTGCTGATATTTCTGACGTCAAGGAGATTTGTCATACCTTCTCCTTCTCATATGGGATTCCTTCGGCTGCTGGCGGCCGAACTTTGCCTGCTGAGATTGCAAGGATCAAGATGGTCAGAACATATGGCAACATATTGATGAATTGCTGTGGGATCTTGACGATCTCATCGATCATCAATTGATTTGTAACGGCTTGCGCAAGGCCGAAGAAGAGCGCTGCTGCGAATGCGCCCATCGGATTCCATCTTCCAAAGATCATGATTGCAAGGGCCGTGAAGCCCTTTCCTGCAGTGAAACCGCGCTCGAATATTCCAACCGCTTCCAAAGCGAGATAACTTCCAGCAAGTCCACCTACAGCGCCAGCAATCGTCACATTGATGTAGCGGAGGCGAATCACCGAGACACCTGCAGTATCTGCGCTCGATGGATGTTCGCCGACTGATCGAGAGCGAAGGCCCCACGGCGTCTTGTAGAGGCCTACCCAGAGACCGATGATGAAGACGATTCCGAAATAGGTGATCGGACCATGCTTGGACAAGATCGGCCCCAGCACCGGCAAGTCACCAATGATCGGTAGGTCAATCGGTGGCAGAGTCCCTGGGATCGAATAATTCTGCTTGTAAAGGAATGAAGTTATTCCTGCAGCCATGATATTGATGATCACGCCCGCGATGATCTGATCCATCTTCCAGGAGATCGTCATAAGCGATAGCAAGAGCCCAACTAACGCGCCGGTCACAATGCCGACCGCTAAACCGATCACAGTGTCCTTGACGATGGCGCCGATGAAGAAAGCAGTGAAGGCCGAGACCAACATAGTCCCTTCGATACCAATATTCACGATTCCGGTCCGCTCGCACATCACACCGACCATCGCCGCAAGCGCAAGTGGTAGCGCAAATGGGATTGCTGTGAATAGCACCGAGGTCGTGATCATCGAATTTACTTGATAGAAGTAGACAAAAGCCACAAGCAGTGGAATCGCAGATAGGTAACCAAGCCGAATCTTCATTAGTTACTCCATCCGCTCGAAAGGGAGATACCCTCTTGCTTCTTCTTCAAAAGACGCATCAATAGCGGCGCCGTAACGAAGAATAGAATCAATGCAAGAAGCAAATCGACAATCTCAGGTGCTACGCCCGCGCGGAATTGCATAGTTGAAGCGGCGCCGCGCATTCCACCGATCAAGATTGCTGCTGGGATAACGCCTAAAGGATTAGCTCTTCCTAGTAGGGCGACGGTGATCCCGTCGAAACCCAAACCAGCATTGAATGCTGGCTCGAATCTTCCAGTGATACTAAGAGTCTCGATAGCGCCAGCAAGTCCAGCGATTGATCCGCCAAATAGCATGCTGATCAAGATCACGCGCTTAACTGAAATACCGGCATACCAACCAGCATTCCGATTCCTTCCGATGGTCTCGATACGGAAACCTGTGGTCGTATTCATAATCAACCACCAGAGCGCAACCGAAAGTCCTACTGCCATGAAGAAACCAAGCGGTAATCCGAAGATATCTGGGATGCGCGCGGAATCCTGGATCGCTGGAGTGCGAGTAAGAGGCTGATCTGGCTCCTTGAATGGCGTGCTTGCTAGATAGTCGGCAAGTGCGATCACGATGCTATTGAGCATGATGGTTGTGATCACTTCATGTACGCCACGATAAGCCTTGAGTGCGCCAGCAACGAGTGCAACAAGAGCACCGAAGACTGCGCCAAAAAGTAACGCTAATGGAATATGTACCAAGCTAGGCAGACCGACGAAGTAATAACCGGCCCAAGCTGAGGCGAGTGCGCCAGATATCAACTGACCTTGGGCACCGATGTTGAACAGGCCAGCGCGCAGACAAACTGCGACAGCAAGGCCGCTTAATACCAATGGCGTGGCCTTTGCCAAAGTTGTCGCGATTCCCTCGATGGAACCAAAGGCTTTTATGAATAGAACTTGATATGCATACAGCGGGTTGATTCCTTGAAGCGCAATCATGATCCCACCGAAGAAGAGGGCAATGGCAATCGAAAGTAATGGCACGGAGATTGCCTGAAGTTGCTTGTTACTTACCGATATCTTCATCAACCCTGATTCTTCCTCTTTTGCTGGTTAATTTGAAGAGGGGAGACGCACACGCGCCTCCCCTCTTCTAGAGTCACAGGACTCTTACAACTTAACTCCAGTTGCAACAGTTCCATCGATGACCTGTGGCGTTAGAGCAGCCACCTTGTCCTTGATGTCCTGAGCGAGCTTGGAATCGAAGTCATGGTAAGGAGCAAGGCCGACTTCACCAAAGAAGTTTCCGCCAGCGATTGATCCATCAGATGCCTGCTCGATTAGAGCTGCAACGCCCTTGTCGATCAACTTCATCGCTGAAGTTACGAGGCAAGGTTGTGCTTCAGGCAGTGTTCCCCATTGATCAGCGTCGACACCGATGCAATATGCACCTGGGGTCTTAGCGATCTCGAGGAGCGCGCCGTTACCGGTATTTCCACCAGCACCGAAGATGACGTCATAACCCTGGGAGAGCAACTGCTTTGCAGTGGCTGCGCCCCATGCTGGGTCATTGAATGCGTTATCTGGTGCGTGATAGACGAGACGAGTCTCTGGATAGCTCTTGCCCATTTCCTGAGCTGCGTAGGCAACGCCATTGCGGAAGCCTTCGCCGAAGTAACGGACTGGTGGAACGACTTCGGTGCCGAGAACGGCGCCAGTCTTTCCAGAAGTTGTTAGGTGGCCAGCGAGATAGCCAGCAAGGAAGCCAGCCTTATCTTCTGGGAACACAAGGCCAGTCAAGTTCGGTAGCGCAGTTCCTTGGAACTGGTCGACACCGATGAACTTGATATCTGGATATTGATTTGCTGCGGTAGTCATCGCTTCAGCCATCAAGAAGCCGACACCGATGATCACGTTGTAACCATTTTCGGCAAACTGTCCGATGTTGGTTGCATAATCTTTTGGATCAATGGTCTCAATGTACTTCGCGAAACCACCAACTGTCTCTGCGCCAGCTACAGCACCTTCCCAAGCAGACTGGTTGAATGACTTGTCATCAACCTTGCCAGTGTCGGTTACTAGGCCGATACAGAATGCACCTTCGGTGCCGCAATCAGCTTCTGTGATTGCCGCATTCTCATCGCTGCTGCTGCAGCCAACGAGACCGAATAGTGAAATGCTTAACGCTGCGACGATAGTCGCAATACGCTTGAACATGTAACTCCTCTCAAGTGACTAACGCGTGATTAGTGCGTTAGCAATAATCGATCGATTATCTCCCAACGAGAGTAAATCCTTATCAAGAAATACGCGGGGAACGCGTTGGAGACGTCCGAAATCCTATCCAAGCGCGATTTCAATTATTAGCCGCCTGCGGCGATGGCTTGCGTGGCTTCTATTACAAGAAGGTAACGAATGAGAGGTAATTACGCTCCAGCCCAGGTGAAGCAAGGGTAAAGGTTGGGTTTAGGCTAGGCAGGTGCGCACCATAAGTTGGAGCGAAGCAGATGGCCAGATCCACCTGCTCGACCAGACGCGGCTGCCATTGGAAACTGTCGAATTGGTGATTGATGACCATCTCCAATTAATAGATGCCATAAAGCGTTTGGCGATTCGCGGCGCACCAGCTCTCGGTGTCGCAGGCGCATTTGGCGTAGCTTTGATCGCCAAGAATGCGGAGCGCGATTCCTGGAGCGCAGCAAGCATCGATAAAGCAGTTGATGAGTTGCGAACTGCTCGTCCGACAGCGGTGAATCTTGCTTGGGGAGTCGATCAAGTACGGCCGCTTCTCAAAGATGGTGCGGCAGCGGTGTTAAAGCGCGCCCTCGAGATGGCTGCAGAAGATGGTCGGGCCAATCGCGCAATGGGTTCCCTTGGTGCAGACCATCTAATTGAACTCCTCGCTAAATCTGGCAAGAGTGGTGATTTCACAATACTTACTCATTGCAATACCGGTGCGCTGGCGACCACCGAGTGGGGAACTGCTCTTGGAATGATCCAAGAACTAAATGATCGCGGAAAGGTTCGCGAGGTTTTCGCTGATGAGACCAGGCCACTGCTCCAGGGCGCTCGTCTGACTGCATGGGAATTGGCTCAGATTGGAATTCCATATCGAATTCTTCCGGATGGTGCAGCCGCAAGTGCGCTCTTTGCGGGGCTAATCGACGCTGTGGCAATCGGCGCGGATCGGATTGCACGTAATGGCGATTCAGCGAACAAGATCGGATCATTGGCGGTGGCTGTCGCAGCTCATGCAGTTGGCGTCCCATTCTTTGTAGTTGCGCCAGAATCGACGGTAGATCGATCACTTGCCGATGGCAGTCAGATCGAGATTGAGTTCCGCGATGATCGCGAGATGACGGAATTCGCCGGCGTTCCAACCGCGCCAAAAGGTTCTCGGACATATAACCCAGCCTTCGATGTGACACCAGCACGTTACATAACTGCTGTCGTGACTGAGAAGAAGGTTTATCGAGTAAGTGAAGGAGAGAGATTATGAACCATCCAGATCTTACGAAACTGGTTGCACGCTCTAAGTTGATCGGTGCAGATCAATCACTCGTCGTTTATGGCGGTGGAAATACCTCTGCAAAGGGCGAGATCACCGATTACCTGGGAAGAAATCGAAAAGTACTTTGGGTAAAGGGATCTGGCGCTGATATGCAGTATGGCGAAGCAGTCGACTATCCCGCTCTATATCTGGAAGAACTGATTGCGCTGAAGGCCAAGGGCGAGCTAGACGATGACACGATGGTCGATTTCGTTACCCGTGCACTAGTCGATCCAAGCGCGCGCCGACCATCTATCGAGACCTTGCTTCATGCTTTTCTCCCGGCGCGACATATAGACCACGTCCATGCGGATGCGATCTGTGCACTGACGAACCATGAGGACGCGCAAGCTGCGGTGAAAGATGCCCTAGGTGAGGGATTTGCCTTCGTCGAATGGCTACGTCCAGGTTTCGAACTCTCAAAATTAGTAAGTGAATTGAAGGATTATGAAGGCGTGGTGCTAGCCCATCACGGACTGATTGTCTGGGATGACGATAGCGACAAGTGTTACGGCAAGACATTGGCGGCAGTCGAAACCGCCGAGAAGTTCCTCGCTACTTTAAAGGAGCCACCGAAGGCGGATTTCCGACATCAAGATCTGCGCGATGATGAGATCCGGGAACTTCTACTACGGCTCCGCGGCAAGATCGGTAAGAAGCAAGTTCTCCGGGTCGACACCAGACTTCGCCAGATTGCAGATCGAACAGATCTTCCGAAGGTGCTTGCCGCTGGTGCTGCCAGCGCTGATCACATGCTTCGTATCCGCCCTTGGTCTTGTCTGCTCACTCCAGAGAATCTAGAGAACGCTGTTGATACTTACCGGTCGCGATACGACTCGTACTTCGAGGCGAATAAGTCGCTCTTGCCGCCGGGATATTCCAGCCACGGCAATGATCCAAAAGTCTTCCTAACTCCTGGCGTCGGCATGATTGGCGCCGGCGCTAATACCGGTGAGACCAAGATGCTGGCGGATATTGCATTCCATACCCACTCTGTTGGCGCAACTGTCGTCGATTGTTTCCCTAAGCCGCGCACCTTGCCGGATGCGGAGATATTTGGCTTTGATTATTGGCCGATGGAATTGTTTAAGTTGAAATTGAAACCGAAGGCACCGCCACTTACGGGAAACATTTTTATCGTTACTGGTGCCGGAAGTGGCATTGGCCGCGGAATAGCGCTTCACCTTGGCTCACTCGGCGCGAATGTGGTATTGGCGGATTTAGATGCGAAGGGACTAGCTGCAACGGAAGCAGAATTTATTGCCGGAAAGTTTGCCAAACCTTTACTTATCGAAGGCGATCAAAGTAGTGAAGCTGTAGTGCAGGAAACGGTTTCAAAGACAATCGATAATTTCGGCGGCTTGGATGGCGTCATACTGAACGCCGGTATTGGTGTTCCTGGCACTCTGGAAGAGCTTTCCCCGGAGCAATGGCGACGTGGCATCGAGATAAATCTGACTAGTTCATTCCTTTTAACAAAGTATGCGATGCGCGCTATGCGCACCCAGGCAATGGGCGGTTCACTGGTCTACATCGCAAGTAAGAATGCCTTCGCACCTGGCGCAGGCTTTGGTGGATATTCCGTGACCAAGGCGGGAATGATCCAGTTGATGCGGATTGCTGCTTTGGAAGGCGGTGCGATTGGTGTGCGCGCCAATGCGCTAAATCCCGATGCGGTCTTCGACAACAGCAAGCTCTGGGAGGGTGGCATCCGAGAGCAGCGGGCGAAAGAGCATGGCGTAAAACCTGAGGAACTCGAGGATTTCTACGCCAAACGAAACATCCTCAAGGCGCGGGTACGTTCATCTGATGTCGCTCGCTCAGTAGCGTTCCTGCTCTCAGATGAGTCATCACGTACGACTGGTGCTGTAATACCGGTGGATGGTGGCGTTGCTGCAGGATTTCCAAGATAGGAGCGTCATGATCGACTGGAAGATGTTGCAGGAAGAGGCGATGCGCGCCACTAAGTTTGCGTACGCACCATATTCGAAATTCCCAGTCGGGGTTGCAGGTTTGGTAGACGATGGTCGTGTGATCAGTGGCTGCAATGTGGAGAACGCGAGTTATGGATTGACGCTCTGCGCGGAGTGTTCGATGGTCTCAAGCTTGGCGATGACGGGTGGCGGACGCCTAATAGCGGTTGTCTGTGTTGATGCAGATGGTGCGCTGCTCTCACCATGCGGTAGATGTCGCCAATTACTCTTCGAGCATGGCGGAGGTGAGTTAGAACTTCTAACTCCCGAAGGGCCGATGAAGATGTCGAAGATCCTGCCTTGGGGATTCGGTCCAGAAGATCTGAAGAAATCCAAGTGAGGCGAACACATGGCTGAAAAGTTTGCAGCTGTTGAGATCATCTCTGCTAAACGAGATCGATTTGAATTAAGCGATCCCCAGATTGATTGGGTGATTGATGCTTATGTACGGGGTGTAGTCGCCGATGAACAGATGTCTGCATTGCTGATGGCAATCTTGTTGAATGGGATGAATCCTCGAGAGATTTCACGTTGGACCGATGCCATGATCGCAAGTGGTGAGCGAATGTCCTGGCAGGCGCTGAATAAACCTACTGTTGATAAGCATTCCACTGGTGGAGTCGGCGACAAGATCACGCTCCCATTGGCCCCGCTAGTTGCCGCTTGTGGCGCTGCAGTTCCACAACTCTCTGGTCGCGGCTTGGGTCATACCGGAGGCACCCTCGACAAAATGGAAGCGATTCCAGGATGGCGGGCATCACTATCAAATGAAGAAATGCTAAGAGTTCTACAAGAATGTGGCGCCGTAATTTGTGCCGCGGGAAGTGGTCTGGCTCCGGCCGATAAGAAGCTATATGCGCTCCGTGATGTGACAGCTACCGTTCAATCAATTCCGTTGATCGCTTCATCGATTATGAGTAAGAAGATTGCAGAAGGAACTAGCGCATTGATACTCGATGTGAAGACCGGTAACGGTGCATTCATGTCGGAACCTGAGCAGGCCAAGGAGTTAGCCGAGACGATGGTGGCATTGGGTAAGCGAGCTGGCGTAAACACTCGCGCCTTAGTAACAGCGATGGATGTTCCGCTCGGCCTAACTGCAGGTAACGCTCTTGAGGTTCGCGAATCAGTCGAGGTTCTTGCCGGTGGCGGACCCGCAGATGTAGTCGAACTGACTTTGATTCTCGCCCGCGAGATGTTGGATGCTGCGCAGATCAAAGGCAAGGATCCCGAAACCGCGCTAAAAGATGGAAGCGCGATGGATCATTGGCGGCGGATGGTTCGCGCTCAGGGTGGCGATCCAGATGGAAAACTTCCGGTAGCGCGCGAAGAGAAGATCATCTCCGCCACCGATTCTGGCGTCATCTCCTCGATGCACGCCTTAAGCGTAGGAATCGCGGCATGGCGATTGGGCGCCGGACGTGAACGACAAGGTGAACAGGTGCAAGCTGGTGCCGGAATCGAGATTCATGCCAAACCAGGTCAATCCATTAAAGCTGGAGACCCGCTATTCACCTTACATACCGATGAACCGAATCGTTTCGAACGAGCCGAGGCAGCCTTGAAGGATGCGGTGAAGATCGGTGATTCTTTAGCAGAGCGATTACCGCTGGTTGTTACCCGAATCAGCTAGATTCCGATCGGGTGCCAAACCGTCTTCAACTCCATGTAGCTCAAAATCCGTTTTGGTGAATCCTTCTTACTAAATCTATGGATCCGCTTCAGATTCTCGGTTCCTAATCGGCGTAACTCACCATCCAACTTTGGATTCGCACCGGAGATATCGAGTGCATCCACATCCATGTGCGAAGCGAGCCAAGGAAGAAGTTCTGCTTTCTTGCCAGTCAGGATATTGACCACACCAGCTGGCAGATCACTTGTAGCAAGTACCTCAGCGAAGGTCATTGCAGGAAGTGGGCGAGTTTCACTAGAAATCACAACGGCGCTATTGCCGCTGGCGATGATCGGCGCCAACGCACGAACTAATCCCAATAGCGAATCCTTCTCCTCGGAGATGATGCCGACTACTCCGATTGGTTCTGGGATCGTGAAGTTGAAATAGGGAGCAGCGATTGGATTTGTGCTGCCATAGATTGAAGACAACTTATCGGTCCATCCGGCATACCAGACCCATAGGTCGATCGCTTCCGATACTTGTGCTCGGGCATTCTTCTCAGTCACGCCTTCTAGCGCCATGATCTCGGCGATGAACTGTTCGCTTCTTCCCTCCATCATCTCAGCGATTCGATAGAGAATCTGGCCTCGGTTATAAGCAGTCGCGTGAGACCAGCCAGAAAAAGAACCTTTCGCGGCGACTACGGCGTCACGTAGATCTTTCCGCGATGCCCAAGCTGGGTTTGCGATGAATTCACCACGCTTATCCTTAACTTGGTATGAGCGCCCAGATTCGCTCCGCGGGAACGCACCACCGATGAATAGCTTGTAGGTCTTCATCACATCAAGGCGCATCACTCACCACCTTTCAGGTAAGCGGCTAAGCCATGTCGGCCACCTTCGCGACCCCAACCAGATTCCTTGTAGCCGCCAAATGGGCTAGCTGGATCGAATTTATTGAAGGTATTCGCCCAGATGACTCCGGCTTTCAACTCATTTGCAGCCCAGAGGATTCGCGAACCTTTATCGGTCCAGATACCTGCTGAAAGTCCATAAGGAGTGTTATTCGCCTTCTCAATCGCCTCTTGTGGAGTACGGAAGGTCAACACTGATAGCACTGGACCGAAGATCTCTTCGCGCGCGATTCGATGGGCCTGCGTGACACCAGTGAAGATAGTTGGTGCAAACCAGAATCCCTTTTGCGGTAGTGAGCAAGGCGCGCTCCAAATCTCAGCGCCCTCCTTGATGCCAGATTCGCTCAACTCCTTTATCTTCGCGAGTTGGGCGCTCGAGTTGATTGCACCTAGATCAGTGTTCTTATCAAGTGGATCTCCAACTCGGATCTTTGCCATTCGTGATTGAAGGCTCGCCAAGAATTCATCGACGATACTCTCCTGGAGCAATAGCCGTGAACCAGCACAACAAACATGGCCTTGATTGAAGAATATGCCGTTGATGATTCCTTCGACCGCCTCATCCAGCGGCGCATCGTCGAAGACGATGTTGGCACCTTTACCGCCAAGTTCCAGGGTCGCTGGAACATTTCGATCTGCCAGTGAATTGGCGATCAACTTGCCGACCTCAGTAGATCCGGTGAATGCGACCTTATCGATATCGGGATGCGCAACTAATGCTGCACCAGTCCGACCATCTCCAGTGATGATGTTCACGACCCCGGCTGGGAGTTCGGCTTGTTCACAGATCTCAGCGAATAAAAGAGCAGTAAGTGGCGTCGTCTCAGCTGGCTTCAACACAACGGTATTTCCAGTAGCAAGCGCTGGAGCTACTTTCCAAGCAAGCATCAGAAGCGGGAAGTTCCACGGGATTATCTGCGCGACTACGCCATGAGGTTTTGGAGAATTACCTACTCCGGCATATTCCAACTTATCTGCCCAGCCGGCGTGATAGAAGAAGTGGGCCGCTGCGAGCGGAACATCCACATCACGTGTCTCGCGAATCGGCTTCCCATTATCAAGGCTCTCCAATACCGCAAACTCGCGAGCCCGCTCCTGTATCAGGCGAGCAATCCGGAACAGGTACTTTGCACGATCTTTTGGTTTGGTTTTCGACCAGACCTTGGTGTGGGCTGCCCGCGCAGCTTTGACGGCCTTATCCACATCAACCTGGTCAGCTTGAGCTACTCGACTCAGCGTCGCTTCGGTAGCGGGATTTATCGTGGCGAATCGGGTCTTTGAATGCGGCGCTACGAATTTTCCATTTATGAAAAGACCATAAGTGTCGGCGATATTGACGATTGCCGTCGACTCCGGCGCCGGTGCGTATTCGAAGATCTCAGCGGTCATATTCAGTCCACCGTAACATAATTGCTTCCAGAATATCGACCACTCGTTAACTTCATACGTTGGAGTAGTAAGTCATTTAGTAGGGAACTTGCTCCGATTCGGAATAGTTTTGGAGTGAGCCATTCTGGGCCAGTTGTCTCATTCACCAGAACCAATTGCTTTATCGCGTCCTTGGTGGTTTTGATCCCACCCGCTGGCTTCACGCCAATCCGCTCGCCGGTCAGGCGATGGAAATCTCGAACGGCTTCAAGCATGATCAGAACCACCGGCGGTGTTGCAGCTGGCGTGACTTTGCCGGTGCTGGTCTTGATGAAATCTGCGCCCGCCAACATCGCCAAGAAAGAGGCTCGTCGGACGTTGTCGTAGGTCGCAAGTTCACCAGTCTCCAAAATCACCTTAAGGTGAGCTTGATTGCCACAGAGCGATTTGATTTCGCGAATCTCTTCGAAGACTTCACCGATTCGACCCGACAAGAATGCACCGCGATCGATGACCATATCTATCTCACTAGCCCCAGCATCAATCGCATCCTTCGTGTCACGCAACTTCACACTCATAGAGGCGCGACCGGATGGGAATGCTGTGGATACCGCAGCAACGGGAATGGTCCGCCCACCTAGTTCATCCAGAGTCCTTCGGGCAATATCGACCATATCGTTGTAGACACAAACCGCTCCGACATGAGGGACCGATGGATCTCGTGGATCCGGTCGAACTGCTTTAGCGCAGAGGGATCGGACTTTCCCGGGCGTATCTGCGCCTTCTAGGGTCGTCAGGTCGACCATGCTGATTGCCAGATCGATCGCCTTCGCCTTACTTGAAGTCTTGATACTTCTGGTTCCAAGCATCGCCGCGCGAGCTTCTGCGCCTACCTTATCTACCCCAGGTAATTCATTAAGGAAAGCGCGGAGGGATTGTTCGCTCCCATCAATCAGCGATTTCATGGCCTTACGCTACCTGCAGAATCGTGCGAAACGCGCTTTCGATAGTCGCGACGATGGGGAGAGCTGCTTCAGCGGTTGGCTCGACTACCTCGATGTAACACTTGATCTTCGGCTCCGTTCCGCTGGGGCGAACGATCACGCGATACTTCCCAGCGAGCCAGAGACGAATCCCGTTTGTGGGTGGCAATCCATCGCTTGGTTGTTCCAGGTCATCGAAGCCAGTGATTTCAAATCCGGCGATTGAAGTCGGGCGATTCGTTCGCAGCCGACCCATGACATTTTCTATATCCGACAGATCTCGGGTTCTTACCGAGATCTGTCGAGTGGCATGAAACCCAATCCGCTGCCAAATCTGATCTAGGAAACTTTCGAAATTCGATCCCACCTCTTTAAGATCTGCAGCAATTTGTGCCAAGAGCAGCGCAGCGCTGATCCCATCCTTATCGTTTACGATCTTGGCATCCACGCAGTATCCGAGCGCTTCTTCGTAGCCGAATCTTAGATTCGTCACCTTAGCTAGATATTTGAATCCAGTGAGCGTCTCAGTGAACGGAAGTTGGTAGTGCTCGGCAATCTTGCGAAGTGCCGAGGATGAAACAATGGAATTTGCGAAGACTCCGACTTTATCGGGAGCATTCACTGCAAGATATTCACCAAGGATGATGCCGACTTCATCGCCACGGAGCATTCGCCAACCGGTCTTACTGTCATTTATCGCAGCAGCACAGCGATCCGCATCAGGATCATTGGCAATCACCAGATCTGCACCAACCTCACGCGCCTTAGCCAGGGCGAGGTCTATTGCGCCGGGCTCCTCTGGATTTGGGAAGGCGACAGTTGGAAAATCTGGATCTGGCTCGGCTTGCTCGCTGACAAGAATCAACTTTGGCATACCTGCGCGTTCGAATACCTTGCTTATGACCTCTTTTCCAACGCCATGCATGGCGGTGTAGACGATCTTCATCTCCGCTGGGCGTTGAGCGAGCTTTGCAGTCTCGTCGATGTAATCGGAAATCACCTGTTCCGGAAGTACGGTCCAGCTATTGCCGCGTGGGGTATCTCGAAGTTGTGGCGCTGTCGCGATTGCGTGGGAGATCTCGCTATCGGTCGGTGCGATTATTTGCGAACCGTTATAGATGGTTCCATTGACTGTGCCACCGAGATAGACCTTGTAACCATTATCTTGCGGTGGATTGTGGCTCGCGGTGACCATCACGCCGACATCGCAGTTGAGTTTTCGAACGGCAAAGGCCAAGACGGGTGTCGGCAATGGCCGAGGCAACACATATACATCGAATCCGGCGCCACTCATGATCTCAGCAGTATCTCGGGTGAAATCTTCCGAGCCATATCTGGCATCTCGGCCGATGACGATGGATTTCAATCCAGATTTAGCCATAAAGCGAGCCAGCCCAAGCGCAGTCTTGGATACGACCGCCCGATTCATTCGAGATGGCCCTGGTCCTAACGGACCGCGTAATCCTGCTGTACCAAACTCGAGGAAACCAGAGAAGCAAGATCTCAACTCGGATTCATCGCCGCCTTCGAGCATCGACTCGAGTTGGGCGCGCGTCTTTGGATCTGGATCATCTGCAATCCAAGAAATTACCGCTTCACGCAACTCCGCTGAAATCAAAGGAAACTCCTAAGTTCTGTCAGATAGTCATCTGGCGCACCAGCTTCCAATGCAGCGCCAATCATTATCTCTAGATAGCGCTGTGAGGGTCGCCCACCTTCGAATGAATTCAAGACGTATACGTAGCAAAGTTGGTTTCCGTTCAAGGTATCAACTCGAACGCGAATCTTCCGGTATAGATCGGTATTCACACCCTCCCAGTTATCTAGTGCAGCTTCATCTTGGCGGGTTAGGTCGTAGATAGATACAAAGACGCTCTTCGTTGAATCCTCAGCAAGTGTGGCAACTGCGCCCTCCCAACCGATTTCTTCGCCGCCAAAGGTCAATCGCCATCCGCGCAACCAACCCGTTCCAAGATGAGGCGAATGGGGCGCACGTTGCAACATCTGTCGCGGATCCAGGTTAGAACCGTAAGCGGCGTAAAGCGTCATCGGGTACTCACAAAATCAAACCAGTTGTAGCCGAGGGATTTGAAAGCGTTCCGGAGCCATGGAAGTGACAGCCCAATCACATTTGAGGTCTCACCCTCAATTCGTGAGATGAATGGTGCACTCAAGCCATCAAGTGTGAAGCCACCTGCGACATTCAGCGGCTCACCGGTTGCGACATAAGAAGAAATCTCATCATCGGAAAGATCTCCAAAGAAGACTTCCGTAGCGACCACATCGCTGACCTCAACGCCGCGCTCGGTATCAATCACGCAATGGCCCGTGTAGAGGATTCCTGAATTTCCCCGGAGTCGACGGGCTCGTTCGATGGCACGTTCAGCAGTCATCGGCTTACCGAGTGATTCACCAGCGAATTCGAAGGTTGAGTCACAGCCTATGACCAACGCGGGGTAATCGACCATGGTTCGCACAGTGTGAGCTTTGACAATAGCGAGCGCAATCACTAACTCACGAGGCGTAAGTTTTGCGTAGACCGAATCCTCTTCATCAACGCCACTAACTACGATCTCAGGTTCAATACCGGCGCTGCGCAAAAGGCGCTGGCGTGATGGCGATGCGGATGCAAGGACGATTTTTGGCTGCATGATGGCGCGATTCTATCTGGGGTATCTTCGCTTCATGAAGGGGCAGATTCACGGAGAATCAGAGGTAATCGAACTATCGCAAGAATTTGCCCGCAATCTTCGCGTGCCAATCAAAGTCCAATCCTTTGCTCCTATTGAGCGACCGAATTCGAGGTATTACTCGGTACTTCTTACCAGATCGCCACACGGACAACTTGCCACTTACAGCCCGACTGTTCACGATCGATATCGTGGCCGACGTTATAGCGAGCCGGTCAGCGAACTTCCACTCGCAACTTCACTTCAAGAACAAGCGATAGCTGGAGTAAAGCTCAACGAGCTATCTGGATCAATCACATTGTTGATGGATGAGAAATTGCGGGTGATTGCGACTATCCCGGGGCTCACTTACGAATCACTCTGGACCTTGGACTTCACATTCGTCTCCCACTTTGAGAATGCGGTTCGTGGCGCACATGATCTGCCACTTGGAAATAGTGAACTGATTCGCTCTGATTGGACTTTGTTGGAGTACGAAGCGCCCCAAGGTCTTGATATGACCAGGCCTTACCTACATCTCTTTGCACACAATCCGAACTATCGGATTCGCCAGTTGACCCAAGAACGTGGCGTCATCTCGGTCTTCGGTGGAAACTTGCGAGAGCAGATAGAACATGCTGTTGATTACATGGAGAGCGTGATTACTGAATAGTTCTTCCGATACCGCGAACTTTGAAGCCAGCGCGTTGCCAATCGGAGAGTGTCAAGACACTTCGACCATCAATCAGGCTCTTTCGGGCGACCAACCCAGCGACCTTTGCTGGATCTAGGCCTCGATATTCCTGCCATTCAGTCAGGTGAAGGATTAGTTCGGCGCCGGTAAGAGTCGCTTCTACGGTGGGAACGAAATTCAATTCGGGAAACCTAGCTTTTGCACTTTCCATCGCCTTTGGATCATGGATTGTTAGATCAGCACCAGCTTCATGGAGCTGCACCGCGATATCCAGCGCCGGGGAGTCTCGAACATCATCGCTATCTGGCTTGAAGGCTGCGCCCAAGATAGCGATTCGCCTACTCTTTAAATCGCTACCTAGATCGGCACGGACCAGATCGATCATCCGATTTCGAGCGCGCAGATTTATCGAATCAATCTCACGCAAGAACTCGAGCGATTGACGAGCTCCAAGTTCTTCGGAGCGAGCCATAAAAGCCCGGATATCTTTGGGAAGACAACCGCCACCAAAACCGATACCTGCTTGGAGGAATTTGTCGCCAATCCGGGGGTCATAACCAATCGCTTTGGCAAGTACAGTTACATCACCGCCCGAGACTTCACATATTTCCGCCATCGCATTTATGAATGAAATCTTCGTAGCCAAGAAGGAGTTTGCCGCCACTTTAACCAGTTCAGCGGTTGGAAAGTCTGCGCGAATCCAGGGGATACCGGCGTCAATTAGTTTGCCGTAAACCTTCTTCAATATCGCTTCGACTTCATCACTATCTGTCCCAACCACGATTCGATTTGGGTGCAATGTGTCTTGGATAGCAAAGCCTTCTCTCAGGAACTCCGGATTCCAAGCTAGTTTGAGATTGGGGTTCTGCTTCGTAATCCTGGAGTGTAATGATTGAGCAGTACCGACTGGAACGGTTGACTTACCCACTATGAGCGAACCAGCTTTGCAGTTAGGCACAAGCGCATCAATCACATCGTGAAGGTCACTTAGATCTGCAGCGAGGCCAGATTTCTGTTGTGGAGTGCCAACGCAGATGAAGTGGACATCTGCATCAGCTACCTCAGTTAAATCAACAGTAAATTTCAATCGGCCAGACTTTAGTTCTGCTTTTAGTAGATCAGAGAGACCTGGCTCGAAGAACGGTAGTTCACCCCGGCTTAACTGCTCTACTTTTGCAGCATCGCGATCGATTGCAACCACCTGAAAACCGAGCGAGGACATCGCGGCGGCATGGGTCGCACCAAGATAACCGGCGCCGATAACCGAGAGCTTCATCCCGGGTAACCCTATCCCTGGGCGCAGGGATTATCGGCTGCGCTCTTGGTGCTGAACTTATCTACGAGCGATGGTGAAGCCGAAGGTTCGGGCCTGACTTCATCTATTAGCGCCTCATCGTTCTTTATCCGGTCGAAGAGCTCTGGGGCTAGGACAGGATCCCAAAGGACTGATGCAGATACGCCGTTCTTACTGTAGTTGTAATACTTCAATGGAATGGTGAGAGTTCGAACGCTTGATGCAGAGAGATTTCGCAACTGCTTGCCAAGGGTAAGTAGGTCACCTTGTGATAATCCAGAATCGGTAGTGACGCTTGCCAGTGCCGAATTTACGAAGCTCAAGAGTTTGACGGGATTAAGCAGGACGCCGGCGCTAGTCGCCTTTCGCAACATAGCTCCAGCGAATTCCTGTTGCCGCTTCATCCGACCAAGATCTCCTAGGCCATCGAAGGTTCGAGCTCGCACATACTTGAGTGAGTCCACGCCATCGAGAGTATGTCGTCCGGCTGGCAGCGAGAGATGGCTCTTGGCATCGTTGATGTCCTTCTTGGTACAAACCTCTACGCCACCAAGCGCGTCGACCATTCTCACGAATCCGACGAAATTGACTTCAATGTAATGATCGATTCGTAGCCCGGACATCTCCTCGAAAGTTTGGATTAGAAGAGGCGCCCCACCCCAGTTATATGCTGAATTAATCTTCGAGTAGGTTGCCGAAATCATCTTCCCCGTGTTTATCGACTCATGTTCCGGAATGCGCGCGAACGAGTCGCGCGGGATCGAGATGATTGCGGCTTTATCACGCTTCTTAGAGATATGGATCAAGAGCATCGTGTCAGAACGTTTTCCAGCTGCTACCTCGGTGCCGCCAACCTTGAGACGACGAATCTCTGCGCGCGATAGCCCTTCGCGAGTATCAGATCCCACGACTAGATAATTGACCGCTGAGGACTCGCGCTTCGGTCGATTCTCGAGATCTCCAAAGACATCCTCTTTCGCTATCGATGCAGTGATTCGACCAAGCCCGAGCCAGGTAATGGCGGAGATACCGACTATGGCGAGCGAGAGGATGGTGAAGAAGCGAATCGCTCGCGGTGATGTCATGGTGGAAGCGTAATTGGGCGATACCGTTGGCAGGTTATGTTCGCTGAGAAATTCCCGAGTGAATCGCCCCACTCACGCTCAACGCCGCCAATTTCGGTCATCCTGACTGTGGTCAATGAAGCGGCGCATTTAAGCGAGGCGATTGCAGCCATTCTTAACTCAGATTACGCCGGCGAAATCGAGATCGTTATTGCTGTTGGTCCTTCTAAGGATGCGACTGAGGAGATCGCAAATAATTTAGCGAGAAGCGATCGACGAATCAAAGTAGTTGCGAACCCAAGTGGTCGCACACCTGATGGCCTCAATGCAGCGATAGCAAGAACCAGTAATGAGATTATCGTCAGAGTAGATGGTCACTCTGAGATTGCACGTGATTACATAAGCAAAGCGATTGTGACGCTCAATGAAACCGGCGCAGTAAATGTCGGTGGCGTAATGGCTGCGGAAGGCAGGACTAGATTTGAACGAGCGGTGGCGCGTGCTATGCGCTCGGTAATAGGAGTCGGTCCGGCTCGATTCCATACTGGCGGCACAGCTGGACCAGTCGACACGGTCTATCTTGGCGTTTTCCGAAAGCGTGCACTTCTAGACACTGGTGGTTACGACGCTAGATTTACTCGGGCACAGGATTGGGAATTGAATTATCGCCTCCGCGAACGGGGCGGATTAATCTGGTTCAACCCGGATCTCTGGGTTACATATCGACCACGTGAGAACGTTCGGAAATTGGCTAGGCAATATCTGGAATACGGAAGATGGCGTCGAGTTGTGATTCGACATCATCAGGGATCTTCGAATCTCAGATACCTCGCGCCTCCCTTAAATCTGATAGTCAATCTACTTTCAATAATTCTCGGCACCTTCGTCTCAACCATCTTTTATCTGCCAACCATCGTCTATCTATGCTCATTAGTAATGGCATCACTCTGGATCGGCAAGAAGTGGGATGAGCGACTCTTGCTACCAATTGTTTTGATAATCATGCATTTTTCCTGGGGATTTGGTTTCATAACCTCACCACGTTCACTTATAACCGAATCTCGCTAGCTCTCCTCAGGTACCCTAAGAATCATGAGACGTGGCGTCTTCCTCCTGGTCGCCGCATTAGCAGCATTCCTAGCGCCTTCTGCTACGGGACAGCCAGAGATTCCGGCTGAGTTCACCTTCACTGGATCGGGCTATGGTCATGGCATCGGGATGAGCCAGATTGGCGCTCGTGGCCTCGCTCTTGAAGGTAAATCAGCGACCGAGATTCTCAAGTATTACTACCCAGGTACGGAAGTAACTCCCTATCCGGACGACGCAATGATCCGAGTCAATATTGGAAATCGATTGAGCGCTGCAACGCTATCAGTCCTCAATAAGAAAGGTGAGTTCTCGCTCTTCGCGGGCGACCCGAAGTTTGGTGAAGCAGCTGAACCGCTCGGAACATATGACGGGACTTTCACCATCACCTTTGAAAACTCGCCAGATGGCATAGTCGCCTCTCTGACTTCTCCCACAGCAAAACTCGCACCACTACCGCCAGGAAAATCCTGGACCCTGCGTTGGCAACCTGGCACGGTCATGTCGTTTAGGTCCGCTCCGGCGCCGAATCAATATGCCTACGGGCAGATAAATATAAAGCGCGTTGTAACGCCAATAACAAATTACATCGCTGTCACAAACACAATGCGATTGCATGATGAATATCTCTGGGGACTTGGCGAGATGCCTTCCTCATGGCCAACCGCAGCGCTCGAAGCACAAGCTATTGCAGCGCGCACCTATGCTCTCGGTAAGTTGAGTCGGATACGAGCAGAGTGTGATTGTCAGATCTATAACTCGACCCGTGACCAAGTTTTTGCCGGTTACTCGAAAGAGGTAGAGCCGATATACGGAGTCAAGTGGAAGCAGGCGGTCAGTAATACCTTCGTCGATGAAACCACAGCGCTCACCGTCACGCTTTCTGGTAAACCTATAAATGCGTTCTATTTCTCCTCAAGTGCGGGAAAGACTCAGAACATCAAAGAGATATGGCGGAGCGAATTCAGTTATCTCCAGGGAGTTCCCGATCCTTGGAGTCTAGATGTGAAGCTAAATCCTCGATTCGCTAATTGGAGTAGGAAGATTCCGCAGGCAACCATGGCCCAGGCATTCTCACTTCCCGATGTCATGAGTTACACGATCGATGAACGGACAACGACTGGGAGCATCTCGAAGATAACTGGCTATTCCTCGACTGGAAGGAAGAGCACAATTTCTGGAGAATCTTTCAAGACGCTTGTGAAGTTACCTTCGACCTGGCTATTTATGCCGGCGGTTGAAGTTCCAGAACCTGTAAAGCTCGACCCCTGCGATCCGCAGCGATTCAAACGCCCCCAGATCTGCATCCAACCTTGAGCTAGTTACGGTGGAGCACCTGATTCAACCCGCCCCAACTTCCACTTCTTGGTAACGCCTCGAGCGCGCCATCTTCCGAATTCCTTCGGAAGAGAAGTCCATTGGCACCAGAGAGTTCCCGCGCCTTGACGACTTGGCCATCCGGCAACCGAATCTTCGCTCCAGCAGTCACGTAGACACCGGCTTCAACGACGCATTCATCACCGAGCGAGATTCCAATTCCTGAATTGGCGCCGAGGAGTGTCTTCTTACCAATTGAGATAACTTCTTTACCACCACCGCTTAACGTTCCCATGATTGATGCGCCGCCACCGATATCACTACCGTCGTCGACTACTACCCCTGCCGAGATTCGACCTTCAACCATCGAAGCGCCAAGCGTTCCGGCATTGAAGTTTACAAATCCTTCATGCATGACAGTCGTGCCCGAGGCCAGATGAGCACCAAGCCGGACTCGATCGCCATCTGCAATGCGAACTCCTTCTGGGATGACGTAATCGACCATCCGGGGAAATTTATCCACTCCATATATTGCAAGTGAGCCATACTTATTCTTCAGCGCATCACGAACCTGGGCAAAAGAACTCAATTGACATGGTCCAGCCGAAGTCCAAACTACATTCGGAAGTATCCCGAAGATTCCTTCGAGGGATATGCCATGTGGACGGACAAAGCGATGCGATAGGAGATGTAATCGAAGATAGACATCCGAAACATCGCTTGGCGCCTTCTCAATTTCAATCTCTAACTTAATTTCTCTCTTTGTGACCCCTCGAATCGAGTCTTCGCCTAGGGACGCGCTCAAATCCGGCGGGGAGGCATCAGCGATTCGACCTAAACCAAGTTGGGGAAAATAGGTATCGAGAATCGAGCCATCACGAGCGACAGTGGCGACTCCGAAACCATAGGCGAAGGTCATGAGCGAACGCTACCAATACGCATTACTGGCAAGTGCCCATAGAGTTCGCAGATGAAAATCGCGGTCTATTGCGCCTCTTCGACATCGGTATCTGACGACGCGCGGAAGTTAGGTTTCGAACTGGGCGCCGCGATTGCCGATCGGGGTCATGAATTGGTCTGGGGTGGCGGCGCAATCTCAGTTATGGGTGAGGTCGCAAACGGTGCGCGTTCCCGAAATGGATACACCATAGGTGTCATCCCAGAGCGATTGATGAATGTCGAATTCATCGATCATCAAGCCAGCGAACTTCATGTCGTATCTGATATGCGAGAGCGAAAGGGAAAAATCGAATCGCTTGCTGAAGGCTTTATCGCGCTCCCTGGCGGACTTGGAACGCTTGAGGAGCTTTTCGAGATCTGGGTAGGTCGCTATCTTGGCTTTCACGCTAAACCGATATCGGTTTTGGATCCAACTGGGGTTTATGCAAGTCTGCGCGTAGCACTAGCAGATCTAACGACTAAGAATTTCTTAAAACCGGGACAGCATGAACTAGTTCTCTGGTCCGAATCAATTAATTCCTCACTCGATCACATCGAGGCCCATAGGGCGGCGGATTAGATGTTCAACGAATTCGAAGTTTCCTTGACTATCGATAGCCCAGTTCCAGATGTCTGGAATCAGCTAGTTGATTGGCGAAGTCAGGGTGATTGGATGTTGCTTACGAGAGTAGAAGCATCTGATAGCGGAAGTGCGGACTCTGGTATTGGAACGACTATTGATGCATTCACTGGAATCGGCAGATTTGGCATTTTGGATCGGATGCGAATCGTGAAGTGGGAGCCACCGAGATTTTGCGAAGTGATTCATTATGGAAGATGGATAAAGGGGATTGGAAGATTTACCTTGGTAGACATCGGCGATGGCAGGACTAGATTTGATTGGTACGAACAGATCGAAGCTCCCAAACTCGTGATTGCCCTCATTAAGCCTGGAATACTCATTGCTGTTCGATTGTCACTACGAAAGTTCGCTAAGTCCCTCGGCTGAGTACGAATTGCTCGGTACCCTTACGCTGTGAATGCGAGAGATCACCTGACGCTGGCTCAGATGATCGCTGCCCTCCCAGAGGAGGAGCGGGTGATCTTGACGCTTTATTTCGGGAAGAACCTCAGCATCTCTGAAATAGCGGGGAAGATTGGGGTCCCAGAGCGCGCGGTGGTCTCGGTCTTGATTGCCGGCCGGGCTCGCATACAGGCGGCCTTCAATTTCCCCTCGGGTGAAGAAATGGGCGATAATTCGCCCTCTTGAATCCTCCCTAACCGCGAAAGAGGTCGGACGATATGGCAGCCATGAAACCCCGCACTGGCGATGGTCCTATGGAGGTTACGAAGGAAGCGCGCAGCCTGGTCATGCGAATACCGCTTGAAGGCGGTGGCCGACTAGTGGTCGAG
>JBEGNC010000117.1:0-6569 GCA_041182705.1 Actinomycetota bacterium | reverse complement strand
TGATGAGCGAGATACGGGTAAGCGCAGAACGAGAATATGAAGTCTCACTCGTTGATAATTGGGTCAAAGCACTGGAAGAAACAGTCGAAGTAGACAACACCTTCGTCATCTTTCCGAGTTCGTTAACTAATCAGATTCCTTCGGAATTCATCGGTGAGCGCTCCCTTGTAGTTCCTGATGGTGAGGCTCAGAAATCTGGAGTTATTTTTCTTCAGGCCTTGGAGAAGATGGCGGGTCTAGGTCTAGATCGACAAAGCATTGTCGTCGGAATCGGCGGCGGAGCAACGACCGACTTGGCAGGATTTCTAGCCGCAAGTTACTTGAGGGGAGTGGATTGGATTGCCATTCCTTCTACAGTCGCAGGGATGGTTGATGCTGCCATTGGCGGGAAAACCGGTATTAACCTGGCTGCAGGAAAGAATCTGGCCGGCGCATTCCATTCTCCTAAGCGCGTGATCGTGGATCTGAGCTGGATAGATTCGTTGTCGCCGAGGGATGTGGCAGCGGGACTAGTCGAGTCGGTTAAATGCGGATTCATCGCTGATCCGAAGATCTTGCATCTGATAGAGGAGTCGCCCCGCTCGAATCTTCGGGAGATAATCGAGCGATCGATAAGGGTTAAGGCGGCAGTGGTATCGAAGGATTTCAAAGAGAGCCACGCGCGAGAAGCATTGAATTACGGCCACACTCTTGGGCATGCCATCGAGCGCCACTCGAATTACGAGATGCGCCATGGCGAAGCGATTTCTATTGGTCTGGTCTTTGCCGCGCAGGTCTCAGTCAAGGTTTCTGGCCTTGATCAAATAACCGCCGGAGATCATCGTCGTATCTTGGAATCCCTCGGAATGCCGACTCGATATCGGGCAGATGCCTTTCCGGATCTAGTGGAGTTCATGAAACGAGATAAGAAGCGAAGAGAAAATGCGCTTCGATTCGTAACCTTGAAACGCCTTGGGGAGACTGATAGAAGTTCGGCGCTTACAATTCCGGAACTTTCTGAGATCTATCAAGAAGAGATAGCGAGGTAGACTTTCCCAATGAAGCCGCTGCTCATTTTAAATGGCCCCAATCTTCGTAGGCTGGACCTGCGGGAGAAGAATTTTTACGGCGATCTTGATTATCCGACATTGGTTCAAGAAATCGAGTTAGCGGCTAAAGACTCTGGATTTCTACCTGACATCAGACAAAGCGATGATGAAGCGGAATTGATTGGCTGGGTACATGAAGCTGCGGACCATGCCCTTCCCCTCATATTTAATCCAGCAGCGTTTACTCACTACTCCTATGCGATTCGGGATGCAGTCACTATGCTAAAAGCGCCGGTTATCGAGGTCCATCTTTCAAATCCATTGACCCGGGAAGAATTCCGCCATACCTCTGTCATATCTGGGGTTGTAAATGGAACCATTGCTGGTTTCGGGGTCGATTCTTATCGGCTCGCAATCAAAGCCATGCAGAATTTAGTGAAATAGCGCTCGCAAGGTAATCTCTCCGTATGGCTACTACTAACGACCTTAAGAACGGCATGACCTTAGATATCGAAGGGCAACTATGGAATGTCGTCGAATTCCAACATGTGAAACCCGGTAAAGGTCCAGCATTCGTTCGTACCAAGCTTAAGAATGTCCTCTCTGGCAAGGTCGTTGAGAAAACGTTCAACGCTGGAGTTAAGGTCGATGTAGCTATCCTGGAGAAGCGCGAGATGCAGTTCCTTTACAGGGACAATGCAGGTTTTATATTCATGGATAACACAACCTACGACCAGATCACGATCTCGGCCGAAACGGTAGACGATGCGGCAAATTATCTCCTCGAAAATATGGAAGTAATCGTTGCCATCCACGAAGGAAATCCGCTTTACATCGAGCTGCCACCTTCTGTTCCGCTTCGCGTCACCTACACGGAGCCGGGCCTGCAGGGCGATCGCTCCTCAGCCGGCTCGAAGCCCGCTACCCTTGAAACCGGTATTTCCGTTCAGGTTCCGCTATTCATAAAGCAAGACGAGGTCATTCTGGTAGACACCCGGACGGGCGACTATCTAGGTCGCGCAAACTAAGTGAGCACAAGATCCAAGGCTCGAAAAGCTGCCTTAGATTTTCTCTACGAGAGCGACATTCGCAATCGACCAGCGATGGAGATTCTGCAATCCCGGGTAACTGAACTCGAATATCCAGTTCGCGAATTCACTCGCGAATTGGTCAGTGGCGTAAGCGAGAACCGCGAGAGAATTGACGAAATAATTGTGATGCGAGCCAAGGGATGGGACTTAGATCGGATGCCCGTGCTTGATCGAAATATCTTAAGACTTGGAACATTCGAAATCTTATGGTCGGAAACTGTTCCTATTGGGGTAGCGGTCGACGAGGCAGTCGAGCTTGCCAAGACCCTTTCAACGGAAGATTCGCCGAACTATGTAAATGGGGTGTTGACAGCAGTCGCTGAGATCAAGGGCGAGATTGCGCTCTAAGCAGCAAACCGCGGAGCTGCAACGAATCAGCTAGTTCGTTGGTATTCATATCGAGAACCATCGCGAGGGTTGCCCAATCATTTTTCCGAATCGAGAAGACCGCCCCATTCCAGTCGCCGCGCATTGACCCCAGGCGCATGATTACTTTGGATAATTGAACGCTGATTTGATCTGCCGGACACTTCTGCAAAGCGGCTAGATCCACGATTAAGTCTCGTGAGGGCTCTCGGGAGTCCTGGAAAAGGGAATCGATAGCTACTCCATAGAAGGCGCAAATCTCCAAAATCTTTGCCAAGGAAGGGCGGCGCGAACCATTTTCATATGAGGCTATGACCGATGATTTGAATCTCCCTCCGCTAGCGAACTCAACCTCTTGAAGAGTAAGTCCAAGCGCCTCGCGGATCGATCGGAGGCGCTTTAGCGCTCGCTCGTAATTTCCCGCCTGCTCCATCCGGTGAAGATAAGGGACACGGCAATTAGAGGTTTCGTGAATTCCACAGGGCAGTGCTAACCTCGGCCCACCTTTAACGACCCGTCCAGTGAGGCGGCGAAGGAGTGGTTGATGGCTATCATCATGTCGAGCGCGGATATATCCCGCGCTCTCCGAAGAATCGCTCATGAAATCCTGGAACATAATCGCGGCAGTGGTTCGTTAGTCCTCTTGGGTATCCCAACCCGCGGAGCTTGGTTATCGGAGCGACTTGCGAAAGTTCTGAGTGAATTAGAGGGAAGTCCGATCAATCATGGGACCCTCGATGCAACCCTTTATCGAGACGATCTTCGCACTCGGAGCCCGAAAGCACTACTCCCAACCGAGATACCCAACTCTGGCGTTGAAGGGTTAGATGTAGTTCTTGTCGATGATGTTTTCTACTCTGGCAGAACCATACGAGCAGCTTTGGATGCTCTCGCCGAGCATGGTCGTGCTCGAACTGTTCAACTCGCAGTCTTGATTGATCGGGGCCATCGAGAACTGCCCATTCGAGCCGATTACGTTGGCAAGAACATCCCAACAAACCGTGAAGAGCGAGTTCGGGTACTCCTGGAAGAGATCGATGGCCGAGATGAAGTACTGATTGAAGGTGGCGAGCGATGAATCGACACCTACTTTCTATCGCCGATCTCAACTCTACGGAAGCCGTCAATATTCTCGATACCGCAAAGGAGTTGGCGAGAGCAACCGATACAACGGTGAAGAAATTACCGACGCTCCGTGGTCGAACCATTGTGAATCTTTTCTTCGAAGATTCCACACGGACTCGAATCTCGTTTGAAGCGGCGGCAAAAAGATTATCCGCGGATGTAATTAATTTTTCGGCGAAAGGTTCTTCGCTGAGTAAAGGTGAGAGTTTAAAAGATACGGCGTTGACCTTGCAGGCCATGGGAGCCGATGCCGTTGTAATCCGCCACAGCGCATCAGGGGCGGCACACAGATTAGCTGATCAAGCTTGGATGACCGGTTCGGTGATTAATGCTGGAGACGGAACTCATGAACATCCCACGCAGGCTCTCTTGGATGCATACACGATACGTGAGCATCTGAAATCTGGCACCGGAGATCTCTCCGATTTGCAGATTGCAATCGTCGGAGATGTACTACATTCCAGAGTAGCGAGAAGCAATGTGTTGTTACTACGTTTGCTTGGCGCATCGGTCACTTTGATCGCCCCGCCGACATTACTCCCGGTTGGCGTAGATTCGTGGGGAGCTGATATTCGATACGAGTTTGATTCCCAGCTCTCGAAATTCGATGCTGTGATGATGCTGCGCGTACAGCGCGAGCGAATGGCCGACTCCTTCTTCCCGAGCGAACGCGAATATTCGCGCAGTTTCGGCCTCAATCGGGAGCGAATGGAGGGTTTCAAAACCGGTTCGATAATCCTCCATCCCGGACCCATGAATCGAGGGCTGGAGATTTCGGCAGATGCCGCGGATAGCAAGCGCTCAGTGATTGTGGAGCAAGTAACAAATGGCGTGAATGTGCGGATGGCAGTTCTATATCTATTGTTGAGCGGTGGTCGCGATGAGTGAGCTTCTGATCAAGGATGTAATTGAACCCTCCGGCAAGCAGGTTGAGCTTGCGGTCAAGGATGGAGTATTTGTACAACCGAGCTCGCTTTCTAGCAAAGCTCAAGTTATCGAAGGTAACGGGGAATTTGTCGCACCTGGATTGGTCGATCTTCACACTCATCTTCGTGAGCCTGGAAAGGAAGATGCAGAAACTGTGCTCTCCGGTTCGCAGGCTGCAATTGCAGGTGGATACACGGCCATTTCTGCGATGCCGAATACCGCACCAGTAGCTGATACTGCAGGGGTAGTGGAGCAAGTATTCCGACTTGGCAAGTTCCATTCGTTATGCGATGTCTTCCCCATTGGCGCTGTTACGGTGGGCCAAGCAGGGTCTCAACTCTCTGAGATGCGCGCCATGAATCAGAGTGAAGCGAAAGTGCGAATCTTCAGCGATGATGGCCATTGTGTCTTTGATTCATTGGTTATGCGTCGCGCTTTGGAATATGTGAAGAGCTTCGATGGCATCATCGCTCAACATGCGCAGGATCCGAGACTCACAATGGATGCACAGATGAATGAAGGGGAAATTTCAGCTCGATTGGGTCTGAAAGGTTGGCCGGCAGCTGCAGAGGAATCGATTATCGCTCGGGACATTTTGTTGGCGGACCACGTAGGAAGCCGGCTTCACGTCTGTCATGTAACTACCAAGGGTGGAGTCGCTCTAATCAGATGGGCAAAATCTCGTGGAATCCAGGTAACCGCTGAGGTCACGCCACACCATTTGATCCTGACTGATGATCTTGCGGCAAGTTATGACCCGGTCTACAAAGTGAACCCTCCGTTAAGGACCCAATCCGATGTAATTGCGCTCCGTGAAGGGGTGGCTGATGGCACTATAGATATCATCGCGACGGATCATGCGCCACATTCCGCAGAGAGTAAGGATTGTGAATGGCAAGCCGCTGCCTTTGGTATGACTGGTTTAGAGACAGCGCTATCAGTGGCTTACCAGGCTCTTGTGGAGAGCAAAATTCTTTCTTGGAACGCTCTTGTGGATCGGATGTCAGTGACGCCCGCTCGAATTGGGGAATACGGGAACCATGGTCAGATTGAGCTAGGAAAGCCTGCGAATTTCTTCACCTTCGATCCAAAAGCAAGATGGAAGGTATCTGCAGAAGGGATGAAATCCAAGAGTGCGAATAGTCCATTTATTGGCAGTGAACTTCCGGGACGCGTTACTAGAACGTTCTTCAATGGTCGATTAGTTCATGAGGTGATCCAGTGACCCAAGCGTTCTTAGTCCTCGATGATGGAACTATTTTTGAAGGTGATGCTTGGGGTGCAACAGGAGAGACATTTGGCGAGATCGTTTTTACCACTGGGATGACTGGCTACCAGGAGACGCTGACTGATCCTTCCTATTTCAACCAAGTCGTAGTCATGACCGCACCTCATATTGGAAATACCGGAATGAATGACGATGATATGGAGTCCCGTCGAATCTGGGTCAGTGGCTTCGTTGTCCGCGATCCATCACTAGTTACCTCAAATTGGCGAGCCAGGCGAGATTTAGTTGATGACCTTGTAAGTGAGGGTGTCGTAGGTATCTCGGGGGTCGATACCAGAGCGATAACTCTCCACATTCGCGAGCGTGGCGCGATGCGCGTTGGTATCTTCTCCGGTTTGAGCCTATCAAGAGAAGAAATGGTTACGAAGGTAAGGGGAACGGCGCAGATGTCTGGTGCATATCTAGCCGATGAGGTCACAATTGCCGAACCGATCGTGATTCCAGCAGTGGGTGACACTAGGTTTCGAATCGCGGCGCTTGACCTAGGGATAAAGGCAGCCACGCCAAGGAATTTTGCGATTCGAGGAATTGAGACCCACCTTCTTCCGGTTGGTACTGGATTCGATTCAATCAAAAGCGGTGGATTCGATGGCTTGTTCCTATCCAACGGGCCGGGGGATCCAGCGACCATGGTTGACGTCATTGCAACAGTGCGAAGTGCTCTCGATGATGAGATGCCCCTCTTCGGAATCTGTTTTGGTCACCAGCTCTTTGGCCGTGCTTTGGGTTTTGACACTTACAAGC
>JBEGNC010000116.1:0-7325 GCA_041182705.1 Actinomycetota bacterium | reverse complement strand
CTGTCCGAAATGCGGTGGGGGCGCAAAGCGCGATACCGACACGATGGATACCTTTGTGGATTCTTCTTGGTACTTCTTGCGCTACACCAGCGTCGATATCCATGATCGGCCTTTTGATGATGCTGCAGTAAAGACATGGTTACCGGTAGATCAATATGTGGGTGGAGTGACGCATGCGATCTTGCATCTTCTCTATTCGCGGTTCTTCACTAAAGCACTTCACGATATGGGTTACTTGGATTTCACCGAGCCATTCACGCGACTGCTCAATCAGGGAATGGTGATCATGGACGGCTCAGCGATGAGCAAGAGTCGTGGCAATCTAGTCAAACTCTCTGATGAATTGGATCGACATGGAGTCGATGCGATTCGCCTCTCGATGGTCTTCGCCGGGCCGCCGGAGGATGATGTTGATTGGGCAGATGTATCACCATCAGGCTCCGTTAAGTTCCTAAATCGTGCTTGGCGACTATCGGGTGATATAACTAGCAAGCCAGGAGTTGATTTTTCGACCGGAGATATCTCGCTCCGGAAAGCCACGCACAAGGCGCTCCGCGATATCGCTTTTGCGGTTGAATCATTTAGATTCAACGTTTCGGTAGCTCGAATCATGGAGTTGGTCAATGCGACCCGAAAAGCGATTGATAGTGGCTGCGGTCCGGCTGATCCGGCAGTTCGAGAGGCAACCGAGGCAATCGCCATCTCGCTTTCGCTGATTGCTCCCTTCACCGCAGAGGAGATGTGGGAGCGACTAGGACATAAGCCTTCGGTCGCGCTCGCTGGGTGGCCAAAGATTGAAGAATCTCTCTTGGAAGAGGATGCGGTGACGGTAATTTTCCAAGTCAATGGAAAGATTAAGGCGCGTATTGAGGTCTCGCCATCGATATCGGATGCAGAACTTGAAGCTATGGCATTTGCCGACCCCGCGGTCGTTGCAGAATTGAACGGAGCTAAACCGGCTCGAGTCATCACCAAAGCTCCAAAATTCGTGAATATCGTCCTGTAGTTCCACAAGTACTAACTCTTCACAAAATCCAAATAGGCATATCTCGATCTAAGACTTCTTTGGTGTCATCCGCCTATGGATTTCACCTTGGACCAGAAACGCGCGCTAGCGGTCTTAGCTATCTGCGCCTTGGCTATCTCTTTCTTCTTCTTTTTCACCTCTCGTGGCGAAGCGGTAGAAACGCCACCGATCAAAGTAGTTACCGAACCAACTAAACGAACCATTTACATTCATGTCGCAGGAGATGTGAGGAGGCCTGGGGTTTATCCGATTCTCGAGGGCGCTCGCGTTGTGGATGCAATCACCGCTGCAGGTGGTGCGAAGAAGGGGATTGATCTCTCCAATATAAACCTGGCAAGGCTTCTAATCGATGGCGAGCAAGTGCTTGTCGGCAAGAATCGTGAGCAACCGAGAAGCAAGAGCAAGAGCGGATATAGCGGGACGGTTTACATAAATCGAGCATCGGCCGCTCAATTCGACTCGCTAGATGGAATCGGGCCAGTTATCGCAAAACGAATAATTGCTTATCGCAATAGCAATGGACCGTTTGTCGATATTGCAGATCTCCAGAAAGTCGATGGAATAGGTGGAAAGACATTCGAACGGATAAAGAGTCGCCTCTCGCTCTAAGTAAGAGCCTCTGGTTTGCGCTTGCTATCTGGTTGGGGGTATTGCTAGCTAGTCGCGTCTCCATATACCTCTGCGCTATTCCGATCATCCTGCCACTCATATTTAGGAAGAGTAGGTGGGTATCGATACTCGCTGGTGTTGCACTTGGAACAGCGGTGGCCACAATCCATCTCCAGGCGCTCTCGCGAAGTGAGCTTCGTGCCGCGATTGGCGAGGAAGTCACGGTTTCTGGCGTGGTTAGCAGTGACCCAAAACAATTGAGCTCACGAGTAATCGGCTCTCGTTTAATTTCAGGTCAGAGTACTTTCACGATACGAGTTGAAGAGTTACAGGCAAAGTCTGAGATTCATTCGATGCGGATTCCCATACGAGTTATCTCGCCAAGTCCAATCGACGCAACACCAGGTGATCAAATCACGCTCTCGGGGGAGTTAAGGCAGTCTCGTGAGTTGCGCTTTGCCGGGCTACTCCACGCGACCTCGACGATTGAAGTAATCAAGAGTTCCAATCCAGTTATTGCAGAGCTGGACGGAATTCGCTCTGCGATCCGAGAGCAGTCAAGACGGATCAATCGTGAATCCGCGACGCTCCTGCCAGGCATGGCACTTGGCGACACTTCACTGCAGAGCGAGGCATTCACTTCGATGATGCGAAACGCTGGGCTATCTCACTTGACTGCCGTAAGTGGCGCCAATTTTGCAATCGTAAGCGCATTCATCTTTGCCATCATCGGGTGGATAAAGCCAAATCGCAAGACCCAAGTTTTACTAACGTCAATCTTTCTCGTCCTCTTCATATTCCTGGTTCGGCCGACCCCCTCAGTATTGCGAGCTGCAGTGATGGCCGGGGTCTTCCTCATAGCAAGAGTTAGTGGCGAGCGTAGAAACTCACTGAATGCGCTCGCCTTCGCGATTTCAATCTTGCTCCTAATCAATCCCTTTCAGGCATTTGATCCCGGCTTCATTTTGAGCGTTAGCGCCACGAGTGGATTGATAATCATGGCCCCGAATCTGCAGCGTCGAATGTCAGCACGACTGCCGAAGTGGCTGGCCGAGATCTTGGCAATCGCAATCTCAGCCACGGCATTTTGCACTCCCTATCTTCTATATCTAGCTGGATCGATAAATTCATTGACCATAATCGCGAATGCCCTAGTAGCACCGACAGTTCCTCTTATCACCGTACTCACATTATTGGCCACCCTAATGGTTTCATTCTGGCCGGATGCCGCTTATTTATCTCTGCGCCTCGCAGATATCGGTGCCAGTTGGATCTACCAAGTCGCGCGAATCGCCGATCGCGGACCAGCTTTTACTCCAGAATTGTTACTAATCACCCTAGCCATCACAATCCTTATCTGGCGCAGATTCAAGATTCGGATAATGGCTATCGCCTTAATCCCTTTATTACTGCTCTCTGCATCCGCGCGGGCATCCTTCCCCGGTGCTGCCTGGCGAGTCGGACGATGCGATGTCGGACAAGGCGATGCGCTCTTGCTGAATCTCGGCGGTGGTAATGGAGCGCTCTTTGATGCCGGGCCCGATCCAAAACTTTTGAAGGACTGTCTAAGACTTTTTGGCATTAAGTATTTGCCTCTGGTCGTGATATCCCATCGCCATGCCGATCATTATCAAGGACTTTCGGCCGATCTTTCGATTGGCGAAATTTGGGTAAATGAAAGAGAGACGACATTTGCGAATCATGAAAAGGTACTTGAGAAGCGAAGCGGCGATCGAGCTCGTATCGGAGATTTGAGCGTAGAAGTTCTATGGCCAATCGACGATGATTTCCAGGGGGAGGAGATAGATGGCGATGGCTCAGCAGAGAACAATCGATCCCTAGTTATTTTGGCCGAGATCTCAGGAGTGCGAATCCTGATTACTGGAGATATCGAGCCCGATGTTCAGCGTCACTTAGAGCGCAAGTTTCAACTAGATGGAATTGAAATCTTGAAAGTTCCGCATCATGGTTCGAAATTTCAGGATCCAGCCTTCCTCAGCGAGATCGGCGCGAGCATCTATCTTGTGAGTGTTGGCGCTAACTCATATGGTCATCCCAATCCCGGCCTGATGGCGGAATTAGGCGCCGGTGACAGCAAGGTCTATCGAACTGACCAGAGCGGAGCAATCTCGCTATCTTGGGAGTTGTCTAAAGAGCTTGGGCGGTCGATATTCTCGCCTCGGGAGTTAGGAAAGGGATGGTGGCAGATTAGATGGCATTGAGTCGGCTAGTCCTGATCCATGGCGGGGAAGCTGCTCTATCCGACCGAGCTCTGCAGAGCGCCATCGAGGAGCGTCGCAATTTTGAGCGAAGTACTCTGCTTGGTTCTGAACTGGAGCTAGGTCAGTTTGGTGAAGCGGTTGCACCATCACTTTTTGCCGACAAACGCCTAGTCATTGTTAAAGATCTTCAAGATGTGGCCGCGGAGGTGGGTGAGGAGATTCTCTCCTTATTTGATGAGGTGGATCCAGGTCTCCACTTGATATTTGTCCATAAAGGTGGCGTGAAAGGAAAAGGCCTAGTCGATAAGTTGAAGAAACTTAAAGCCGAAGTAATTGCATGTGAGCCGTTGAAACGACAGAGCGACAAAGCAGATTTTGTAAAGGGCGAATTCGCGCGTCTGGGTCGACGTATTTCTAATGAAGCGATTCTGGCGCTTGTAAATGCGACTGGAAATGATACGAGAGAACTCGCAGCAGCTTGTTCGCAGATTGCATTTGACACAAATGCTGGAAAATCGATAATCGATGAAGAGGATATTTCAAAATACTATCAAGGTCGTGTCGAAGCAACGGGATTCGATGTAGCTGATGCGGTGATGATTGGAGATTCTCGAGGGGCCTTAGCTGCACTTAGAAACGCGATAGATACTGGAACCGATCCGGTGATGATCGTGGCTGCCCTTGCTAGTTCAGTAAGAACTCTGGCAAAGGTCTCAGATGTTCCCCGACAAGCCAAATCTTTCGAATTGGCTGGCTCTCTCGGGTTGGCTCCATGGCAGATTGATAAGGCGCGGCGACAATTGGCGAAGTGGCGCCCGGGAATGATCGCTTTTGCAATCGGTGAATTGGCAGCTGCCGATATTGGGGTCAAGGGCGGCTCAGCCGATCCGCAATATGCCTTGGAGCGAGCCGTCCTGGCTATTTCTGCCGCCGTTTCAACGGGCCAACCCTCAGTTTGAGAGCCTTCCGGTTCGGCTGATACCCTTCGGCGCTCGTTCGGGCACGCTCATCAGGGCGGTTAATCGGAAAGCGGAAGGCGCTACAAGTGGCAAATATCAAGTCTCAGATCAAGCGAATCAAGACCAATGACAAGGCTCGACTTCGCAACAAATCTGTGAGCTCGTCGATTAAGACTGCGGTTCGCCGCTTCCGCGATGCAGTCGCTGCCGGTGATAGCAAGGTAATCGCCACTGAACTCCAGAAAGCATCTCGCGAATTGGATAAGGCAGTTTCCAAGGGCGTAATCCATGCGAACCAGGCGGCCAACAAGAAGTCAGCTATGGCAAAGTCGGCTCACAAAGCCGGCGTCCGTTAATTCACCGCGAAACGAAGATCTAGAGGGCGGATTTTAGATGCCCGCTATTCCGCTAAACAAAGCGCCACAACCTGCTAAGACTGATCCGGCGCAGATTCGCAATTTCTGCATCATCGCCCATATCGACCATGGCAAATCGACGCTAGCAGATCGAATGCTGGGATTGACCGGCGTCGTTGAAGCTCGGAATATGCGAGCACAGTATCTAGATCGAATGGATATTGAGCGCGAACGCGGCATCACAATCAAGAGTCAAGCGGTTCGGCTTCCGTGGCGCTCTGGAATTGATGGAAAAGATTACATCTTGAATATGATCGATACTCCAGGCCATGTCGATTTCACTTATGAGGTCTCTCGATCGCTTGCGGCTTGTGAAGGCGCAATCCTTCTGGTCGATTGTGCTCAAGGAATCGAAGCTCAGACGCTTGCGAACCTCTATCTTGCAATGGAGAATGATTTAACAATCATCCCGGTCTTGAACAAGATCGATCTGCCAGCTGCCCAACCAGAGAAATTCGCAATCGAGCTCTCCAAGCTTGTTGGTTGTAAGCCAGAAGATTGCTTACGAGTATCAGGAAAGACGGGCGAAGGCGTAGAAACGCTCCTTGATCAAATCGTCGCGCAAATTCCCGCTCCAAAAGGTTCGCCGGAGGCTCCTGCGCGCGCCTTAATCTTCGATTCGGTCTATGACACCTATCGAGGAGTGGTCACCTATGTGCGTGTTTTCGATGGGAAGTTGTCGCCTCGGGAACAGATTCAGATGTTCTCCACAGGAGTAAAACATGAGTTATTGGATATCGGCGTAATCTCTCCAGAACCACTCTCATCTGCCGGCCTTGGGGTCGGCGAAGTGGGCTACTTGATAACTGGCGTGAAGGATGTTCGACTGTCCCGCGTCGGCGATACCGTAACTTCGTATCAGAATCCGGCGAAGGAGGCCCTTGCTGGTTACTCGGATCCAAAGCCGATGGTCTTCTCTGGCCTATATCCGATTGATGGCGATGACTATCCGATGCTGCGCGATGCGCTCGACAAGTTGCAATTGAATGATGCGGCACTCGTCTACGAGCCAGAGACTTCTGCGGCCCTTGGATTTGGATTCCGCTGTGGCTTCCTCGGTTTGCTACATATGGAGATCGTTCGTGAGCGGCTAGAGCGCGAATTCAACCTTTCTCTTATCTCGACTGCGCCCAACGTTGTTTATCGCGTCTTTTTGGAAGATGGCAAGGAGAAGGTCGTCACTAATCCCAGTGAGTACCCAAACGGTAAAGTCTCTCGAGTACTTGAGCCGATTGTGAAAGCTACGATTCTTTCGCCTAGCGATTACATCGGAACCATCATGGAGCTATGCCAGCAGCGACGAGGTGTCTTGGGTGGGATGGATTATCTATCTGAGGATCGAGTCGAGATCCGGTACACCTTGCCGCTAGCAGAAATAGTCTTCGATTTCTTCGATCAATTGAAGTCTCGGACAAAGGGCTACGCATCCCTAGATTATGAGGCGATTGGCGAATTAGAGGGCGACTTGGTGAAGGTAGATATCTTGCTTCAGGGAGATACCGTCGATGCTTTTAGCGCGATTGTTCATCGCGATAAGGCTTATCAATATGGCGTGATGATGACCACCAAATTACGGGAGTTGATACCAAGGCAGCAGTTTGAAGTACCAATCCAGGCAGCAATCGGCGCGAAGATAATTGCTCGCGAGAATATCCGTGCCATTCGCAAGGACGTTCTCGCGAAATGTTACGGTGGCGATATCACTCGTAAGCGAAAATTGCTGGAGAAGCAGAAAGAAGGCAAGAAGCGGATGAAGATGGTGGGTCGAGTTGAAGTCCCCCAGGAGGCGTTCATCGCTGCGCTGGCCACGAATGCGGATGCGGAAAGTGGAAAGATCAAGAAGTAGCGGGCTGGCTAGCCTCGCGTTCTATATCCATATTCCGTACTGCGTGAAGCGATGCGGGTATTGCGATTTCAATACTTACACCCCACAGGAGCTACAAACCTCCTCGCTTTCACTGATCACAACCCCATACATAGATTCGGCGCTTCAAGAGATCGAGATGGCTAGCAGGACTGCTGGGAGTACGGTGGTCCCTTCCATCTTCTTCGGCGGCGGGACACCATCATTGATCCCAGGGGCTGATATCGC
>JBEGNC010000115.1:0-4633 GCA_041182705.1 Actinomycetota bacterium | reverse complement strand
CAGCATCGCAGATTTCCCGAATCTTGGCGAAATCAATCAATCTTGGATAGGCAGTCGCACCTGAACAAATCATCTTCGGCTTGACGCGCTTGGCGATATCGAGAAGTTCGTCATAATCGATCAACTCGTCATCTTGGCGAACACCATAAGACTCGACGTTGAACCATTTACCCGAGAAATTGACTTTGGATCCATGAGTCAGATGGCCACCATGCGGCAAAGACATCGCAAGAACTGTATCCCCCGGCTTAGTGAAAGCTTGATAGACAGCGACATTTGCGCTTGCCCCAGAGTGTGGCTGGAGATTTGCATGCTCGGCACCGAAGAGTTTCTTAGCTCGATCGATTCCAATCAACTCTGCTTTATCAACTTCCTCGCAACCACCGTAATACCGCTTACCTGGATAACCCTCTGCGTATTTGTTTGAGAGTGTAGATCCGAGCGCAGCTAATACGGCGGGTGATGTGAAATTCTCACTTGCAATTAGCTGCAGATTCTTCCGCTGCCGATCCAATTCGGAGAGCAGGATTGCAGCGATCTCAGGGTCTTCGCCCTGCAATTGATCGAAGTCGGCGCCGTAGAACTCTGACATACCGGAATCCTAGGCTGGGATGGCGATATTAGGCGTTACCTCGCGTAATTCGGCGAGTGATATCGCTCCCGCTCGCACCAATGTAACCCCATCATCTTTGACTGAAACCACTGTCGAGGCGGGCCCTTCAGGCAACTCTCCAGCATCGAAAATGAAGGCGTAATCGCTATCAAGCGCAGGAAAGAGACGGCTACCACGGCGGGGCTTACTTCCCGCAGTCGAAGCCGAAGCAACTGCTAGCGGTCCGGTAGCTTGCGCGATCTCGCGGAGGAAATCACTTGCCGGTACTCGGATCGCGATTTCTTCCAATGTCCGACCATCGCCGAGGTCCCAAACTAAACCTTGTGCTGGTGGAATCTTCACCGTAAGTAATCCAGGCCAGAATCGTTGACAGATTGCAGTTATATTCGTGCCGAATTCTCTGGTGATTCCGGTAGCAGTCTTGATATCTCCAACAATCACTTGCGCTGCCGTCCCAAGTGCGTCGCCGCGAAGTAGGTGCATCTTCTTAACTGCGCCATGATTGAACGCATCAGCAACAAAGATGTAGGCATGTTCCATCGGAGCGATAATCAATCGACCTTCCCGCAGCGCATCGGCAGCTTGTGAAACGAGTTGAGCGCGCTCTACTGCGCCATCAAGCGCGATTCGCTCTCCCATTGATCATCCCCTCCGCCGTGCGCTGATCCAACGAGGTCGACCGACCAAATCCTGGAATCGAGCTATCTCAAGGTAGTCATCGACCAGCGCTGCTTCAAGTTGTTCTCCTTGAGTCTCGTGATGCTCTACGGCCAAGAAACCACCGGGTTTCAAGATGCGCGTAGCAGCAGCGATGAATTTGAGTGGCTCTTCCAATCCAGTTTTTCCGCCAAATAGCGCCGCCCTGGGCTCAAAGTCGATCACATTCTTCGGCAATTCTGCTTCGAATGGAATATATGGTGGATTTGCTATCACCAAATCTGATCTGACCCCACTCAACGCATCTTGTACATCGCTCTTGATTACTCGAATATCAACTTCATGTTTGGCGATGTTCCTTTCCAACCAAGTTATGGCATCTGGCTCTCGTTCTACTGCTACAACCTGGACGGATAGTCCACGTCGCCGCGCCTCATCGGCGATTGAAATTGCAATGGCACCACTTCCAGCGCCGAGATCGACGACTGAGGTCCGGTCCCCCGGTTTGTAGTTCGGACTCGATTGGATTCGCTCAATTTCGACCAGCGCTGCATCAACAAGTAGCTCGGTCTCTGGTCGGGGCACCAATACTCCTGGCCCAACATCGAACTCGAGATATCGAAATGGCGCGCTCCCAGTCAGATACTGAAGTGGCGTTCCAGAAATGCGCTGCGCAACTAAATCTGCGAATTCCACCGATTGTTCCGGTGAGAATTGGAACTCCTTGGCATGGAGCTCCATACGGTTTACGCCTAAGACGAAGGCAGCGAGCAATTCTGCATCGACTGGCGAAATCCCGGCGCTCTCGAATCGAATCCTTACCTCGCGAAGCGCTTCCTTGATCATTACGCCTCCGCTGCGGCGAGTTTCTCTGCCTTGTCGGCCGCTAATAACGCCCCGATTAATTCTTCCAATTCACCATTCAATACTGCGTCGAGATTATTTGCTTTGTAATTGACGCGATGATCGGTGATGCGATTCTCTGGGAAGTTATAAGTGCGAATACGTTCGGAGCGATCCACGGTACGTACTTGGCTCTTTCGCGTCGCAGCCGCTTCTGCATCTGCCGCTTCTTGGGCAGCCACCAAGAGTCGGGCACGCAAGATTCGGAGAGCCGACTCCTTATTTTGCAATTGGCTCTTCTCATTCTGGCAAGAGACCACAATTCCAGTTGGGATATGGGTGATTCGAACGGCTGAATCGGTCGTATTGACGCTCTGGCCGCCTGGTCCGGATGAGCGATAGACGTCGATTCTCAATTCATTCATATTTATCTGAACATCTATCTCCTCTGCTTCTGGAAGTACCAAAACGCCAGCGGCAGATGTGTGAATTCGCCCCTGAGATTCGGTCTCGGGCACCCGCTGTACTCGGTGTACTCCACCTTCGAACTTCAACTTAGCGAATGGCGCTTCACCCGGGCCGACTCCACCGCGAGATTTCACAGCTACCGATACATCCTTGTAGCCGCCGAGATCGCTCTCCGTTGCATCAATGATCTCAGTCTTCCAACCCTGCTTCTCTGCATATCGCAGATACATCCTCAGTAAGTCTCCAGCAAATAACGCGGATTCCTCACCACCTGCCCCAGCCTTGATCTCTACGATCACATCGCGATCATCATTGGGATCTCTTGGCAATAACAACTCTTCCAACTTAGCTGCTGCATCATCGAGCGCGGCTTGGAGCGCTGGGATCTCTGCGGCAAAATCCGGTTCGGCTGCGGCCAATTCCCGCGCAGCGGCAAGATCATCTTCGCACTTCTTGTAAGTTCGATAGCCAGCGATCACTGGTCCAAGTTGGGCGTAGCGCTTACCTAATTGGCGGGCTTTACCTTGATCAGAGTGAATAGAGGGATCTGCCATCTGTGCTTCGAGACTTTCGTACTCTCTAAGAATTTCCGGCATGGATGCGAATCGCTCGCTCATCACTCCCCCTTTCTTACAACCCAGAACTTTCTAAAGATAAAAATGACAAAGACCGCCCCCTGCATCGGCAGGGCATAGCGGTCTTCGTAAGGAAAGCTACTTTGTGTTCTTCTTCTTGAACCGCTCTTCGAATTTAGCGACTCGACCACCGGTATCAAGGATGCGCTGCTTGCCAGTGTAGAACGGGTGGCATACCGAGCAGACTTCCACAAAAAGTGATCCGGTTTCGATGGTGGAGCGTGTCTTGAAGCTCTCGCCGCAGCCACAGGTAACTGTGGTCTCAACATATGTTGGGTGGATATCGTTCTTCATTTTCTTCTCCTTAGCTGGGTCCGAATCTCGGTGAACCAGCAACTTGGCAAGGCTACCGAAAGGCGCCGGCTGCCGTCTAATTGCCCTTAATTCCCGCTCTGATCCGGTCCTACGGTCGTCTTCTGAACCTGCATGAGGAACTCGACATTGGACTTGGTGCCCTTCATCTTCTCCAGAAGAAGTTCTAGCGCCTGTTGTGGATCGAGCGCATGTAGAACGCGACGGAGCTTCCAGACGATATTCAACTCTTCTGGTCCCATCAGGATCTCTTCCTTACGGGTACCGGAGGCATCGACATCGACCGCTGGGAAGATTCGCTTATCTGCGAATTTACGATCCAGCTTCAACTCCATATTTCCAGTTCCCTTGAACTCTTCGAAGATGACTTCATCCATCTTCGAACCAGTCTCAACTAGAGCAGTTGCCAAGATAGTCAGTGAGCCACCATCTTCGATATTTCGAGCAGCACCAAAGAACTTCTTTGGTGGATATAGAGCAGCAGAGTCAACACCGCCCGAGAGAATTCGACCAGAAGCCGGAGCGGCGATGTTGTACGCGCGACCAAGCCGGGTAATCGAGTCAAGCAGGACAACTACATCGTGGCCAAGTTCGACAAGTCGCTTAGCGCGTTCGATCGCAAGTTCGGCAACTGAGGTGTGATCATCAGCCGGACGATCGAAGGTGGATGCGATGACTTCGCCTTTAACCGAGCGTTGCATATCGGTAACTTCTTCGGGACGCTCATCAACTAGAACCACCATCAAATGGCACTCCGGATTGTTGGTTGTGATCGCGTTTGCGATTGCTTGAAGCACCATCGTCTTACCTGCCTTAGGCGGTGAAACGATCAATCCGCGCTGTCCTTTGCCGATCGGTGAAATTAAATCGATTACACGAGTAGTTAGGACATTTGGCTCGGTCTCAAGGCGGAGTCGTTCTTGCGGATAAAGCGGAACCAACTTGCTGAACTCCACGCGATCCCGCGCGCTATCTGGCTCCATGCCATTTACCGTGTCAACCTTAACTAGCGCATTGAATTTCTCGCGGCGCTCACCTTCCCGCGGTTGGCGGATCTGGCCGGTGATTACATCACCCTTGCGAAGTCCATATCGGCGAACTTGTT
>JBEGNC010000114.1:0-4834 GCA_041182705.1 Actinomycetota bacterium | reverse complement strand
ACGAAATATGGCGAGATGAAGCCCTTGTCGAACTGCATTCCCTCGGTGAATTCCAATTCCATCCCAGTCGTCGATGATTCTTCGACGGTGATTACGCCATCTTTGCCGACCTTATCCATCGCTTCTGCAATCAAATCACCGATAACTCGATCTTGCGCGGAAATCGTCGCAACATCAGCAATCTGAGATTTACCAGATACTTTGGTCGCACTTGAATGCAATTTTTCTACGACTGATGCGACAGCCGCTTCGATACCGGCCTTGATTCCCATCGGCTGAGCGCCGGCTGCAAGGTTACGGAGACCTTCTTTGACCATTGCTTGTGCCAATACGGTCGCAGTAGTGGTTCCATCACCAGCGACATCATTAGTCTTCTCCGCAACTTGCTTAACAAGTTGGGCGCCCATGTTCTCTGCCGGGTCAGATAGTTCGATCTCTTTTGCAATTGTGACGCCATCATTTGTGATGACCGGTGCACCAAAGGATTTGCCGATCACGACATTTCGACCCTTAGGGCCGAGCGTTACTTTCACAGTGTCCGCGAGGATGTTTACGCCTCGCTCCATTCCGCGACGGGCATGCTCGTCGAATTGAAGTGACTTCGCCATAGTCGATCGCCTACTTCGCGATGACAGCTAGAACATCACGGGCAGAGAGAACGAGATATTCCTCGCCGCCATGCTTGACCTCAGTCCCGCCGTACTTGCTATAAAGGACGACATCGCCGACCTTGATATCCATTGGTACGCGAACGCCATCATCGAAGCGACCTGGACCGACAGCGACGACGGTACCTTCCTGTGGCTTCTCCTTAGCGGTATCTGGGATGACTAGACCTGAGGCGGTCTTCTCTTCTGCCTCACTGATCTTTATGACGATTCGATCCTCAAGTGGCTTAATGGCAATGGCCATCGTTGTAGCTCCTTCGTGTCTAGATACTGATTCGGGCGACTTATCACTCTCGCCCGGCGAGTGCTAACGCCAAGCCTAGGGCGGAGTATTCCCATCCTCAAATCAGGGGTATCTCAGGCTCCCCGAGTACCTTCCTCGCATGGATCTAGCCACTCGGCGGAGCACCGCCCGCCTGATCCATCGGGTCGGATTCGGACCTCGTCCGGGCGAATATCAATCGCTCTTAGAAAAAGGCTTTACCAAAGCAGCCACCGAATATCTCGAAGCGCCCCAACCCACATATGGCGACCTTTTGAGTGAATTGAAGATTGAACTGCTCGGACCTCGTCCGCGACCAAACACCCCAGAGATTGTGGACTACGCACAGGCTAAACGATTTCAATTTCGAACCATCTCACTCTGGTGGCTCGATCAAATGGTTCTTCAAGATGCTCCGGTAATTGAACGGATGACCTGGTTTTGGCACGGTCATTGGGCGACTTCTTTTGTGAAGGTGGATGAACCAATCCTCATCTTCGATCATGTGGCGAAACTGCGCCGCCATGCTCTCGGTGATTTTCGTGAGATGTGTCGGGAGATGGTCTTAGATTCAGCGCTCATCCTCTGGCTTGATGGTCAACTAAACACATCTAGAGCACCCAATGAGAATTTATCTAGGGAGTTAATGGAACTCTTCATACTTGGCGTAAATCGTTACTCAGAAGATGATGTAAAGGCATTAGCAAAGGGATTGACCGGGTACAAGGTGAATCGAAACACGGGGGAAGTAACTAGAAATCGAAGACAGAGTCATAGCGGATCAATAACTCTTCTTGGCCAGACAAGATCGGCGGATGCTGAATCGCTCGCCAATTTCCTTGTAGACCAATCAAGTTGCCAGCGATTCATTCCAGAGCGGCTCTGGTATCGATTCGTCACTTCTGGCTCTGTCCTTCCTGAAAATCATCAAGTACTGAAGGCCTTTGCATCTCGTGATATCAAAGCGGCGCTCAGCGCTCTCGTGCGAAGTCCAGAATTCCAAATGGAAGGCAATACTCAAGTTAAACCACCCCTGGAATGGATGGTAAGTGTCCTTAGGGCCCTACAGATAACTCCTTCAAAAGCCAACCAACCCGACAAGATCCTCAATCATTTGACCGCTCTCGGTCAACGCCCTTATTTGCCGCCCAATGTCGGTGGCTGGCCGGCAGATGAAGCTTGGCTATCGGCAGCTGCTGCACAAAATCGCATTCAAGCAGCGCAGTATCTGATAAACCAAGGAGATCTTTCGCCAATATCGAGTATTCGCCAGAGCGAACGCATCGATGCGCTGGCGAATTGGCTAGGGATTTCGGAATTCAGTAGCCGCACCAAATTAGCTCTTTCTGGTGCCGTCCGTGATCCTGAACGATTGTTCTTACTTGCAATTTGCAGCCCAGAATATGTTGTGAGCGCCTAGTTGATGGGAGTGAATTGAAGATGGACACAATCAGCCGACGAAAGTTCATAAAACTCACCGGCGCTGGCGCAATCGCGGCCGCTGCACCATCACTATCCCTTGCCCAGATTGCAGATGCTGCGATCTCTCGCCCGTTGCCACTTGGAACTCCCATTCTGGTTGTCGTTACGCTTTATGGCGGTAACGATGGCCTCAATACTGTAGTTCCGTTCCAAGATCCGATCTACCACCAGCTCCGGCCACAACTTGCATACAAAGAGAATGAGGTAATTCCGATCGGAGAGGGTCTTGCGCTAAATGGTTCGATGACGGGATTCAAGAAACTTTGGGATGAGGATAAATTGGCGATTGTTCGTGGCGTCGGTTATCCAAATCCAGATCGCTCGCATTTCTCCTCGATGGCAATCTGGCAGAGCGCTATGTTGAATGCGAATCGGACTGGGTGGTTGGGGCGTTGGGTTGATACCCAAGCGGAGGATCCATTCCTTGCAATTGGATTAGGTTCGGTATTACCGCCACTTCTTGCCGGTGAAAAGCGTTCTGGTTCGGTGCTTCCGCTTGGTGGCTTGAAGGTTCCTAAAGGTTCGCTGGCAAGCGATTGTGCAAAGCTGGCAATCGCAAATCCGAGTGAGAACCATCTGATGGCTGCCGCCGCACGTTCGATGCGTAATCTCTTTCAAGTCTCAGGTGAAGTAACTCCGATACTCAAAGAGCCTGCCCCCGCGGTAATGGATTTGCCGACTGTCGTAGGTGGGAACGCTGGTGGCGACTCTAACCTCTCGGCACAACTAGAAGTTGTCGCAAAGTTGATTGCAGCGGGTTCGCCAACCAAAGTCTGGTCAGTATCGCTTGGCGGTTTCGACACCCATGCCGACGAGCACACAGCGCAATCAGAACTATTGGGCGCTGTATCCGGTTCAATCTCCAAGTTCATGGCCCAAATCTCAAAGACAAATAGAAGCAAAGATGTGACCGTCCTGATTTATAGCGAATTTGGCCGCAGAGTTCGTGCCAACGCATCTCAGGGAACCGATCATGGAACATCAGGGCCTGTATTCCTGATTGGTGAAGGTGTTCGCGGTGGATTCCATGGTGAACAACCATCACTGCGCGATTTGAAAGATGATGACTTAGCTGTTACTACAGACTTCCGAGATATCTACGGTTCGATTATTGAAGATATTTTGAGGTCGCCAGCGGAACAGATAATCAATCGACCAATGAAGAACTTGCCGCTCTTTAGCTGATGCGCTGTGCTAGCCGGGCTTCCCGGAGCCGGCGGAGCCGTTTGATAAGCAGGGGCGAGGTAGCCAAAGCATCCTCGCGGTCGATCAAGTTATTGAGCAGCTCGTAATACTCCCGAGATGAGAGGTCGAATTGCTCCTTGATACCAGCCTCTTTGACCCCGGCATAGCGCCACCATTGCCGCTCGAACTCAAGAATCCGAGTCTCAAGGTCGCTCAGGGGCGTAGCGGACTGAAGTTGGGCTTCTTCCATAACGCCATATTCAACTAGATAGGCGCTGATTTCGCGGGATTTAGAGGGTCGCGAGAATCACTTTGATATCAGTAATCGTGGTCCAGGGGTTAACTATCGCAAAGCGAAGAATCGGCTCGCCCTCATGTGTCGAAGGCGTGACGAAACCGATCTGATCATTTAGTAACTTCTCACTCCAACGCTGGTAATCATCACGTCCCCACCCTTTCCGGGTGAATGCGACAATCGAAAGTTCCGGCTCCATTAACAACTCCAGATTCGGATGTTCGCTGATTAATTGGGCGGCTTGACGGGCGGTATCCATAGTTCGATCCATCGATTCGGCATATTTATCAGTTCCATGAGTCGCAAGCGAGAACCAGAAAGGTAGACCACGGACTCTTCTTGTTAGATGGATTGCATAATCGGAAGGATTCCACTCGCCATTCTCAAGTGGTTCGAGATAGCCGGCCTGTTGCGTATGAGCGGCGCGGGCAATTTCCGGTTCTCGATAAACGAGCGCACACGCATCAAATGGCGCGAATAGCCACTTATGTGGATCGACGATAAATGAATCAGCTAATTCAATTCCATCGAAGAGCGGTTTGGTCTTAGGTGATGCGAGCGCGGCCAGACCATATGCCCCATCGACGTGATACCAGATACCGCGTTCCTTAGCTATCTTCCCGATGCCCTTTAAATCATCGATCATTCCTAAATTTGTAGTACCGGCTGTTGCGACGGCTGCAAATACGCGCTTCGTTGGATTGACTTTGTGGAAGGCGTCGATCGCCGATGCCATCGTCGTTCCTTGTAATCGATGGTTTGAATCAGTTGGTATCGATAGGACTTCGACATCCATCACTTGCGCCGCTGATTTGATCGACGAATGCGCTTCCTCACTACAGGCAATTACCCAGCGCCCGACTTCGGGCTCTGCCCGGCGGGCGCGATATCTAGCCGCTACAAGAGCAGAGAGATTGCCGACGGTTCCGCCTTGGACGAATA
>JBEGNC010000113.1:0-5460 GCA_041182705.1 Actinomycetota bacterium | reverse complement strand
ATTAGTAGCAAAATTCAAGTTGCCAGTAGATGGTTGGCGTGGCGAATAACCGTCAAAACCTTGGGCTCGAAGAGATCTCTATTCGTGGCCTTGGAGTCATAGAGAATGCGACGGTACAGCTTAAACCGGGATTGAATGTCCTTACTGGCGAAACCGGCGCTGGCAAGACGATGGTAATTACCGCGCTTTCCCTAGTCTTAGGTGGAAAGAGTGATCCCGATTTGGTTAGAACCGGGGTCGAGCGATTGAGCGTTGGTGGTCGATTCCAAATTCCGGAGGTACCAACGGATCGATTACGCGAACTAATTGAGGAGCACCAGCCAGAGATCGAGGATGGAACTCTTCTACTCTCTCGCTCCGTGCATCGAGATGGGAAAAGCAGAGCTCAACTTGCCGGTTCCGCTACAACGGCAGGCACGTTAGCGGCCTTTGGAAACGAGTTAATAGAAATCCATGGACAGCATGGCGCGCTAACGCTTGGAAAAGAGAGCCGACAACGCGAGCTCTTAGATGGCTTTGGTGGTCAGGAGATCGCAGAAGTTCTCGAGTTGTATCGCAAGGCGCTCTTTGAGTTGAGATCTGCTATCACTCGCGCAGAAGAGCTGCGTCGAGCCCTAAGTCATCGCGATCGAGAAATCGAAGAGTTGCAAAGTTTGGTGGCCGAATTCAACCGAATCAAACCCAAGAGTGGAGAATTCGCCGAAATCTCCTCGCTAATTTCTCGCATGGAGAGCGTCGAAGAACTTCGGATAGCGTCGAGCGGAGCCCTGAATGCGCTCGACAATGAGGAAGGCGGAGCCCGTCAGAGCCTGGCGAGCGCTAAAAAGCTACTTAGTTCCGCAAAATCAAAAGATGACACTTTGGATGAATTCGTGGAGCGAATAGATAATGCCCTCGTTGAAATAAATGAGCTGAATCGCGAACTGAGCAGGTATCTTGAGGGCTTAGCGGCGGATCCACGTTCGTTAGATGAGTTATTGAATCGTCGAGCAGGTCTTATTGGTTTCGCTAAGAGATTCGGCGAGGGCGTGGAGAAGACCGAATCTTATGAATCTGCGGTAAAGAGAGGCGAGAGTGCAAGGACACGCATTTCAGATCTAAGTGGTGGAGATGGTCGATTAGCCCAGATTGAAGCAGAGGTAGGGGAGAAGTTTAGGAGGGTCGAAGATTGCGCGTTAAGGCTCTCAAAGTTGCGAAAACAAGCTGCTGTTAAGTTGGCAAAACAAGTAGTAGAAGAGTTGGCTCAACTATCCATGCCGCACACAAGATTTGAAGCACGCGTTGAATTCACAGCCCCCAACTTAAAGGAGATCCCTGGTCAATTTGGGTGTGATGAGGTTGAAATGAGATTTAGCGCCCACTCCGATGGCGAGCTACTTCCCATAGGCAAGTCAGCAAGCGGAGGCGAACTCTCTCGATTGATGCTTGCACTCGAAGTCGCGATTGCTGGGAAACGCTCGGTTGGGGCTTATCTCTTTGATGAGGTGGATGCTGGGATCGGCGGCAAGACCGCGCTCGAAGTGGGTAGGCGTTTGAAAAAATTGGCGTCATCGGCCCAAGTCATCGTAGTTACGCACCTGCCGCAAGTTGCTATTTGGGCTGATAATCATCTGCGGGTAATCAAAGATAGTAGCGGCGCGATCACAGAGAGTTCGATTGAGGTTATCGATGGCGAGGCCCGCGAAACGGAGATTGCTCGTATGCTCTCTGGCCTCTCTGACTCCGAACACGCCCAAGAGCACGCTCGGGAACTCTTGGATTTAGGTAGGAGCAGTAACTCCTGATAAGTTAGTGCTCCATGACCGCCAATCATGTGACCAAGCATCTATTTGTCACCGGCGGAGTCGCCTCAAGTCTCGGCAAAGGTCTTACTGCATCTAGCCTCGGTCGGCTCCTGCGGGCTCGTGGCCTGCGCGTTACCATGCAGAAATTGGATCCCTACATATACGTGGATCCGGGCACGATGAACCAGTTTCAACATGGTGAGGTTTTTGTTACAGACGATGGGGCAGAGACCGATTTGGATATCGGGCACTACGAGCGCTTTTTGGATACCAATCTCCATGGTTGGGCGAATGTGACGACTGGCCAGGTTTATTCGCGCGTAATCGCCCGGGAACGTCGAGGCGAGTACCTTGGCGATACCGTTCAAGTGATTCCGCATATTACAAACGAGATTAAGGATCGAATCAAGGCGATGGCTGCCCCCGATATCGATATCGTGATTACAGAGGTCGGTGGCACGGTAGGCGATATCGAATCTTTACCTTTTTTAGAGGCTGCGAGGCAGATTCGGCAAGAGGTCGGTCGAGAGAACGTCTTCTATCTCCATGTATCTCTAGTTCCCTATATTGGCCCTTCGGGGGAATTGAAGACGAAGCCAACTCAGCATTCAGTGCAAGCGTTACGTTCGATTGGTATTGCGCCAGATGCAGTAGTGCTCCGTTCTGACCGAGCGATTCCGTTATCGGTAAAGAAGAAGATTTCTTTGATGTGCGATGTCGACCAAGAAGCTGTGGTTGCTGCCGTCGACGCGCCTTCAATCTACGATATTCCAAAGGTGCTACATAACGAGGGGCTAGATGCTTACATAGTCCGTCGATTGGGGTTGCCGACAAATGATGTCGAGTGGGGCGAATGGGATCAATTGATAAAGAAGGTCCATTCGCCAGCCCATACGGTCAAAGTGGCGCTGGTTGGCAAGTATGTGGATTTGCCTGATGCTTATCTTTCCGTCACTGAAGCTCTTCGAGCAGGCGGTTTTGATAATGATGCCAGGGTTAACATCAAGTGGGTAGTGAGTGATGAATGTGAAACAGAAGCGGGTGCGGAACGGGAATTGGGCGATGTTGACGCGATCTGTGTTCCGGGCGGGTTTGGTGTGCGCGGAATCGAAGGCAAACTCGGCGCCCTCAAATTCGCTCGGCAAAAAGGAATTCCTACCCTCGGACTCTGTCTCGGGCTGCAGTGCATGGTCATTGAATTTGCTCGAAATGTTGCCGGAATAACCAAGGCCAATTCCGCAGAATTCGATCCGGATGGCCCAAATCCCGTAATCGCCACGATGGCAGGCCAGGAGAAGATCGTTGCTGGCGAGGCGGACATGGGCGGAAGCATGCGCTTGGGACTCTACAAGGCGCTGTTGAGTAAAGGATCGATCGTGGCCGAAACTTATGGCACAAGTGAAATATCTGAACGCCATCGCCATAGATACGAAGTCAATAATTCGTATCGAGATTCGATTGCAAAAGCTGGAATGGTATTCAGTGGACTATCGCCCGATGGGAATTTGGTGGAATTCGTTGAATTGCCGCGCGAAGTTCATCCTTACTATGTCGCTACACAAGCTCATCCGGAGTTTCGATCACGCCCGACCAAGCCGCATCCTCTGTTCAGCGGCTTGATCAAAGCTGCACTTTCTCGTGGACGATAAAGAATATTTGCAATCTTTCCTTAGCCATCTCTCGGTAGAACGTGGCTTGAGCAAGAATACGATCGCGGCATACCGGAGGGACCTAAACACATTCCTCGAATTCTTATCCGACGGGAATCAAAAGATAGGCGCGATTAATGCTGATGTTGTCTCTCAATTTATCTCTGGCGAGAGGGGTAAGGGTATTAGCGAAGCTTCGCTAGCCCGTCGGGCAGTCGCAATTCGGACCTTCTATCGGTTCCTGGCAAAGGATCAAGGAATTGCAGATATTGCTAAGGAATTAATTCCCCCGCGAGTTCCCAAGAGACTGCCCAAGGCGCTAACCATTTCAGAGATAAATGATCTACTGGCAATTTCGGTGGATTCGCCAGCGGGCATTCGAGATAAGGCGCTCCTCGAATTGCTGTACGCCACTGGCGCGCGAGTAAGTGAGCTGGTTTCATTGGAAGTTGGCGATTTAAGGGCGAGTGAGAACGAGTACTTGACCGTTCGACTATTGGGTAAAGGTGGAAAGGAGCGGATTGTTCCGGTAGGCAGTTTCGCCCGAAGCGCTGTAGATCAATATCTCGTTCGAGTGCGCCCAGGCTTGGTCAAGAATTCCCGGGAGACTGGGCTATTCTTGAATTTAAAGGGCGATCGGCTTTCGCGACAATCTGCTTGGACCATTGTCATGGGAGCGGCAGAACGCGCAGGATTAACCCGGAAAATCTCGCCTCACGCGCTTCGCCATTCTTTCGCAACTCATTTGATTGATGGTGGTGCGGATATTCGCATTGTCCAGGAGCTATTAGGCCATGCATCCGTAACTACGACGCAGATCTATACGTTGGTGACAATCGACAAATTGCGCGAAAGTTATGCGAGCGCCCACCCTCGGGCGAGGTAACTATCTACCTCGAAGTCGCCGAGCGATTATTGACTGATCACCTTTAGCTTCAAGATCGCTTATGACAATTGCCAGCGCTTCACGAACTATGCGGCCGCGATCGACCGCTAGGCCTAGATCGCCGCGAAGATGTAAGCGGGCCTGTTCAAGATCGAATAATTCTTCGGGGGAGAGATAGACCGTTATCTTCTCATCATGTTTCTCTCGACCTGATGGCGCCTTGTCGATGCCAGTTGGGCGGCGACGCGGAGTCTGTCTGACACCGGATGTTTTAGCAGGTGCCTTTGCAACATTCTGTGTTGTCGGACGATTTGTGAGAACAACCTCGGGAGCTTCTTCAACTTGATCAGGAACCGCGCTTAGCGTCGTCTTTCGAAAAAGTTCATCGGCGCCAGGAAGGCTTATTCGTCGGGTCATCGGACTCCTCCTATTGATATCAATTCTTTGGCCAACCTTCGATAGGAGGCAGCTCCGATAGAAGAACTGGCGTATGAAGTTATTGGCTCACCTGCCACAGTTGTTTCTGGGAAGCGAACAGTTCGAGGAATAGTTGTATCGAAGATCTTCTTTGGAAAGGCCTCACTGATACGTTCCAAGACCTCACGGCTATGAACAGTCTTCCGATCGAACATTGTTGGCAAAATACCAAGAAGTTCCAAATCTGGATTGGTATTTATCTGAACCTTCTTGATGATGTCATCAAGTAAGGCGACACCGCGTAGGGCGAAATACTCACATTCCAAAGGTACAAGAACGTAGTTCGAGGCGGTCAGCGCATTTACCGTTAATAGACCAAGAGAGGGTTGGCAATCGATTAAAATCACATCGTAAAAGTCTTTGACGGGCGCAAGAACTCTCTTCAACACCTTTTCGCGGGCAATCACGTTGACCAGGCCGCCTTCAGCGCCAGCTAGGTTCTCGTGCGAGGGAACCATATCCATTCCCGGAACGCTGGTTTTGAGCAGAAAATCTTCGATTGTGGTGGATTCATCCATCATCAAGTTATAGATAGAACCTTCGATTTCGCGGGTCGAAACATTCAAACCCACGGATAAGGAGTGCTGGGGATCGAAATCCACGAGAAGAACCCGTCGACCTAACTCGGCTAGCGCTGCTCCCAGATTTATGGTCGTCGTCGTTT
>JBEGNC010000112.1:0-2535 GCA_041182705.1 Actinomycetota bacterium | reverse complement strand
CTGCGCTGGTATCTGCGAATGGGAATAAGCCAGTCGATATTGTCTTGGAGATGGTGGGTGGAAAGACCTTTGATCAATCGATGGAAGCGCTTGCACCATTTGGTCGGATGATTTTCTACGGAATGGCGTCGCGCACCGCGCCAAGCGTCGTGCATCCAGGAGCTTTGATGCCGAAGTCGCAGACGATTAGTGGGTTCTGGTTGGTAAACGCCTTGTCGAAACGAGAGATGATGGCGGAAGTCTTCATGGATCTATTCACCATGATCATGACCGGAAAATTGAAGCCGATCGTGGGGGCCACTTATCCGCTCTCACAGGCGCAGCAGGCCCATCGGGATATGTTGGCGCGGAAGACGGTAGGGAAAATCGTGCTGAATCCAGCCGAGTAGAAATCGGGTATTCTTCGGATTCGCTTTTCTATTGCCCCCCTAGCTCAGTCGGTAGAGCGTTTCCATGGTAAGGAAAAGGTCATCGGTTCGATTCCGATGGGGGGCTCGAGAGAAATCTCAATCTTGGCGGGGTAGCTCAGCCTGGTAGAGCAAGCGGCTCATAATCGCTGTGTCGTGGGTTCAAATCCCGCCTCCGCTACGAGTATTTATGGTTTTTTGCGGTACCCAGAAACGATGGGTATCCTCACGCCTCGGTTCTCAGTTAGAAGTGCGAAGGAGTCAACATGGCCAGCAAGAGCGCGGATGTCCGCCCGAAGATCACCATGGCGTGCGTTGACTGCAAAGAGCGTAACTACATAACCAAGAAGAATCGCCGCAACGATCCAGATCGTATGGAGCTGAAGAAGTACTGCCCACGTTGCAAGGCATCAACGCTTCACCGCGAAACCCGTTAAGTAATCGCCAGCGATGGCTGGGATTCGAATCTGCCTGATAGCCGATGGCTTCTTCGATGACTTCCGTGTTTGTATAGATTCAATCAAAAGACATAGCGATACTCCGATTTCGGTATTCGCATCTGGGAAAGAGAATAAGGCAGCAGTCGAACTATTCGGCGCGCAGTGGCAGAAGAACAAGTTGGGCTGGGGCCATTCAGTTAACCATTTCTTAAATACTGCAACTGAGAAATATCTCGTGATCATGGATCCATCTACGCTCTTTCTCGGAGATGCGATAACTCCAACATTGGCGCGATTAGAGAGCGGCTACCAAGGCGTCGGATGGAAAGGCGGCCTAGTCGACCTCGAAGATGATTGGCGAAGCACGAAGGATCGAGGCGATGGTGAAGTCGATGTCCTGTTCAGTTATTTCTTCGCCTTCGACCGGGAGTTCGTGTTGAAAGCAGGGGGAGCCAATGGTTCGGCTACTTATTATCGAAATGCTGATATCGAACTATCGCTTGCGATTCGCGCAGCAGGTGGGAAGTTGTGGCAGGAAGAACTTCCGCTAGAGCAAGGCCGCCATCACGGATATCACGATGCTGATCCGGAATATCGGGAGAAGAAATCGAAGGAAAATTACAACCGAATCCTCGAGAAATATCGCGGTCGGAGCGAGATCCTCAGCCCGCGCCGTTAGTTTCAGATTCGACAAGAACTTTCTCATCGCATAGCCGAATAACGCTTATTAGTTCATCGAGATAACTTGCGCGTCCTTGCGGATAGGTCTCGCTCTCTGCCATCAAGGCAAGCGCTTCGAGGATCCGTATGACATTTGCAGTAATGATCGGATCGGTGGATCCAGTCTTAATCTCCTCCCAATCCGAGATTAATTCACTCCAATTAGGAGTGCGCTTGGCAATCGTCTGTAAGGTCGCTTTCTCCATCACAGCATTTATCGCTAGACAAGTTGAAGCTATCGGCGGCAACGGCGGCGCTTCTTCACCTTCCGGAAATAGCGGTGCGCAACCGACAAGGAGAAGAAACGCTAGCGATGAGGTAATTACCCGCAACATCACATAAGTCTAGAGTTGGTATGCGAAAGATGTGCTTTGAAAGGTTGCCGGTATAGTAAACGCCATGTCCGAATCGCTGCGCGACTACACCAGCCTTCATCTTGGTGGGCCGGCGAAGAGCTTTGTGCATGCTCGGACTGAAGCCGAATTAATCGAAGCTGTTTCTAAAGCTGATCAAACCGGAGAACCACTCCTAATCATCGGAGGTGGATCCAATGTCCTGATTGGCGATGAGGGTTTTCCAGGCACCGTCGTTCGGGTTGAAACAAAGGGAAATACTTTCCAGGTCGATGCGTGTAGTGGTGGAATGATTACGGTCGCAGCGGGCGAAGGTTGGGATGAGTTCGTAGATTGGTCGATCAAGAATGGTTTTGTCGGACTAGAAACTCTCTCGGGGATTCCCGGAACTGTTGGGGCTTCGCCAATTCAAAATATCGGCGCTTATGGCCATGAAGTGTCAGAGACCATCGCGCGAGTGCGGACTTGGGATCGGAAGAGCAATTCATATAAGACCTTCGCAAATTCCGAATGTGCATTTGAGTATCGGAATTCGTTGTTCAAGCAGGAGAAGGATCGATATGTAATCATCGAAGTCACCTTTCAATTGGAGAAAGGTGATCTGGGGCTGCCTAT
>JBEGNC010000111.1:0-12476 GCA_041182705.1 Actinomycetota bacterium | reverse complement strand
GGACAGACCACGCTGACACCCTTGCTATCGATTACGTAAACAGTCGTCAGCGATGTGTTTCCAGTATTGCTAACCAGGTAACTCCAAGTGATAGGCAATCCGACCAAGAGGCTCGGCCCATCCGAACCATTCGTGGTCTTCTCAATCGAAATTGCCGGCACGAAGTCTGGGGCATCGATAAAGATCTTTGCCGTGTCGGAAGCAGTTAGCAGATTCCCAACTGTAGGTGCATCGTTCCCCGTGACGGTGGCAGTGTTGATTAGAATCGTATCTTTGCCACCATCAAAGGCAATCTCATAGAAAGCAGTTGCGGTAGCACCTGCCGGCAGATCATCTACTTGACCATCCGAATCCAAATCACTCAGCCCTGAGATTGTAGTAACCTCAAAATCTGGATAGTCACCGCTATCGTCCTGAATAGAGTTGATGTTGTACACCGGTGCGCCGGGACTACTACCACTATTGCTCGGATTTGTTATCAGGTAGCAATATCGCACTACATCATCGGGCTCGATGGTGATCTCTTCCACTCCGGGACAGGCTTGCCCGGTTGTGGTTACGGTCTTTGCAAGAACCAACTCGGGCTGAGCCAAGGTACCGAGATTTTGAAAGGGAACAGTTTGTTCGCCACCGCTGATGGGCTCAGCTGGATTTACCGCCGTGTTGCCCAACTTGAAAACCATGGCAGCAGAATCGAATTTAGCTTGTAAGTTTCCGGTTGGACTTGCACCAGCCTGGCAGAGAATCCGGATATCGGTTCGGACGATAATGGTCTCCCCCGCCTCAGCATCGGTCAATCTGATCTTTGCTATCAGATTAGAACCTTTTGTGAATACTGGGCCGGAATAAACGATGCTAGCAGTGGCTACCGAGCTCCCCCCATCGTGTGAACTGGCGCTATCGACGCTATTCATGACAGCGGTGAACGGTTCGCCGAGTGCTACTCCGGACTGTCCTGTTGTGTCTAAAGTAAAGTAATAACTAAGGTCAAGAGTCATAGCTCCCATCGCAGTAAGTTCAGATGTATCGCCAATCGAAACCTTGGTCAGATAACTGACGTTATCTCCGCATGCGAATTCCTCACCCTCTAGAGATCGTTCAATATCACTGTTCACATCCTCATCTCCCCATGAGCCACCTCCGGTGGCATGGTTGTACGTGAGCGGCTCGGCGGCCGCAAAATCAATTTCAACCCCACTCAATTGCGCACTTGCGCCTGGCGTGTAAGTGATGACCGAGCCTAACAGCAACAAAGCTGTGATTATCCTCTTCACAACTCTCTTTCTCATCATTCCAATCTTCCTTTCGATTGAAGTTAGTAAATCGTGTGGTACATGAATACGGAGTCATTCAAGATCACTCTCAGGTGATCTTTCTTACGGAGTGGTCGATCCAATGCGAGCCAGCCGTTACCTTCACTATCGAAGGTCAACTTTCCCAGCTCGATGAATTTGAACTTGTATTTGGAATACCTACGCAATTCCAGTCGGACATCACTTCCGGCATATCGCTTCTTGTAGTCCAGGATTACAGAGGGTTCCCCACCTTTGATCCAATAGATCAATCGATTGCGGGAGATCGGTTCTCTCGTGACACTTGGACGTGCCTGTGCAGCCTTGGCTCGAGCCAACATCTCTGGCGTCACGAAACGGCTTAACTGTGAGGCGAGGATTGATGCCGAGCCATCTTGAAATCCAAAGACTCCGGCCGTCATCGGACTTTTCAGCTTTAACTCGGATAGGTTGGCGATGGCTATCGGACTATCGAAGTTCTCGACCAGTAGGACGGAGTTGGTATTTAGTCCAGTCCATAGTCGTAATTGGATGGTCTGTTGAATTATCTCTATCAACTGACCATTTGAGCGTAGTTTGAAGTTGATCTCCAAATCCAGTTCGCCATCGCTATATCGCTCCAATGGTGAAGGTAGCGAAACTGATACAACCGCCGGGCCACTAGTCGCGCCCTTTGGTATGTAGAGAGTGGCTAAATCGACCCTAGTGCCTCCCGGCAATTCGAAGGTAAGAGTTAGATCTGCGGCTGGGTCGTAATCGGTAGTAAATGGAAGCTGGAGATATCGAATCTCGCCTGCGACAGTATTCTCTTCTTCAGCCAACGAAGTAATAGTGGTGGTTACCGTTGTCGTGCTCCCAACATTAGTACCGGACCCGCCAATCCCGGTATTACCAGAGGTGCCACTTCCGGAGCCACTCGTGGTAGTTGGAGTTGGCGAAGCAGTTGGAGACGAACTTGTGGTTGGCGTAGGGGATGCTGTTGGAGAAGGTGAAGTTGACGGCGATGGCGATGGATTGATTCCATTCGTGACGTTGTAGGTGCGAGTTCGGTCGATTTTCGGGCCGCCAGCCGGATTAGCTACGAGAGTCACCAGCCCAATTTGGGGTGGCATAATCGTAAACGTTTTTGTATTGGCGCTCTTGTCGAAATCGAGCGTAAGACGATAATTCAATCCAGCTCCGGTTATATCTATGTGGAAATTACCTGCAAATTCCTGGTCGACCGTCAAAGTAAATGGCAGAGATTCGGTATTGACTGGACCTTGTTCCGGTCCAGCAAATGTGGCATCTGCCGCACTTGTCGGGGAGATCAGATAAATACCCATCAGGATTCCGATAATTCCTAAACTTGTCTTTCGCAAAGTCGGCTTCATAATCCCTCGCTAGTAATCCATTTTCATCACTTGATGATGGGTGGATGCTGACATCAATCTGCTTCGATTTAGGCGCGACAGATTCGGGAATTGATAGCAATTACCACACGAAAGCTTGCCCTGTCATTGTCCGGACAACCTCTCCAGTCTTTGACCTAATAATGAAAGAACCTTCTATCCTTAATGCTCAGGGGGTAACTGTGTTCTATCGAGAATTAGCTTCAATTGCCAATCACGTGAGTGATCGCAATCTTGCGGTGGATGATATTTTGCAGATGTTCTGTATGAGAGATTTAGCCAATCTCAAGTTTGTCTCGGCCTTTTTCTTCCGGGTGGAGCAAGATGGGCGTTTACATCTGGACACTTTCTTTGGGGCAATCCCAGATGAAATTGGGTTACCCCAAGGTCCAATTGAGTTGACTTCGGAATATCCATTCACTCGGTGTATCCGTGAGAATCGATTAGTCTGGGGAAATGCTAGTAAGAGCTCAAAGCTCAAGTTACAGAATCGTTTCAAGGGAGCGCTAGCTTGGCCTATTGTTGGCGAATTCAAGGTTCTCGGTTCTTTTTTAGCGCTAACCGAGAATGTTCTCCAAGAGGATCAGGAATTCGTAGAATGGGCAGAGGCTCTAGCCACAATCGTAAGCGGAGCTATCGCGAAGCGCTTGATTGGCGGCAATGGCGATCATGGCTCTGTTGAGACTCACGTAAACAATATGATCCAGAGTGAAGTATTGACTCAGCGACAGGAACTGATTTTGAAACTAATCGCAGAAGGCCGAACCAATAATGACATCGCAGATATTCTTGGTTATTCAGAGTCGCTAATTCGCCAAGAGACAATCAAAATCTATGCCATTTTAGGCTGCTCCGGCCGTTCAGAGGCTGCGGACATATACCGTAGACGCCAACTTGAAGAATCGTTAGTTCTGCATGAATAGGGTGCGGGGCTTGACCCCGCACCCAACGAGCAACCTACATAGCTGGATAAAGCATTACAGAAACCTTACGGTCGAAAGGATTAGTGCTGCCCTCCCTCATGTTCGATTCATACTCACCCATAGATTCGTAGGTTATTTCAGCTCCAACCATGCCCAAATCATCAAGGAAACGGTTTAGATACTTCGCCACCGCTATAGCCCGCTTTTCCGAGAGAGCCAGGTTTGCGTCAGCGCTTCCTGATCGATCAGTTCTACCAACGAGGTAAGCGCCATTGAGTCCACTGGTCTTCATCTGGTTGGCAATCTCGGAGAGAACGATCCGTGCTGAATCAGATAACTTTGCAGATCCCGGTGCAAAATGTATATGACCGATATTTATTGGTCCGGATAAGACCAGTCGTATCGGTCTAGTAGACGTATCTGCGTTTGGGGCAAAATAAAATTCGTCTCCGATGGAGACAGGACGCTGTATCAAAAGTCGGTCTCCCTCTTGCACTAGAGGTACCACTCCATCGCCGTTCTGCTCTAAGACATAGTCTTTCTCGCCATTTGGCATATCAACCGAGAAGTAGCTCTCAATCGGGTAAACGACGCTAGATTCCAATTTGTAAAGAGGTTCGGGCCCTCTCTCCATCGATACTTGCATATTTGTTGGGAAGTCGTATCCAAAGGAAGCGCTAGGCACTCCAAACGCGACCGTGATAGCTGCAGCAAAATAAACTGATTTGATTTTCATATTTCTCCTTAAGGTAGTTGAGTTCGCTCTAGCCGAACTTTCCGAACCCTAAGCGTTATGAATCTCAGAGTTGCCAGTATCTCTAGTCAGATATTTTTCGAGACTGAGCAAAGACTGGTCATCCTCAAGAGACGCGATTTATTTCCCATACTCTTCGCGACATGACAACAGATACCGCACTAATAGTTGAAAACAATCCAATGGACCGCAAATTTATGCAGAACGCTCTCGAGTCCTGGAACTTGAACGTTCACGCAGAAAGTGACCTAGCAAGAGTAAAAGATCACTTTTCGCTTGGGGATTTTAAAATTGTCCTCATACACCTCGTAGGCGATGTTATGAAGAGTCTGGATGCCCTAGGTTGGCTTCGAATGCATACCAAAGGCGCACTTATCCCATTAGTAGATCAAGGAAGTCCCTTCACCGAAGACATGTGCGTTCGGGCTGGGGCCGATGAGATTGTCAGCAAACCCATTGTCCAGAAACTCTTCCTCCAGCGAGTCAATTATCACCTAGATAAACAGAACAGCCTCTCTGCAATATCCGATGAGGTATACGCAGTAGGAGAATTGGAGCTAGATGTACCGATTTGCGAATTCCGAGTAGGTGGCAAGATCGTGCCATTGACAAAAACTGAATTCCTATTAACCCAGGCATTCATGGCTGAGCCGGAACGAGTCATTTCCAGGCCAGAGCTGTTGAATGTCATAAAGGTTAAAGATGGCATAGGCTCTAGCCATCTCATTGACACTCATCTCTCCCGCCTTAGAATCAAGATCAAAGAGAGCGGTGGCGGGGATTACATCTATTCGATTCGTGGCTTAGGAGTCCGCTTTAAGGCTCCGTCTCACCTCGCTAAGCAATCTTCATAAATAGATCCTTATAAAGGAGACAAGGCAGCGTGGCTAGAGCACGCTGCCTTTCATTAACTGCAACTTTCGAGACGAAACGCTTAACTGTTTCGAATCTGAACCGCCATTCGACGCTTTGGCATCGGAGCTTCTCGCTTGATATCGATTTCGAGAATTCCATTGCGCAAATTGGCATCAAGGACTCGATCATGCTCGGTTAATTGGAAGCTCTGTTTAAAGCTTCGCTCCTTGAAACCCCGTTGCAGATAATCTGCTTTTTCTTCCTGAGTCTCCTCTTTCTTGGTCCCAGTGATAACCAAGGTCTCATCCTCAAGTTCAATCTTGAGGTCCTCGCGCTTAAATCCTGCTACAGAGACCTCGATTCGATATTGATCTTCGGTTATCTTCTTTATGTTGGACGCCGGGTACTCATGAAAGCCATCAAAGCCATCCTCCCAGCGTTCTACCAATCGATTAAAGACATCGTCAAAGCCCACCATCCACTTTTCGCCATCGGCTAGAAGTGAGGCAAGCGGTGACCGTAATCGACTTTCGCGTCTCAATAGATCTGTCATTTTTCTTCCTATCTCTAGTAGCGCGGGGCGATGTTGATAGACACATCGCCCCGCTTTATCCATATCAGGAGGACTCAGGTGATAGAACTACCCAGCCCGAGTCCAATTCTTCACAGGCTCCACGAATGACGGATTCGCCTGCTCGATCTCAATCTGCAGGACTCCTTGGCGCAGATTGCTATCAGTGACTTTCGAATTCCTACCGAGTTGGAAGCTTCTACGGAATCCTTGGGCACTAATTCCTCTCTGTAGGTAATTTTGGTTTTCTTCTTTGGCGTATTCAGTTTTGTTTGCAGTGATAACCAGGAATCCATCGGTGATACCGATGCGGGGCGTTGCCGCTGCAAAGTCCTTTAGATCAATCTCTATTAGGAACTCGTAACTATTATGAGCAATCACTTGCACTGAAGGCCCCTTACTTGAACCATCAAAATCAACGAGTGAGCCGTCCGGCATACTCTCAAAAACCTCATCAAAGCCAACTATCCAATCCTCACCCTCGACAATCAGCGAGACCAAAGGGGTTCGGATGAAACTCTGGGATTTAATGATGTAAATCAAGGTATCTCCATTCCTAGTGTGGTGGAATCTTGGCAAAGTTGGTGTTGTAACCAATCTCTTGACTATCAAGGGTTTATCACGCACTCATCGCACTTCTAGTTCTTGATTCCTTTCAGGGATTTCCTGATGAATACTCTCAGTCATGAAAACAACATTCGGTGAATCGACAAAAGTCGAGATTTCAAAGCCCAAGACACAATCCTTACCTGAAGTTCTCTCTTACGCCGGCTCCCTAATAGCAGTCGGAGCAGTAACCCTCTGGTTTTCCAATTATTGGGAGGAAATATCCAAGAGTCAGAAGACCGCTTCATTCTCAATCCTGGCGATCGCACTCTTCGTAGGCGGTCTATTGGCAAGTGATACTGCTGATGCTCGTCGACGACTTTCCGGCTACTTGTATCTGCTTTCTGCAGCAAGTTCTGGAGTTGCGGTCTATGTAACCTACGACGAGGAGCCGGCGCCACTGCAAAGTTTCGCACTTGCCACCGTAATCGCACTCCTGGGATACACCGTTGCTTCAACTTTAATCGGCCACGCCGGTCTCTTCATGGCGTCAACTGGAACTTTAGTTGCACTCGGCTTTCAATTCGTAGAATCGGAAAATCTCCGTCTCTATACTCAAATTAGCTTAGTAATCGCCTTCGCCCTGACTTGGCTGATACTGAGCGCATTTGGAACCGTCAACACGCATCTGGGTTATGCCTTGGGCACTGGCGCCATCTTTGCTTCCGCTCAATATGCCTTCTTTAGGAACTTTGAAAATCTCTCCTATGGGATCGCAGCTGCTTTACTAGCATTATCAATCTGGCTCTATCTGCGGATTCCTTCTTGGGTGCTCGTGATATCTGCGATCTCTGCCTTCGGAGTCGGGCTTGCTGAGTGGGTCACGCGGACCATGGAGAATTCCACAAGCGCAATTATTGGGATGCTCGTGGTAGGTACCGTGATAACCGCCATCAGCATCTCGATGGCGAACTCTCAGAGAGTCGATTAGAGAAGCTTTAGTGACTCGAGTTTCTCTTTAAGAGCATTATCAGAGGGTTCAGTTAGATGCGTTCCATCTGGGAAGACGATCACCGGAATCGAGCGCGTCCCGCCATTGATTTCAATGACTTTCTCTGAAGCAGATGTATCGGTCTCTACATCGACGTATTCATAAGCAACAGCGTTGGTATCCAAGAATCGCTTGGAACGTCGGCAATCACCACACCAATCGGCTCCGTACATCGTTATATTCGCGCTCATCTGCTTCCTTTCAGATATCTAGATACTTATCCAAGCCAACGGTCAGTCCGGGATGGGATCCGACCTTCCTTACACCTAGGAGAACGCCAGGCATAAAACCAGAGCGATCCATGGAATCATGTCTTATTGAAAGCGTCTCACCTTGATCGCCAAAGAGAACTTCTTGGTGCGCCACAAGTCCACGCAAACGAATCGAATGGATTGGGACATCTCCGACTTTTGCGCCTCGCGCACCATCTAGAGCCTTGCTGGTCTTATCTGGCATGGCCGGACGGTTTGCAAGCTTCCGCGCTTCTGTGATCATCTCGGCAGTCCGAGCTGCAGTTCCACTTGGAGCATCGGCCTTCTCTGGGTGGTGCAACTCGACAATCTCTACCGATTCAAAATATCGAGCAGCGGTTGCAGCGAACTGCATCATCAAGATCGCACCCAGTCCGAAATTTGGCGCTACTAGGGCTCCAGTCTTCGGTGAATTTGCCAACCAACCGGCAAGCAGATCTAGTCGAGCTTGATCGAAACCAGTTGTACCGATCACTACATGGATACCGTTGCGGATTGCAAATTCGACATTCTGCATTACCGAATCTGGATTTGTGAAGTCGACCATCACCTCTGCGCGAGATGCTTGAAGCTTCTCGATTGGGTCTCCGAGATCGATCTCTGCGACTAATTCAAGATCATCCGCCTTCCGGATCGCTGAGACTGCTTCACGGCCCATTCTTCCTTTGGCGCCGACTACGGCTACTTTCATTGCCACTACTTGATCACCTTCTCGAAGATTGACTCTCTTGTGAATGGGCCCACTGCGGCAAGCGTAGGGCTATTGGTCAAAAACTCGCTAGCTAGATTTCGAATGTCGCTGGAATTGACCGAAGAGATGGCGCCCAGAATATCGTCGAAACCCATGATCTCGCCATGCACCAATTCGCTCTTTCCAATCCGACTCATGCGCGAACCGGTATCTTCTTGACTAAGGACCAAGGACCCTTTCACGGCACCTTGCGCCCGCAGTAATTCCTCATGAGTCAATCCGTTAACTGCTACATCATGGAAGATATCGCGGATTATTGAAACCACTTCGGTAGCTCGCTTAGGAGCACAACCCACATAAGCTCCAATCATTCCAGCGCCGGCAAATTGTTGGGTATATGTATAAACCGAATATGCCAATCCCCGCTTCTCACGTATCTCTTGGAATAATCGCGACGACATTCCACCACCGAGGGCAGCTGAGAGTACGCTCATCGCAAAACGACGCTTATCATCTCGCGCCACTCCTGGAACGCCATAGAAAAGGTGCGCCTGTTCCGTCTTACGATGTATCAACCCAACCCGGGGTGAATTGATGATTCGACCCGGGCTCTTACTTCGAATACCCCCAGCGCCTTTACTCTGAGCTAAGAAATCATCCTTTTCAAGGGCGCCAAGAACCAGGTCGCGGGCTTGATTAGCCTTGAAATTACCGGCGATGGAGACAACTATTTGATTGGGTAGATATCTCTTCTTGTAGTAATTGAAGATCGAATTCCGCGAGAGCGAATTGATTGATTCCACACTCCCTAATATCGGACGACCAAGGGGCGTATCACCAAAGAAAGTCTCAGAAAATAAGTCATGAACTAGGTCGGAGGGATCATCATCGCGCATCGAGATCTCTTCGAGGACGACTTTCCGCTCTGCATCTACATCTTCAGGTCTGGCAATCGAGGAGGTAATCAGATCGGAGATCACATCTATCGCTAGTGGCAGATCGGTATCGATGGTTCGAGCGTAGAAACAGGTGTATTCCTTACTTGTGAAGGCGTTCATCTCTCCGCCAACAGCTTCAATTGCCGCTGAGATATCAAGCGCGCTTCGGGACTTCGTTCCTTTGAAGAGTAAGTGCTCTAAGAAATGCGAAGCGCCAGCGACTTTAGGGGACTCATCTCGGGAACCGACATTGACCCAGATGCCAAAAGCGGTGCTTCGAACATTGGGGATTTCTTCTGTGACAATGCGCAAGCCGCTCGGATGAACGGTCTTGCGCACAGTCATACTAGTTATTCGCTTGCTGAGTCTTCGAGAACTGGGACAAGCGAAAGTTTGCCCTTTGGATCGATTTCACCGATCTCGACATGGACCTTGTCGCCTACCTTCATGACATCCTCAAGATTTTCGATGCGCTTTCCACCATGCATCTTCCGAATCTGTGACACGTGAAGCAAGCCATCTTTGCCTGGAAGTAGATTGATGAATGCGCCGAAAGCTGCAAGCTTCACGACAGTTCCGTTGTACCGCTCGCCCACTTCGGGGAGCTTTGGATCGGCGATTCCGATGATTTGCGCCTTGGCAGCTTCAGCGGCCACACCGTTCGTAGCGCCTATATAGATGGTTCCATCATCTTCGATGGTGATCTCTGCACCAGTCTCCTCTTGGATCTGGTTGATTACCTTGCCCTTCGGCCCAATAACCGCGCCAATCTGATCTACTGGAATCTTGATAGAGATGATCCGCGGCGCCAATGGATTCATATCATCCGGGCGGTCGATAGCTTCATTCATGACATTGAGGATCGCAAGGCGAGCCTCTTTTGCCTGAAGTAATGCCCCAGCTAGGACGCTTGCTGGAATTCCATCAAGCTTGGTGTCTAACTGAAGGGCGGTTACGAAATCCTTGGTACCTGCGACTTTGAAATCCATATCGCCAAAGGCATCTTCAGCGCCAAGGATGTCGGTAAGTGCCACATATTCGGTCTTGCCATCGACATCATCGGAGATCAAGCCCATTGCGATACCTGCGACTGGCGCCTTCAGCGGCACGCCCGCATTTAGCAATGAGAGAGTCGATGCGCATACCGAACCCATGGAAGTCGAACCATTGGATCCAAGCGCTTCGGATACCTGACGGATTGCATATGGAAACTCTTCTCGTGCTGGAAGCACTGGAAGTAGAGCGCGCTCTGCAAGTGCGCCATGGCCGATTTCGCGCCGCTTCGGCGAACCGACTCGACCAGTCTCACCAGTGGAATATGGCGGGAAGTTGTAATTGTGCATGTAGCGCTTGTGATCTTCAGGATTCAAGGTATCTAACTGCTGCTCCATCTTGAGCATATTCAATGTCGTAATTCCAAGAATCTGAGTCTCGCCGCGCTCGAAGAGGGCTGAACCATGTACCCGAGGCACAACCTCAACCTCTGCAGTAAGCGGACGGATATCGCGGAGGCCGCGGCCGTCGATGCGAATCTTCTCTCGAAGTACTCGCTGGCGTACTAGTTTCTTAGTTAACGAACGAAGCGCTGCGGAAACCTCTTTCTCGCGCCCTTCGAATTGTGAAGCAAGACTGCTCTTAACTTCCTCTGAAATGGAGTCGAGTTCAGTCTCACGTTCTTGCTTTCCAGCAATTGTTAGAGCCTTGGCGAGTCGATCCTTTGCAACCTTCTCGACTGCTTCAAAAGCATCTGGCTGATAATCCAGGAAGACTGGGAATTCTGCGGTTGGCTTCGCTGCGACCTTGGCAAGTTTCAATTGTGCTTCGCAGAGTACTCGGATGAATGGCTTTGCTGCCTCTAGGCCAGCACCAACGATCTCCTCGGTTGGGGCGGTCGCGCCCTCGCCAATCAACGAGATTGTCTTAGTTGTTGCTTCTGCTTCAACCATCATAATCGCAACATCATCGCCAGCGATTCGTCCAGCGACCACCATATCGAATACCGCTCGCTCCAAATCGCTGTGATTTGGGAAGGCAATCCATTGACCATCGATCAAGGCGACGCGAACGCCACCAATCGGGCCAGAGAATGGCAAGCCGGCGAGTTGGGTAGACATCGATGCCGCATTGATAGCGACGACGTCATACATATGGTCTTGGTTCAATGCCATTACTGTCACAACGATCTGAACTTCATTCCGCAGCCCTTTGATGAATGAAGGGCGGAGCGGACGATCAATCAAGCGACAGGTAAGAATCGCATCCTCGGATGGCCGACCTTCACGACGGAAGAACGAACCTGGGATCTTTCCGACCGCGTACATTCGCTCTTCAACATCCACAGTAAGTGGGAAGAAGTCGAATTGATCCTTTGGTGACTTTGAGGCTGTGGTTGCTGAGAGCAACATCGATTCATCATCCAAATAGACGACTACCGAACCAGCAGCCTGGCGAGCTAGTCGCCCAGTTTCGAAACGAATCTCTCGTTTCCCGAATTTGCCGTTATCGATTGTGGCAACGGCAGAGTTAATCTCTTGACCCTCCATGGGTCTCTCCTATTCTCTACTACCCACGCGGCCGCCAGAGAATGGATCTTCGATCGAAGCCCACGGCCATAATCCGTAAGCCACCACCGAGGACCAGTCTTGGTCCGCGTAGGAATTTATTAAGTTTTACAAACTATCGGCGAATGCCGAGCTTGTCGATGATCGCGCGATAGCGAGCGATATCGGTCTTTGCAAGATACTGCAGGATTCTGCGGCGACGACCAACCAAGAGGAGCAGACCACGACGGTTGTGGTGATCATTCTTATTGGTTTGAAGATGCTCGGTCAATTGGTCGATTCGCTTCGAGAGTAGCGCAACTTGTGCCTCAGGGCTTCCTGTGTCCGATGCAGAGGCGCCAAACTTCGAAATGATTTCTTTCTTCTCGGCAGCTGTTAGTGCCATGTCTTTCTTCCTTTACATCCTTCACGAGGGCCCTCGGTCTTATACACGAGCGCTCACTTTCTCGCTTGCAGGGCCAAAATCTACCAGCGCGCTCGAAATGGGAGAAATCGACCCTTAATCACGCGTGAGAGCTGGTCAATTCCCGGGCCTTATCGCAGTCAATCCGCATCTGCTCCAATAACGGATCGAGGCCGGCAAATTTGATGGTGTCGCGTAACCGCCAGCCAAATTCCACTCGCGCAATCTGATCATAAAGATCAAGATCCT
>JBEGNC010000110.1:0-3844 GCA_041182705.1 Actinomycetota bacterium | reverse complement strand
ATCATCAAAAGGCCGATCATGGATATCGACGCTGGTGTAGCGCAAGAAGTACCAAGAAGAATCCACAAAGGTATCCATCGTGTCGGTATCGCGCTTTGCGCCCCCACCGCATTTCGGACAGATGACATTCACCCAATCGTTTGCGGTAGCAAGCGGCGAATTACCCTTGGGCTTTAGATCCAGGGTCTTCGAATCGGGAAGTTTCACAGGTAACTGATCCAGCGGAACTGGCACTTCCCCGCACTTGTCACAGTGAATGATCGGAATCGGCGTGCCCCAATAACGCTGGCGCGAAATCAACCAATCCCGTAATCGGTAGTTTTGAGTGGCTTTAGCAAGGTTATTCGACGCTAATTCATCGATGATCTTCGGAATTGCAGCTGAACTCACCAAACCATTGATTGAACCCGAGTTGATCATGACGCCATCACCATCGGTTGCTATACCTGAAATGGCGGGGTCTTCATCATCCGTCTGAACTACGGTCCGGACTGGCAACTTCATGGCGCGGGCAAAGTCCAAGTCACGTTGATCATGGGCTGGGACCGCCATGATCGCGCCCGTCCCATAATCTGCCAATACATAGTCGCTTACCCAGATTGGTATCTGCTCGCTAGTTACGGGATTTATCGCATAACGCTCGATGAAGAGTCCGGTCTTGGCTCGCTCCGTGGAGAGCCGGTCGATGTCGCTTGCGGCGCGCACAGATTCGAAATACTCATTGAACTTGGCTTCGACTGGGCTGCCCTTCACCAATTCCTTGGCTAATTCGCTATCGACCGCAACCACCATAAAAGTAGCGCCATAGAGCGTGTCCGGTCTCGTCGTATAGATCGTTATTGGTTCGGAGCGACCTTCGATGGCGAACTTAACCTCAGCGCCGGTCGACTTGCCGATCCAATTTCGCTGCATAGTAAGGACTTTCTCGGGCCATTTTCCTTCTAGCTGTTCCATATCGGCTAACAAGCGCTCTGCGTAATCCGTGATTTTGAAATACCACTGATTTAACTTCTTCTTAGTGACTTGGTTATCGCATCGCTCACATAGCCCGGCAACCACTTGTTCGTTTGCTAGAACCGTCTGGCAATCTGGACACCAATTGACCGCTGAATCTTTCCGATACGCCAAACCTTTTTCGTACATCTTCAGGAAGATCCATTGATTCCAACGATAATAATCTGGATCGCAGGTATAAAGCACGCGATCCCAATCGAAGGAGCACGCATACCTTCGCATAGACGCGCGTTGGGTGTTGATGTTCTCGTAAGTCCAGATACTCGGATCTTCGTTTCGTTTGATTGCGGCGTTCTCTGCTGGTAGGCCAAAGGCATCCCATCCAATTGGGTGCATCACGTTGTAGCCGCGCTGTACCCAATAGCGCGCAATCACATCACCGAGTGCGTATGCCTCCGCATGTCCCATATGTAAGTCGCCAGATGGATAGGGGAACATATCGAGAACATATTTTTTAGGTCGTGGGTCATCGAGGCGGCCTGACCGGAAAGGCGCGATCTCATCCCAGATAGGAAGCCATTTTTCCTGCACGCCATGGATGTCATACGCCTCATGCATGTGCGTAGGTTACCGCCAAAGGACGCCGGTCAATTCTTCGCTCACTTGCCATAGATTCAATGCGAGATTCTGATCGTATGCAATGGAGCGAGCGCGAACCGCTCGTGGATTTCCGCGCATCTCCATAAACCCATCTGGTCCAATATATGAGGCGCCATAAAGATTCGGGAAAGTTGCGGCGCAGATAGTCGGCAGGGCGCCTTTTTCAGCTGATTGCGCGACCACTGCGTTCATAAAAGCCGCTCCACGTTCTTCCCAGATGTTCTCTCGCGCCCTCGGGCCTACGCTCTGTAGATTCGTATTGGAATAACCGGGATGTGCTGCATATGCGTGGAAGTTCCATCCATTCGCAATCGCTCGCCGCTCTAACTCGAAGGTGAAGAGAAGATTGGCCAACTTGCTAGCTCCATAAGCAGACCAGGGAGAATATTTATTCCTACCTAGGCAGATATCTCTAATCGAATCAATCGAACCATCGCCAAAATTGCCTGTGCGATGCGCTTGACTTGAGACGCTAACGATTCGAGATTTGATCCGGTCGCGGATCAGTCCCGCAAAAGCGAAGTGGCCGAGATGATTCGTACCAATCTGCGATTCGAAATCATCCTCGGTCTTAGTTAATGGAACAGCCATTATTCCAGCGTTTAGAATCAGGACATCGATTTCGCGCTCAATCGCTCGAGCGGCCCGTCGCACGCTGGCAAGATCAGCCAGATTCATTTCCAGAATTTCTACTCGTTCTGCGGACAGTTCCTTCTTTACCGCTTCAGCTTTAGCGAGCGATCGCGCAGCAATTGTTACCTGACCACCTGCTCGCACCAGCTCCCGCGCTGCTGCCTTACCAATTCCACTTGTGGCTCCGGTTATCAGGAAATGTTTGCCGTCGAGATTGGGCAGATCTGCCGCGCTCCAACCACGCGGGATCTTCTGAAGTGGAAGTCCGCGTCCGTTACCAATTTCTTCAACCATAGAGTGGAGCTAAGGGGACTTGAACCCCTGACCCCCTGCATGCCATGCAGGTGCGCTACCAGCTGCGCTATAGCCCCATCGAACAGGCGCACCTTACAACAATTACGCGCCGCTTTCTTCTCCGAAGATGGGCTCTGGAAGTGATCCCGCATTATGTTCGACGAGCATCCAACCTTCGCGATGCCGACCAGTCTCCAAAATGGACCAACAGGCATTAGAGAGACCGCCAATCGCGGACCATTGATTCATCGGCAGATTGAGCATCTTCCCAATGATTACTCGCGCCGTCCCGCCATGAGTTACTACGACAAGATTCTCTATCGATTGGTCTAGTGCGCGCATAATCGCCGCAACGGATCGTTCAGCAATCTCACTGCGCCGCTCGCCAATCTCCCCGGCACGTTCATCATTTCCATCCAACCAAGTTACAAACCGATTCAAGTCCGCAGCTCGATTCTCTTCGCCAGTTTTCCCCTCCCAGTTGCCGCCATTGGTCTCACGCAATCCAGCATCAATGGCGATTGGTAACTTGGATATTTCCGATAACGCCTCTGCGGTCTGGCGCGCTCTACTCAAGTCACTTGAGATTATCTTGTCGGGACGAAGCGCCAATAGGAGCGGCGCAGCACGGCGCGCTTGGAGTATTCCAGTTTGATTCAACGGAATATCCGAGTGGCCCTGAAACCGATTCTCGATATTCCAGTCGGTCTGTCCGTGACGCCAGAGGATTATCCGCTGTCTCATCAATCGCTCCTTCTAGCTTCGTCGATTGCAATCGCCCGAATTTCGATCCGAGGACAGTCATTCCAAAGCCGCTCCAACATGTAGTACTGGCGAATCTCCCGAGTTTGAATATGTATTACTAGATCTTCGTAATCCAGCAGAATCCAATGCGGTGATTTCTCCCTACGAACCGGCTTCTCGCCATTTTCACTTAACTTGGCCTCAATCTCATCTCCGATTGCATCGATCTGTCTTTCGTTCTGGCCAGTAACTATCAGGAAGACTTCGCTAAGAACCATCTGTTCGGTCAGGTCAACTGCCACCAGATCGGCGCCGAGTTTCTCAAGCGCCGCTGCTGAGGCGATCTCCAGTAGCTCCAATGTGCTTTTACGCGGCGCCATAAAGACCATGCTCCTTTATGTACGCATCCACCTCAGAACTGACCAATCCAGATATCGAGAGCCCCTCTCGGATGTTCCTGCGAATCTGAGTTGCAGAGATATCAAGCGCGCCGATCTCCAGTCTCTGCCATATGACATTTGCGTCAGGCGGAGTTACTTCATATCCGGGGCGAACTATC
>JBEGNC010000109.1:0-5547 GCA_041182705.1 Actinomycetota bacterium | reverse complement strand
CGTCCGTAGTGAGAGCTATGAATGCAAATGGAGATACTTATCTCAGCCGAGATGAGTTCTACGCACCACGCACACTCAAGTATGCAAATAGCTAATAGATAAGTAACCCAAGCGGCCCGCTGATTATCAGCGGGCCGCTTGCTTTTAACCCTTAGCCAGCAATGTTGAACCAGATAGGTAGCATTGCGAAATGCTGGTCACCTCCGCTGAATCGATGATCGAACTGGGGCGGAGATTGGCTTCCCAACTTCGAGCCGGAGATCTGGTGATTCTCTCAGGTGAAATGGGAGCAGGTAAGACCACCTTCGTCCGTGGAATCGGAGAGTTCTTGGGAGTGGAAACTTCCTCACCAACCTTCGTCATCTCCCGCGCCCATGAAACCAATCCGAAGTTGGTCCACTCCGATTTATATCGCCTATTAGGTGAAGGAGATCTTGCCCGGCAAATAGAGGAGCTTGATATCAACTTTGGCGAGGATGCAATCCACCTAATTGAATGGGGTGAAGAGCTGACTAAGGATTTAGATCGAGAGTTCTTACTCATCCGATTCGCTCAAGGTGAGTCTGAATCAGATCGGGAAGTCGAGTTTGTCGCGAATGGAAAGCGGTGGGAGCAATTGGCGATATGAATAGCCTGATTATCGATACCTCATCGATTCAGAGTTGTGTAGGAGCTGCGCTGGGCTCACAAATCGTCTTTGAGCGCTATCACCTGGGACCGGTGGCACATGCTGAAGTAATACCAACTTATGTAACAGAGGCCTTAGCGAAATTGCCTCGAATTGACCAAGTGATTGTGGGCATGGGGCCTGGCTCCTATGTGGGCTTGCGAGTTGGAATCGCCTTTGCGCGCGCCTTTGCACTCGGGCGAGACATCAAGTTGATTGGCGTTTGTTCGTTAGATGGAATCGACGTATCAGAGTCGGATTATCTGATTACCACCGATGCTCGTCGTAATGAGATCTTCTGGGCAAAATATATAAATGGTGAGCGCGTAAGTGGCCCGGGCGTCTCGACTACAGCTGAACTTTCTTCGATGCCAGGTAAGAATTACGGAGTTCTATCAGGCCAATCGCTCTATCCATCGGCAGGGAAACTCCTGGCCGCTGCGGAGAGGGATTCGATAACGGAACCAATTTATCTTCGCGCCCCAGATACCCAATCATCGGAGAAGTCTCGATGATCTCTTATCGAGACATGACCAACTTCGATCTTCCAGAGGTCCTTGCGATCGAGAAATCTGCATATCTGAAGGATGCCTGGACTATCAATCAATTCAAAGAGGAGCTATCAGCGATTGCAAGTTCCCGTAAGTATCTCGTTGCCAGTGAGGGCGGAATCATTGGATATGGCGGAGCTGCAATCGCCGGTGAAGTGGTCGATATCCATACTCTTACCGTTCGGGAGGACTATCGCAGAAGAGGAATTGGCGGGGAACTCCTTAAGCGACTTGAGGCCTGGTCGGCCGAACGAGGTATCCGTAAGGTCATGCTAGAAGTCGCAGTTACAAATGAAGCAGCGATAAAGCTCTACGAAGCGGCGGGATATCAGCGAATTCGAGTCCGGCCGAATTATTACGGAGCCGGGCTTGATGCGTATGTGATGGAGCGGAGCCTTGATGAGTTCTAATCCATTAATCCTCGGGATCGAGACTTCTTGTGATGAGACGGCGGTCGGGATTGTTTCGGGGCGAAAGTTACTAGCCAACATCATCTATTCGAGTATTCCAGAACACCAGAATTTCGGCGGAATCGTTCCTGAGGTTGCAGCTCGAGCCCACTTAGAGAAGATGGATCAGACGATCAGCGAGGCTTTGAAGAGCGCTAAGGTCGAGCTAAGTTATATCGATGCAATTGCAGTCACAGCCGGCCCAGGATTGATCTCTTCACTAATGATTGGTGTTGCTGCCGGCGAAGGGTTAGCGCTGGCCCTCGATAAACCTATTTATGGCGTGAATCATCTAGCCGCACATATAGCCGTTGATACCCTCGATAATGATCGACCGATTCGACCAACCATCGCACTTGTTGTCAGTGGCGGACATAGTTCAATTCTTCAGGTGAATGATTTGACTAGCGATATCAAGCCGCTTGGTAGGACCATTGACGATGCAGCTGGTGAGGCCTTCGACAAGATCGCACGATTGATGGGTCTCGGATTCCCAGGTGGGCCGCTAATCGATAACGAAGCTAAGAGCGGTGATTCAAGTTCTATCAATTTCCCGAGAGGTTTAACGCAACCTAAGGATCAAGCCGAACATAGATTCAACTTCTCGTTCTCCGGGTTGAAGACTGCTGTTTCTAGGTATCTCGCCCAGACTCCGAATTACCGCAGAGCTGATGTCGCAGCTTCATTTCAAGAGGCAATCGCAGATGTCTTGCTGCGAAAGTCGATTGCGGCCTGTCAGGAAACTGGCATCGATTCCCTCGTGATATCTGGGGGAGTTGCGGCTAACTCTCGATTACGCGCCCTTGCGATCGAGCGCTGCGAGCAGGCTGGTATCGAGTTAAGGACGCCGCCGCCCATTCTCTGCACCGATAATGGGGCGATGGTGGCCGCGCTAGGCTCCTTGGCCCTATCGGCCGGTTTAGCCCCCTCAGGGCTCGGATTTGCCCCCTCATCGGATACCTCGCCCGCTAAGCCGCTCTGGCGATAGCCAAGGGCAGAGCTGATTTGAGGACGGGAAAACGCTGATTTGAGGGCTGGAATAACTAACCCTAGGCTTGGCGTTAGCACTCGCCGGGCGAGAGTGATAAGTCGCCCGAACCACCTCTACAAACAGGGAGTCAGAAGAACTATGGCAAAGATGATTGCCTTTAATGAAGAAGCGCGCCGCGGTCTTGAGCGCGGAATGAATACCTTGGCTGATGCGGTGAAGGTAACCCTTGGGCCACGAGGCCGGAATGTAGTTCTAGAGAAGAAGTGGGGCGCACCCACCATCACCAACGATGGCGTATCGATCGCTAAAGAGATCGAACTCGATGATCCATGGGAGAAGATTGGCGCTGAGCTCGTTAAGGAAGTCGCCAAGAAGACCGATGATGTCGCGGGTGACGGAACTACGACTGCAACGGTCTTGGCTCAGGCGTTAGTCCGCGAAGGCCTTCGCAATGTTGCTGCGGGTTCGAACCCAATGTCACTAAAGCGCGGTATCGAGAAGGCAGTTGAGGCGATCTCGACTGAACTCTCTGCCATGGCAAAGCCAGTCGAAACCAAGGAGCAGATCTCTGCTACTGCATCGATTTCTGCTGCGGATTCCACCATTGGCGAGATGATCGCTGAAGCGATGGACAAGGTTGGCAAGGAAGGCGTAATAACCGTCGAAGAGAGCAATACATTCGGTCTTGAGTTAGAACTAACCGAAGGTATGCGTTTTGATAAGGGTTACATCTCTCCTTACATGGTTACTGATACCGAGAGGATGGAAGCAGTCCTAGAAGATCCATATATCTTGATTGCGAACTCCAAGATCTCGAACATTAAGGATCTACTGCCGATTCTTGAGAAAGTAATGCAGTCCGGTAAGCCACTTGCGATCATCGCTGAAGATATCGAGGGTGAGGCGCTAGCTACCCTGGTTGTAAATAAGATCCGGGGAACTTTCCGATCTGCTGCTGTTAAGGCGCCGGGTTTCGGAGATCGTCGTAAAGCGATGCTCCAGGATATGGCCATCCTTACTGGCGCAACTGTCGTATCCGAGGAAGTCGGCTTGAAACTCGATGCCGTCACCATAGATCTCTTGGGCAAGGCGCGAAAAGTAGTGATTACCAAGGATGAGACCACAATCGTTGATGGCGCTGGCGATAAGGACCAAGTCCAGGGTCGGGTCAATCAGATTCGGGCTGAGATCGAGAATTCTGATTCCGATTATGACCGGGAGAAGTTGCAAGAGCGTCTGGCAAAACTCGCGGGCGGCGTTGCAGTAATAAAAGCGGGCGCAGCAACCGAAGTTGAGCTTAAGGAACGCAAGCATCGAATCGAAGATGCGGTGCGTAATGCCAAAGCGGCCGTCGAAGAGGGAATCGTTGCTGGTGGTGGCGTAGCGTTGCTGCAGGCATCGAAGAAGGCTTTCGATAAGTTGAAGTTATCTGGCGATGAAGCGACCGGAGCGAAGATCGTCGAGTTCGCTATCGAGGCTCCGCTGAAGCAGATTGCAATCAATGCAGGTCTCGAGGGTGGTGTAGTAGTGGAGAAGGTGCGCCATCTCGAAGCCGGACATGGATTGAACGCAGCATCAGGCGAGTATGTAGACATGATCAAGTCTGGGATTATCGATCCAGCGAAGGTCACACGTTCTGCGCTCCAGAATGCCGCATCGATTGCAGCCCTCTTCCTAACAACGGAAGCGGTTATCGCAGATAAGCCAGAACCTAAGTCAGCGGCTCCAGCAGCTCCTGGCGGAGATATGGACTTTTAAAGAGCAGATACACTTCCTTCTATGTCACGCGCGACAGAGAAGAAATCCAAGAAGACTAGCGGCGTCGATCCATTCGGCGCCGCTGATCTTGCTCGTAGCGCAGCTCTTGAAGATGCAAAAGATAAGGAGTTCGTTGGCGCTCTGATTGCTGTTGATAGCGATGGCGATCATGTGGCTTCATACCTATTCGAAGCATTCTTACCGGGATATGTCGGATGGCAGTGGGCGGTCACAATCGCCAAAGCTGATTCTCAGAGCGCTCCAACCATCTGTGATGTTGTTCTTCTTCCTGGGCCGGATTCATTATTGGCTCCCGAGTGGGTCCCATATAGCGAGCGAATCACCGCTGAAGATGTTGTCGCTGGAACTATCGTCCCAACCGCTGCAGATGATGCGCGGTTGGTTCCGGGAAGCGCAGTTCTCCCAAGCGATGAAGAGCTAGACCTTCATGAACTCTTCGAACTTGGCGCTGGCCGAGCCCGAATCCTTTCGATTGAAGGTAGAGATCAGGCGGCCAAGCGCTGGATTGAGGGCGATCGTGGACCCAATAGCGATCTTGCGAAGCTCGCACCAAAGAGTTGCGGAAGTTGTGGATTCTTCGTACCGCTGAGCGGCTCGCTCCGACAGGCATTTGGCGTCTGCGCAAATGCCATCTCACCGGAAGATGCGCGTGTGGTGGCCATTAATCACGGCTGCGGCGCTCATTCCGAAGCAGTAAACTAGCCACCTGTCCGCAAAGCGCGGCGTAGATGAAACGACACTTCAAACTTCTTGAGGAGGAGCCATGCCAGTCGGTCGCGTGAAATGGTTTAGCCTGGAAAAAGGATTTGGCTTCATCTCATCTGAAGAAGGCGAAGATGTCTACGTTGCAGCCTCAGCCCTTCCGGAGGGCGTGACGACGCTAAAGCCAGGAACTAAGTTGGAGTTTGGCGTTGCTGAAGGTCGCAAAGGGCCACAAGCTCTATCGATTCGGATCATTGATGCGCCGCCATCACTGGCTTCTTCAAAGTCGGGCGCTGAGGATCTCGCGGTGATCATCGAAGAGTCGATCAAGATGCTGGATCGCGTCGGTAATGGTCTTCGACATGGCCGTTATCCCAGTGAGGCCGAAGCGGCTCGAGTCGCCAAGGT
>JBEGNC010000108.1:0-6175 GCA_041182705.1 Actinomycetota bacterium | reverse complement strand
CCTTTAAGGGGAAGACGCCTAGCCGCTCTCGGGTAGTTGCCGGTTTCCTGCTCGGCGTGATGGGGGTAGTTGTCCTCCTCTCGGGCGTGATTACTCAAACCCCAGCCGTCGGCATCATTGGCTTTGCCATTTCGCTAGGAGGAGCGGTACTCGCCATCTCCAACCTAGGCGGGCTCATGGCTGGTATCTCCAATCGTGGCGCTCGAATCAAGCGTGGCTCCAAGTGGTCGCTCTTCGAAGAGCGCTGGGATCGAAGGAATCAGAGCGAGTAGTAGTAGGTATCGTCTAAACGCCCGCCCCTCTGGCGGGTTTTTTTATGCCCAAAAGGTGGGGAGCGCTCCCAGCGCTGCCGCATAAATTTTGGGGGAAGGTGGTTGAAAATGGAGTAAAAGGGAGTAAAGTGGGGAATTAAGCGGGACGGGGGTCCTGCAGGGCGTTTCTTGGGGGAGGTCAACAGTGTTTCTCGGCACTCATGAACCTCGCCTTGATGAGAAGGGCCGTTTGATCTTGCCAGCGCGATTCCGCGATGAATTGGCAAGTGGCCTAGTTATCACAAAAGGTCAAGAGCGTTGCTTGTATGTATTTCCTTCCAGTGAATTCGCACGAATCACGGACCAGCTAAAACAAGCGCCATTAACTGCGAAATCCGCTCGCGATTACATGCGAGTTATGTTCGCCGGAGCACACGATGAGATTCCAGATAAGCAAGGTCGAGTAACAATCCCAACGGGTCTTCGTGATTACGCAGCTTTAGAGAAAGAGTGCGTAGTGATTGGCGCCAATACCCGAGTAGAGATTTGGGATGCGAAATCTTGGAAGAAATATCTAGCAGATCGCGAAAAGGGTTTTGCTGAAGTTTCTGAGGAGGTGTTCCCAGGACTGTTCTAAGAATCTGGCCGCTCTCTTCTGTGGCCACCGCCGACCTTCAGTGAGCGGCACCTCTTCCCCGGTGCCGGTCAACCCCCAAATCCGTCGGCCGGCGGTGACCAGAGCAGAGAACAAGTCAGAGCAGTACGGATGAAGATGAAGGAGGGGAAGCAGATGGAGCACACGCCAGTGATGCTGGATCGCTGTATTGCGCTGTTGACCCCATCTATCGAAAAAAGTCCGAATCCAGTCGTGGTAGATGCCACTTTGGGGCTAGGCGGCCATACCGAAGAATTACTAAACCGATTTCCCAACCTCAGGGTGATTGCTCTTGATCGAGATCCCAGCGCAATCGCGAAGAGTGCAGAGCGATTAGCAAAGTTCGCCAGCAGATTGACCATCATTCATGCGATTTACGACCAGATTCCAACGGTTCTCCAAGGCCAAGGATTAAATGATGTAGACGGCATCCTCTTCGATTTGGGCGTCTCTTCGATGCAACTTGATAACGAGGAGCGCGGTTTCTCTTACTCTAAAGATGCTCCGCTGGATATGCGGATGGACACCTCATCTGGGATTACAGCGGCGGAGATAGTAAATCAATATGAGAAATCCGAATTGGTCCGCGTCATTCGAGAATATGGCGAAGAGCGATTCGCAAATCGCATCGCTGAGAACATAATCCGAGATCGTTCTCGAACACCGATAACTTCGACCAGCAGACTGGCCGAGTTGATCAAGGAGAGTATTCCGGCTCCAGCGCGCCGTGTTGGTGGAAATCCAGCCAAGCGGACCTTCCAGGCGCTGCGGATCGAGGTAAATCAAGAGTTAGCGATCTTGGAGCGAGCCATTCCAGCAGCGATCGAATCGTTGAAAGTTGGTGGTCGTTTGGTCGTCATGTCCTTCCAGTCATTAGAAGACAAGATTGTCAAGCGCGCCTTCCAGGCCGTGACGGAATCGAAGAGTCCAGTTGGGTTACCGATAGAGATTGATTCCTTGAAAGCGAAATATCGATTGATCTTCAGCGGAAGTGAGAAAGCTAGTGACGCTGAGATCGAAGTGAATTCCCGGGCACAATCCGTCCGGCTTCGTGCGCTAGAGCGGATGGCAAGCTAATGGCCTTATCTGCCCTAGCGCCGGCCGTCGAACGGTCCCGGAAAGCCGTAATCAACCGCGGGACGAGAGCGGTTTTGAAATTAGTCCCCGAGTTGAAGCCGGTGCCTGGAGAGCAAGCAAGCGATCGACTCTTCTATGGATTAATCGGTCTCATTCTCTCTCTCGGTCTTCTTGGTCTACTCGGAATAAATCTTCTCCTTGGCCATGATGCAGTAAGGATCCGCGAGTTGAAACTTGAGGTAATCGCGATAAACGAAGATCGCGAAGCAGCGCTTCGACAAGTTGCCTCCATCTCTACCCCAGAGAATCTGGCACGCCGCGCGATCGCTCTAGGAATGATTCCAAGCGATACCCCAGTCTTCCTCGATATTTCCGAGCAACCCGAGATTCTTGATGAGAGCGCGAAGGCAGGTAAGCGATAAATGGCACACGATAAAATGGTGGAGCGGCGGATTCGCTATCTAGTTGCGATCTCGCTCGTTCTCCTCCTTGCTTTCGCTGTAAGACTCATCGATGTCCAAGGCGTTCGTGCCGCCGGCTACGCGACAAAGGCCGATATGGAGTTGGCAAAGAAGACCATCATCATGGCTCCTAGAGGAGCGATTACCGATGTGAATGGCCTCGAATTCGCTCGCTCTGTCATCTCTTATCGGGTGCTGGTAGATCAAGCAATCATCGACTATCCGAAGAAGCTCGCTAGTTTGGCAGCTCCGATATTGGGTATGGATGAAACAGCTCTTCTCGGAAAGTTGATCGGCGATCGTAGATATGTGGTCATTGCTCAGAGTGTTTCGCCAAAGGTTTGGCGTTCGCTACAGAGCGCAATCGATGAATACAACACCAATGTCGCAAAGGAAGATGGTGGCTTCGCTAAGCAATTAGCGGGCTTCTTCGCAGAGCGTATCTATACCCGGGAGTATCCAGAGGGCGATCTTGGTGCGGCTGTCATTGGCTTCGTAAACCAATCAGGTAATGGCGCAGCTGGATTGGAGTACAGCCTCAATTCGACCCTCGCTGGCGTAAATGGTGAATACACATATGCCAATGCTGCGGGGACCATAATTCCAGGAACGCAGAAGATCACTGCGGAGGAACGGAAGGGCAATACCGTTAGATTGACGATTGATCGAGATGTCCAATGGGTAGCCCAGGAAGCGATTCGAAGCGCCGTGAAGCAGGCGCGCGCGCTATCAGGGACGGTTATTGTCCTCGATCCAAAAACCGGACATGTGCTGGCTCATGCAAGCTATCCAACTTTCATGCCTGGTGACACTAAAGGCGTGGATCCATATCGCTGGAAGAATCCATCTGTAAACGAAGTCTATGAGCCGGGATCAACTGGAAAGGTAATCACTTTCGCAGCGGCAATTGAAGAGGGGAAGATTGCGCCAGAGTCAGTTATGCGGGTTCCTTACAAACTGAAGCGCTCAAACAAGGTTTTCCATGATCACGATCCACATCCACTTCTAAAGTTAACGCTCGCTGGCGCGCTAGCGCAATCAAGTAATACAGCGGCGATCCAAGTCGGAGAGATGCTTTCGAACGACAAGCTCCACTCTTATCTAAAGAAATTCGGAATCGCGGAGAAGACTGGTTCAGGTCTTCCCGGAGAGGAGACTGGAAAGCTCCTTGATGTCGATGATTGGTCTGGAACCACGGCTCCGACCGTAGCCTTCGGACAGGGCTACTCGGTAACCGCGATGCAAGCCACTTCAGTCTTTGCGACGATCGCAAATGGTGGCGTCCGCGTCACTCCAACTCTGATTGCTGGCTACAGCGATGCTGCTGGTCGATATACGCCACGAGCCAAGGAGAATTCAGTTCGCGTTGTAAGTGAAGAGACCGCAGCCAAGATGCGATTGATGATGGAGAGTGTCGTGTCCGCATCTGGAACTGCGCCAACAGCAGCTATTTCTGGCTATCGCGTGGCTGGCAAGACTGGAACTGCACGGCGCATCAATGATTCCTGCGGCTGTTATCGGGGATACACCGCATCCTTCATCGGCTTCGCTCCTGCGGATAAACCTGAATATGTAGTGAGTGTGACGATCCAAGATCCAAAGGGGATTTACTACGGCGGTTATCTTGGCGGACCGGTCTTCAAGAAAGTGATGAGCTTCGTATTGAAGGATCAACACATTCCGCCAACTGCTAAACCAAACGAGATTTACGCCCTTGATGAGAAGGCGCTAAAAAAGAAGCTGGCAGCACAGCAAGCGGCTGCAGAGAATTCAACGACCCGAAAGAGCTGATGCGTCCCAAGATTTCGCCATCTAAGAGTCTGGCTGAAGTGTGTGACTTCCTAGGCATCGAACGCTTGGGCGAAGATGTGACCATCACTGGAGTTGCTAGCGACTCAAGATCGGTAGAAGTTGGCGATATTTTCCTTGCGTTACCGGGGGAGCGAGCCCACGGTAGCGACTTCATCGAAGCCGCACTGGAGCGTGGTGCGAGGGCGATACTTACCGACGAAAGTGGGCGGACGAACTCCTCCCGTTCGCCACTATTGGTGGTATCGAATCCACGCTCCATCTGTGGCCCGCTCGCGGATTGGTTCTACGGCTCACCAAGTCGCAAGGTGTATGTGACTGGTGTTACCGGAACGAATGGGAAGACCACTACCACTCACCTGATTCATCAGATTTGGCGTTCTGTCGGACGAGATTCTGGTCTTGTTGGGACAGTAGGAATCAAATTCAATGAGCAGTCATTTCCTACAACTCATACGACCCCGGAGAGCGAAGTAATCCAACAGACTTTGGCAGCTATGGTCGAGGCCGGAATCAAGAATGTTGCAATGGAGGCGAGCAGCCACGCCATTCACCAGCGACGCTTAAGCGGAACCCGTTTTTCATCAGTTGGTTTTACCAATCTGACCCAAGACCATCTGGACTATCACGGCGATATGGAGAGCTACTACAAGGCTAAGCGTGCGCTCTTCAGTTTCGAATACGCCGATCAGGCTTTCATCGTAATCGACGGAGAGTATGGAAATAGATTGGCCACCGAGAGCGAAGTTCCAGTTCAAACTCTCTCGATTACTGGGAAAGCGGATTGGTACATCGAGTCTTTGAATCCAATAACAAGCGGATATTCACTAGCTATTCGTTCTGCAGCCGGCGTATTAATCGAAGGCGAAGTTCGCTTGGTGGGCGAACATAATCTAGAGAACCTACTTCTTGCGGTCTCGATTGCTTCCGATAGCGGTGTGGATCCAATCGATATTGCAAACGCCATGCCATCTCTAACTGGTGCTCCGGGCAGACTTGAATTGGTCAACATCAAAGCGCCATTCACTGCACTGGTCGACTATGCACACACACCTGACGCCGTAACTCGAATCCTGCAGACACTTCGGACTTCACACTCTGGAAGGTTGATAGCAGTACTTGGTTGCGGGGGAGACCGGGATAGAAGTAAGCGCCCGCTTATGGGTAAGGCGTTGAATGATGGTTGCGACATTCCGATTTTCACAAGCGATAACCCGCGTAGCGAAGATCCCGATGCGATCCTAAAGGAGATGACCGAGGGGTTGGTGCTGCAGAATTCAGCGCAGGTAATAGTAGATCGTCGGGATGCAATCCGGAGCGCAGTGTCAATGGCCGGCGAGGGTGATGTAGTAATCGTCTTGGGCAAAGGACATGAAACTGGGCAGGAGATAAATGGCTTACTTCTACCTTTTGATGATCGGGAAGAGTTGAAGGTGGCGTTTTCGCGATGATTCCTATGAAAGCTAGCGAGATAGCGTCGATTGTCTCTGGCGATTATTCCGGTCCGGTGGATCTGGTCATTGATGGTGAATTCCGATTCGATTCTCGGTCAATCAGGCCCGGCGAGGTCTTCCTCGCTTTACCGGGCGCGAAGTTTGATGGACACGATTTTGTAGATGCTGCCTTTGCCGCTGGTGCGATCATGGCGCTCACCACCAAGCCAGTATCTGGACCGCATATCCGCGTCCAGAATGTGATCGAGGCGCTCTCTCGTATAGCAAGTGAATTGCGCAATAGATTGAAGGATTTGAAAGTAGTTGCGATAACAGGATCCCAAGGTAAGACGACTAGCAAAGACATACTGGGAACAGTCCTTGCTAGGGTTGGCGAAACTGTAATCCCAGAGAATTCATACAACAACGATCTCGGCGTTCCACTTACCTTACTTCGCTGCACTACTTCGACCCGGTTCTGCGTAGTCG
>JBEGNC010000107.1:0-3800 GCA_041182705.1 Actinomycetota bacterium | reverse complement strand
GTGCTACTCCGGCATGGTGAGAGCGAATGGAATGCTAAGAATCTATTCACCGGCTGGGTAGATGTTCACCTATCCGCGAAGGGCGAGCAAGAGGCGAAGCGCGGTGGCGAATTACTGAAGGAGCACGGCTTATACCCAGATCTTGCCCATACTTCCCTGTTAAGACGTGCGATTCAAACTGCGAACATCGCACTTGATAATTGTGATCGCCACTGGATTCCAGTTCGAAGAACTTGGCGCTTGAATGAGCGACATTACGGCGCTCTCCAAGGAAAAGATAAAGCAGCAACGTTGGCGCAGTATGGCGAGGAACAGTTCAAGCTGTGGCGCCGTTCTTATGATGTTCCACCACCTCCAATCGATGACCAAGATCCATATTCACAGGCTGCTGATCTGAGATACAGCGATCTAGGTAATGAGATGCCAAAGACGGAGTGCCTAAAAGATGTGGTCAATCGGATGATTCCGTACTGGGAGAGCGCGATTGTTCCGGATCTACAAGCGGGGAACACCGTCTTAGTTGCGGCGCATGGAAATTCGCTCCGCGCCCTGGTGAAGCACTTAGATGGCATATCTGATTCGGAGATTGCGGAGCTAAATATCCCGACCGGGATTCCGCTTCATTATCAATTGGATAAGGAATTCAAGCCCCTCAAAGCCGCGGAGTATCTAGACCCAGCAGCGGCTGCCACGGCGATTGCGGCCGTAGCCAATCAAGGTAAAAAGTAAATTATTCGTTTGTGAACTTGCCGGTAACTAAGAAGTAGACCCGGCGCGCGACCGATACGGCATGGTCAGCAAATCGTTCGTAGTAACGCCCGACCAAAGTGATATCGATTGCGGTTTCGATTCCATGCTCCCAACTATCGTCGAGCAGGATGGTAAATAACTTACGATGGAGGATATCCATCTCATCGTCATCTCGTTCTAATTCCAGGGCTTTATCCACATCGCGTGAGTTGATTACCAAGCCGGCTTTATCCGAGATGGTTTTAGCAACTACGCCCATCTGTTCGATGGTCTTCAATAACTCATTTGGTACTGCTACTTGCGGATGACGTAACCGAGTTATCTTCGCTACATGATGGGCCATATCACCCATTCGCTCGAGATCAGCGCTCATCCGAAGGGCGGTGACTAGGGCTCGCAAGTCTGAAGCGACCGGTTGTTGGCGTGCGATGATGTCGATAATGCGACCATCTAGTTCATGTTGCATATGATCAATTCGATCGTCGGCTGCGATTACCTCTTCTGCTTCGGCGAGATCAGCATTTATCAATGCATGGGTCGCCTTCTCAATAGCCGATGAGACAGTATTGGATAACTCGACCAGGGTAGATGTGACCCCATCAAGTTCGACTTGGAAAGCGCTACGTAGCCAACTCATTGGCTAAAAGTAATTGGTTTGCCTGGAAAAATGAACTTTGCAGGTGAATTCGGCCTGGCGGCCGAGTGAACAGCCGGTAAATCGATGAAAGGTGACCGCCCCGGGCCTTTTTCGTAGCATTACGCCATGAAGTTCCGTAAGGATGCCTTGGATAGTCGGCTGGAACTTCCACAGATTCTTCTGAAAGTTCTTGATTCACTTGAGACGAAATCCTTAGTCGTACTGCCTGGTGAACTAATTCGTTATCAATCGATTGACATGGATTCTTTAGGTGTAACAAAGGATGGCCGATTGATAAGTGAGGAATTGATTGCGCTGATTCGGGGCGTTCGAAGATCCAATGAGACTTATCGTGGTTCGTTAGAGATCGCTCGTGGTCCGATTGGTGAAGGGCGGAGAGTATTGAAAGTAGCAGCCACGCCGCTAAATGAAGAGGGCGTAGTTCTGGTGCTACTTTCAGATGAGAGTGAAGCACGACGAATCGAAGCGGTGCGGCGAGATTTCGTTGCGAATGTGTCCCATGAACTAAAGACGCCAATTGGCGCACTTGGACTATTAAGTGAAGCGATCCTCGGAGCGAAAGATGAACCTAATGAAGTGGTGCGGTTTGCGACCAGGATGCAGAACGAAGCGCGCCGGCTCACGGATCTAGTCCAAGAAATCATCGATCTATCGAGATTACAAAGTAGCGATCCCTTGCAGAAGGCGCTCCCAGTATCAATCGCTGATGTAATCCAGGAAGCAGTCAGCCAGGCAAGCGTTTCTGCAGAGGCGCGACAGATCTTGGTGGAGATTGGCGTAATCGATGACGCGACCATAATCGGTGATCGAACTCAATTAACAGCGGCGATCCATAATCTGGTTGAAAATGCCATCAATTACAGCAGTGATAACACAAAGGTTTCGATTACTTCCAAGAATCGAGATGGTATTGCCGAGATTGCGGTTACTGACCAAGGGGTAGGTATCCCAGAGAATGAATTAGGTCGTATCTTCGAGCGTTTCTATCGAGTCGATCCGGCTCGCTCCCGATCAACTGGCGGGACTGGACTCGGACTTTCGATTGTCAAACATGTCGCTCTCAACCATGGTGGCGATGTGCGAGTCTGGAGCAAAGTAGGAGTAGGTAGTACCTTCTCGGTGTTACTTCCAATCGCTAGCGTTGAAAGTGAAAGGGTAGAGGCGTGACTCGGATTCTGATTGTCGAAGATGAGACTTCCTTCTCGGAGGCGCTGGAATTTCTCCTTGGGAAAGAGGGATTCACAGTGGTTACCGCTACTACCGGCACCGAAGCTCTCCGAAAGTTTGAGCAGGGCGGTATCGACCTAATTCTCTTGGATCTGATGATTCCAGAAGTCTCCGGAACTGAGGTCTGCCGCCAAATTCGCGCCAAGTCGAAGGTTCCCATCATCATGCTCACGGCTAAGGATTCTGAGGTCGACAAAGTCGTCGGATTAGAAATCGGCGCCGATGACTATGTGACCAAGCCTTATTCAGCCCGAGAATTGGTGGCTCGAATCAATGCGGTACTTCGAAGAAATCACAGTGAAGCTGGCGCTTCGGATCAGGGAGTATTGGTTACCGGAAGCATCCGAATGGATATCGATCGCCATCAAGTATCGGTAAATGGAATCCCAGTTTCATTGCCATTGAAGGAGTTTGAGTTACTCGAATTCCTGATGCGCAATGCCGGTCGAGTATTGACCCGTATCCAATTGATTGATCGTGTGTGGGGCAGTGATTATGTCGGGGATACCAAGACTCTAGATGTTCACATCAAACGACTTAGAGCTAAGATCGAGAGCGATCCAGCCAATCCAAAGATTATCCAGACAGTAAGAGGTCTGGGTTACAAGATGGAGCTGTAGATCCCGGTATTAGGGACAATCAAAGTATCTAGTTCGACTTTTCCTGATTTCGCGAAGTAAAAGACGACCGGCACTCGATAACCAGCCTTCTCACCTAGGAGAGCGACCTTGGCTTTAGCAGTTGCAGACTCACCTTCGAAGACAACGGGTTCGTTCTTCAGGAGTGATCCATCGCCTTGGACCTCAGCCATCTTGCCGTTGATGCTGATAGCGACTAATTGATCTGGGGCATCGTTATGGTTTACGACAAAGCCGATCAAAGTTCCCGAACCATCCGGCAGCGCTACGACTTTCACATTGCGTAACTTGATATCTCCAACGTCAGTCTCGACGCCATCGGTGACCTCGCGGATCATCCTGGTTGGGGCGTCGCCACCGGCGGCGCATCCTGTCAAGAGGCCGAGGCAGGTGATTGCGGCAAATAGACGGCGGAAATTCATTGGCGAATAATGGCAGAAAACCATTGATTTACGCCCACTTAGGCCGGTTTTTAACTTAGGGCTGGCTCTGATAAAATTGGCGCCTAGCGAAAGGCAAAATCCCCA
>JBEGNC010000106.1:0-2643 GCA_041182705.1 Actinomycetota bacterium | reverse complement strand
GAATTGGCCTTAGTTTGCGCCAGCCATGCTGGAAGTGCAGAGCACTTGGCTACCGCGACCTCCATCTTGAATAGCGTGAAACTCGATGCGAGCGCCCTACGAAATACGCCGGATAAACCGCTCGACCCTAAGGAGCGCGCAGCTTGGGGCGATCGGGAAGGAACATCGCTCTCGGCTAATTGCAGCGGCAAGCACGCAGGGATGATTGCGACCTCTGTCGTAAATGGTTGGGATATCGGAAGTTATAAGGATCCAAACCATCCACTCCAATTAGCGATCAAGACTGAGTTTGAATCGTTATCGGGTGAATCGATTACAAAGGTATCGATTGATGGTTGTGGCGCTCCGCTCTTTGCACTTTCGATTCGCGGAATAACTCGCGCAATCCAAAACCTGGTTACATCAACTGATCCAGTCCATCAAGAGATCTTCCAAGCCTGCACGAGTAATCCGGTGATGGTCTCCGGAGTTGGTAGATTGCCGACGATTTTGATGAGTGAAGTTCCTGGTTTATTTGTTAAGGATGGCGCAGAGGGCGTGATGGTGATGGCGAGCAAGAACGGTGCGATCACTTGGAAGATGAGCGATGGCTCCCAGCGCGGGGCAGCGACCCTAGCTAATGCGACGCTTTCGCATCTAGGCATCGAATTTACGCCTGCGAAAGAGCCGGTCATGGGCGATGGCCGGGTTGTGGGGGAAATTCGCGCGAGTAAACTCGTGCGTTATGAGTAAACGCGTCGGACGCATCGCTTCATTGATGCTCCATACCTCGCCGCTAGAACAAGCCGGCGTCGGTGATGCCGGCGGAATGAATGTCTATGTTGTGGAGAGCGCAAAGCGAATCGCTGAATCTGGCGTAGCTGTAGATATCTTCACCCGCGCCGATCGACCAAATCTTCCAGATCGAATAGAAATCGCAGATGGCGTTAATGTGGTCCATCTAGAGGCCGGTCCTTATGGTGGAATCTCGAAGAACGAACTTCCCTCCCAGGTCTGTGCGCTTATGTCCTCTTATTTGCGCCATGAAGTAAAGCAACCAGCTGGCCATTACGACTTAATCCATTCGCATTATTGGATCTCCGGCCAACTCGGCTGGTTGGTGGGTGAGCGATTTGGATTACCGCTAATTCACACGATGCATACGATGGCGAAGGTAAAGAATCTCGCCCTTGCTGAAGGTGACCAACCTGAACCCGAAATGCGCGCGATTGGTGAAGAACAGGTCGTCCAAGCAGCAAGCGCATTGATCGCGAATACCGCATCGGAAGCTGCGAGCCTGGTCTCGCTCTATGACGCCTGTCCCGAGCGCGTCTTTGTCGTATCCCCGGGGGTAGATCTCCGCACTTACAAGGTAAATGGCGGAAAGAAACCAGCGCGAGAGCGATTAAATATCGCAAGCGATCAATTGATGTTGCTCTTCGTCGGCCGTATCCAGCCGCATAAAGGTCCCGAAGTTTTGATTCGCGCAGTAGCTGAGATGGTCGAACATTCACCGGCACTTCGGAGCAAGTTACGTGCGGTGATCATGGGCGGTGCATCTGGTGATGGCTCTAGAGAACCAGAGCGACTAGAAGGTCTAGCTCGATTCCTCGGCGTTAGCGATCTAATCCAATTCGCACCACCAGTTCCCCATGAAGAACTCTCCGATTGGTATCGCGCAGCTGACCTTGTGTGCGTTCCTTCATATTCGGAGTCATTTGGCCTTGTTGCGCTAGAGGCCCAGGCTTGTGGAACGCCAGTCGTAGCGACTGCAGTCGGCGGCCTGCGCGCAGCCGTAGCCGATGGAATCTCGGGCGTACTCGTGGATGGCCATAATCCAAAGGCTTGGTCGGCGACCATCATGCGATTACTAAATGAACCACAGCGTCGATTACTGCTTTCGCTCGGCGCGGTCGAGCATGCATCTCACTTCGGTTGGGATGCGACCGCACGCGGCATTTTGGATGTGTACGACCAGGTTCTTTCCAAGGGAAGCGGCGCGCGCCTAAGCGCGATCTGATTATGACCACTCGCGCAATGGCGCTAGCGACTATCGAGGAGTTCCTCGAATCCCACGATATCGAACATGATCGAAGTGAGAATAACTTCTATCTGACCCTACCGGGGGAACGGAAACTGCAAACGCATTGCGCAATCGTCGTCGGCGACCATTCGATAAGTATCAATGCCTTTGTGATTAGAAAGCCCGATGAGAACGTAGCTTCGGTACATGAATGGTTATTGAAGAAGAACGCCGCAATGTATTGCGTAGCTTTTGCGATTAACGAATTAGGCGATATCTATCTCGTTGGGCGATTACCGTTTCACTCCGTGAGCGATCAGGAGTTAGACCGCGTGATTGGCGCAGTTCTGCAATATTCTGACTCATCCTTCAATCCACTATTGGAACTCGGATTTGCCAGCGCAATCCGGCGGGAGTGGGCCTGGCGAGTATCGCGCGGCGAATCGCTGGCGAACTTAGAAGCTTTTGCACACTTGGTCGGATAACCAAATCCAATTAGACTTCAGCAATGTTCAACTTGGTGCTACTCCGGCATGGTGAGAGCGAATGGAATGCTAAGAATCTATTCACCGGCTGGGTAGATGTTCACCTATCCGCGAAGGGCGAGCAAGAGGCGAAGCGCGGTGGCGAATTACTGAAGG
>JBEGNC010000105.1:0-2849 GCA_041182705.1 Actinomycetota bacterium | reverse complement strand
CGATGGATAAGGTCGGCAAAGATGGCGTAATCACCGTCGAAGAATCATCGACGACTGGGATGGAATTGGAATTCACCGAGGGAATGCAGTTCGACAAGGGCTTCATCTCGCCATATTTCGTCACCGACCAGGATCGGATGGAGGCTGTCCTTGAGGATGCCTACGTCTTGATCGCCGGCGGGAAGATCTCGGCTATTTCAGACATCCTGCCAATCCTCGAGCAGGTAGCAAAGACCAGTAAGCCGTTACTTATCATCGCTGAGGATGTCGAGGGCGAAGCGCTCTCGACCCTAGTGGTAAACCGCATCCGCGGCGTCTTCGCTTCGGCAGCTGTTAAGGCGCCCGGTTTTGGTGATCGTCGTAAGGCGATGCTCCAAGACATGGCGATCCTGACTGGCGGCCAGGTCATCTCCACCGAGATCGGTTTGAAGTTGGATCAAGTCTCACTCGACATGCTTGGTAAAGCTCGTCGCGTCGTCGTCACCAAGGATCACACCACGATCGTTGATGGTGCTGGCGCAAAGAAGGATGTCGAAGGTCGCGTCGCAGAATTGCGCCGTGAGATCGATACCGTCGATTCTGATTGGGATCGCGAGAAGCTCCAAGAGCGTCTAGCGAAACTATCTGGTGGCGTATGCGTCATCAAAGTTGGAGCACATACAGAGGTTGAGTTGAAAGAGAAGAAGCATCGTTTGGAAGATGCAATCTCTGCAACTCGTGCAGCTGTCGAAGAGGGAATCGTCGCAGGTGGCGGCGCAGCTCTCGTCCATGCCGCAACCGTCTTGGATGACGATCTTGGTTATGAAGGCGATGCCGCAGTCGGTGTTCGTTTAGTAGCGAAGGCCTGCCAGGAACCACTTCGTTGGATCGCGGAGAACGCTGGACAAGAAGGTTATGTCGTCGTCTCCAAGGTTCGCACTCTCGGAAATAACGAAGGCTTCAATGCCGCCACCGATGAGTATGGCGATCTTGTAAAGGCTGGCGTAATCGATCCAGTAAAAGTGACTCGATCCGCGTTAGCTAATGCAGCTTCGATTGCAGCAATGTTCCTTACAACTGAGGCGCTCGTCTTCGAGAAGCCAGAAGAGCAGAAGGAAGTCGCGGGCCACGGCCATAGCCATGGACCAGGTGGCCATAGCCACTAGTTTGATAGGAAGTTGATAGCGGGCCTCGGTAGAACCGGGGCCCGTTCTCATTAGACTCGCGTAATGTCTAATGAAACTTTGAATATCTCTGGCTCGGTCTGGCTCATAACCCTTGGAATCGTCGGCTTAGTTACCCTGGCTGACCTTGCTTGGGCTTGGTACCGAAGAAATAGCATCACATCCCTTCGAGAGGCCGCTACCTGGACCGCAATCTATGTCAGCGCTGCCATCGTCTTCGGAATCTCGATGCGGAGCTGGGCAAACCCCACTTCTAGCGCTGAATTCTTCGCCGGCTGGATAACCGAGTATTCATTATCAATCGATAACCTATTCGTCTTCTTGATCATCTTGACGCGCTTGAAGGTAGAGCGAGAGAAGGAGCAACTAGTACTGCTTCTCGGCATCTTGATGGCGCTGGTCATGCGCGGAATCTTCATCATTGTTGGTGCAGCTGTTGTAGAACGATTTGTGGCTGTCTTCTTCTTCTTTGGCGCGATCCTGTTGTGGACCGCGTACAAGTTGATAACAGAAGACCCAGAGGAAGATGAGTGGCAGGAGAACCGGATCATCACAGCGCTGCGGAAGCGCGGTCTTTCGACTTTCACACTTGCCCTTGTTGCGCTTGGCACTACCGATCTGCTCTTCGCATTGGATTCCATCCCAGCGATTTTCGGCTTAACCCGTGATCCATATATCGTCTTCATGGCCAATGCATTTGCCTTGATGGGACTTCGCCAACTCTATTTCTTGGTGGGAATCCTCTTGAAGCGATTGGTTTATTTATCTAAAGGACTCTCCATCGTCCTTGGTTTCATCGGTATCAAATTGATAATCGAGGCGCTCCACGGAATCGGAATCCATGAGGCCTTTGGATACGAGATTCCACATGTCTCACTTGCAGTCTCACTCGGTGTGATCATCTCTTCACTTGCGGTAACTACGGTCATCAGCCTTCGACAGAAACCAGGCACCATCTCTTAACGCGCACTTCGCTGCTGAGAAACACAAACGCCCCCTGTTACGGGGGCGTTGGCCGGCAGAAAGGAGGAGGAGTGTTACGCAGTAAATGCTCGGTTTTGCCGTTGAGCTTTACTGATGATCTCGAGACGCTCTTCTTCGGTAAGCCCACCCCAGATCCCATATGGCTCTTGCACCGCTAGGGCATGTGCTCGACATTGGGCGATTACGGGGCAGGTACCACAGACCGCTTTAGCGGCGACCTCACGAGCCTTTCGGCGTGGACCGCGCTCGCCATCTGGATGGAAGAACATCTCAGTTGGCAGGGTTCGGCAGGCACCCTCGTACTGCCATTCCCAGTTCTGTGCTACTGGCTTAGGTAAGCGAGTCGTTTCGGACATAGCCCGGACTATACAATCGCGCCGTAGGTTGTTCAAGTACTCCCTAATTTCAAGATGCGCGCGTCGCCTGTGACCTCCACCATTCGGTCATGACCGAAAAGACCCAAGCCGAGGCTCTAACGGTAGCTGCCGTCGCTCGCCGCCTGGGCGTGGCGCCAGCCACCTTACGTACCTGGGATCGCCGCTACGGGTTAGGTCCAACAGATCACAGTACCGGCGAACACCGTCGCTACACCGCCGGAGATCTCGCTCGTCTCACGTTAATGCGCAAATTGGTCATCTCGGGGGTTTCTCCCGCCGAGGCGGCACAACGAGCGCTCGCCTTCGATGGCGAGAGTTCGGCGGA
>JBEGNC010000104.1:0-4139 GCA_041182705.1 Actinomycetota bacterium | reverse complement strand
CCTGAAGGTTGGGCGATTCCGGTAGCAACAGATATCGCTCTTGCGGTCGGCGTCTTGTCCCTTATGGGTTCGCGAGTAACGCAGGGCCTCAAGGCATTTCTTCTGGCGTTAGCGGTAATCGACGATATCGGGGCGATCTTGATCATTGCGCTGGTCTATTCGACTGGCATCATCTTCTCTTGGCTAGCAGCGGCCGGCGCTGCAATCATCGCTATCTTGATTCTCCAGCGCTTTGGAGTAATTCGAATCTGGGTTTATGTGATGGCCGGCGCATTACTTTGGTACAGCCTTTATCGAGCTGGATTGCACCCAACTCTGGCAGGTGTGATTCTGGGAATCCTCACGCCGGCGCGACAGTGGTTGGGTGAATTGAATTTCCTGGAAAGACTAGAGCATCGCGTCCACCCGTTATCAAGTTTTATCGTCGTCCCTCTCTTTGCCTTTGCCAACTCCGGAGTAGTCCTATCTAGCTCAGCCTGGCAAGCCGCTTTGGAATCACCAATTGCTTGGGGAATTGTGCTTGGTTTGGTAGCAGGAAAACCGATCGGCGTATTCCTAACTTCGGTACTAGTAGATAGAGTGCGACTGGCTGAATTGCCGATCGGCACTTCCAGTCGCGCGCTCTTTGCGACCGGAAGCACCGCTGGTATCGGATTTACAGTTGCAATCTTTATCGCAAAGTTAGCCTTTGATACTCCGGAGCTTCAGGACCTTGCCGTTACCGCAGTAATTATTGGCTCGATATTGAGCGCTCTTATTTCGATTTTCCTCTTCCGGATTGGAAGAGTTTCTAGCTCTCGCTGATCCAGCCCCAAACCGAATCGGCACCCGAGTGCCCAGTTAGATAGATGTAGACCAGAGCCAGGATCGCTGCTGGTATCAGCGCGATCGGCGTGAGTCGGGCTATGGCCGACGGCAACCTTCGCCCAGAGGCAATCTGCCATTGGAGGAAGATGAGAGCCAAGAGTGGGAGTGAGGTTATCGGAGCAGTCTCACCGAATTCCGCATGGCGCTCTACTTCTTTACCGAGGCGATCTTCGAAAACTTCACCACTGGATTTCGCGACGAACATCGCGGTTTGCCCAAGAACCGCGAAGAGAAATACTAATTTCCCATACCGTCGAGCGAAATCACTCTTGAGCGCCATCACGATTCCGGCGATTGAAACCAAGGGAATCAACACGACCGCACTATGAACAACGAGAGGGTGGACGGGCAGACCCAAAATCAGATCGAATGGTCCACCCAGATCTCCATCAAATAACCTCATAGAACGAGCCTAATTGATGTGCGGTAGATTTGGGGTCATGAACGAGAATGTCATTGAAGAAAGCCTCGCAAATATCGAAGAAGTATCGAATTTCTACACGACTTTCGCATTGACGATGGATCGAGTTCCCAAGGATGGTGGCTGGACGGCATCACAATGCCTTGCTCATATTGCAGATGCTGAAATCTCCCTAGCGCTACGCCTGCGCATGATGCTGACATCCGATGGTTATCAGTTCGCGAATTGGGATGAGGATGCCTTCTCCGCCCTCAAGAGCGATCGCGATCCGAAACTCTCCGTCGAAGTCTTCCGCGCGTTAAGAAGTTCTAATATCGAAATTCTTGGATCTTTAGATGAGTCTGCTTGGAGTCGAACTGGAGTACGCCCAAATGGAGAGCAGATATCAGTATTGAGCTATATTGAAATGATGACGAAGCATGTTCGCAGCCACATAGATCAAGCGGTTCGAGCGGCTCAGGGTTAGAAATGGAGAGCCTAGCCGCAAGCCTCACCCAAGAAGATGGTCTGGTTTTGGGGGAAATTGGCTCGGTCTTGATTGCGCTCGGAATCGGTGCCTTTATCGCTTCGAAGATTAGATTCTCTGCTGTTCCAATATTTCTGAGTGCAGGGCTCTTCTTTGGCAATGGCGGAATTGTCGAGTTGAATCTCAGCGATGAATTCCTAAATCTCGGGGCGCAGATTGGTGCAATTCTTCTGCTCCTAATGCTCGGCCTGGAATACACGGCGAAAGAACTCGTCACGACTGTTAAGGAGCGCCGTTCTCTCGGATTTGTAGATGCAATCATCAATTCGATTCCAGGGGCGATTATCGCCCTGATTTTGGGATGGGGACTTGTTGGAGCTTTGGTACTTGCTGGAATTACCTACGTCTCTTCATCTGGAATCGCAGCGCAATTGATTAAAGATGCAGCACTGGGTTCATTGCCGTCGACAAAACGTGCGATAAGTGTCTTAGTTATCGAGGACTTATTCCTCGCCGTTTATCTACCCATAATTAGCGCAATTATCGCTTCAGTGGCGCTTGTTACGGGCTTGATTTCTATCTCGCTTGCCTTGCTGATCGCCGGTGGCGCACTACTTCTCGCAGCCCGCGGCGTACATATTCCACATGCGCCGAACATCATGGGGGATTCTGCAACTCTACTTTTGACGGTCTTTGGTGCGGCGCTACTTGCTTCGGGATTGGCTACCTATATCGGCTTCTCAGGAGCAGTCGCAGCCTTTTTGGTCGGCTTAATCCTTACTGGCGATGTAGCCATTGTCGCACGCGTTCGATTGGCGCCCCTCCGAGATTTATTCGCAGCGATCTTCTTCGTATTTTTCGGGTTACAGACAAATCCGGCAGATATTCCGCCCGTCCTTTTCCCAGCGCTCCTTCTTGCTCTATTGGGCGCCGCGACAAAATGGTTCACGGCTTGGTGGGCGATGCGAGGTCTCGGCAATTCTAAGGAGACCATGAGCGTGGCAGCGATATTGATTCCAAGGGGCGAATTTTCGATTGTCATCGCTGGACTTGCCTCGAGCACATTCTTTGCTACCGAAATTCAAGCACTGACAATCACTTACGTTATTGCCACCACATTCATCGCTTCATTCTTGTTGCGGCTAGCTAGCTCGAAGTCGATTAAATCTTAAGACTTCTCCGCCCGGTAGCGGCCAAGGAATTCGCCTTTGTATTCGAGATAAGTCCCATTATCGATCGCGCCTCTGATGGTGTCGACTAGCGAGATGATGAAGTGCAGATTATGGATGGTGGCCAGTGTTGGCCCCAGAATCTCCTTGGCGCGGAAGAGATGGTTCAAGTAGGCCTTCGTGTAGTTCTTGCAGGTATAGCAACTACAGTTTTCATCGATAGGGGAGAAGTCACGCCGGTATGAGCCGCCCGAAACATTGAATCGGCCAGAGGGGCTATAAACCGCGCTCGTTCGAGCCTCTCTCGTGGGCGCAACACAATCGAAGGTATCGATACCCGCTTCGACCGCTGCGAAGATATCGGTAGGTTCACCAATTCCTAAGAGATGGCGCGGCTTATCTTCGGGCAACTCCTCTACTACCCAATTAACGATTTCGCCCAATTTGGATTTGTCGAGCGCTCCACCAATTCCGAATCCATCGAAACCAATCCCACTGGAACTCATCGAGGAGAGATCGGCGGCTGCTTTACGCCGAAGATCCTCATATTGCGCTCCCTGAATCACGCCAAATAGCGCTTGATAAGGACGGTGAGACCTTGCATCGGTAAGTCGCTTATGTTCATCGAGACAGCGAATTGCCCAGAGTCGCGTCCGTTCTAGCGAACGCTCTTGGTACGAACGGGTGTTGTGCAGAGTGGTCAATTCATCGAAAGCGAAGATGATGTCGGCACCAATCTTATGTTGAACCTGCATCGAAACTTCTGGTGAGAACCGGTGCAAAGATCCGTCGAGATGGGATTTGAAGGTGACGCCATCATCATCGACATGAGCTAAGCGTTCGCGCTTCTCAGCTATGACCTCATCAGAATTGAGAGAGTCTCCCGTCATATCGATGACTTTCTTAAATCCGACACCCAGTGACATCACTTGGAAACCACCGCTATCGGTGAAAGTCGGCTTCTTCCAATTCATGAATTTGCCAAGACCGCCAGCCTCATCCAGAGTGTCAGCTCCTGGTTGCAGATAGAGGTGATAAGCATTTGCTAGCACCGCTTGAGCATTTAGTTCGGCTACCGATTCAGGTAGCGCAGACTTAACAGTGGCCTTGGTGCCAACAGGGATGAACGCCGGAGTTGCAATTTCGCCATGGGGCGTATGGATTATTCCCGTTCGACCATGGGTATCAGGTAACCGCTTGGAAACACTGAATCCAA
>JBEGNC010000103.1:0-4733 GCA_041182705.1 Actinomycetota bacterium | reverse complement strand
GATTTATGGTCGTCGTCGTTTTTCCAACTCCACCTTTTTGATTTACAACGGAGATGATCCGTGCATCGCCATGTTGACTTAGTGGATGTGGTTCTGGAAAGAATGGAGTTTCTCGTCCTAGAACTGATGATGAAGTTACGATGTCTTGTTCCGCTCTCGACATTGTCGATTTAGCGTTCAAGCGAGATATCTCTGAAGCACTTTTCGCCATGCGGCGACTTTACGCAGCGAGGTACCGCAAGTATGGAGCGACACGCGTAGAGTATGTGTCTAATGAAAAGCGAAAGTAGTGAACTCTCAAGTAATACTTTAGGTTCACAGGTCGGCACAGCGCCCCATATGGAAGGTCGCGTAGCTGGCTTTTCCGTGAAGTTGGACAATTTCGATGGTCCATTTGATCTCCTGCTCCAACTCATCTCACGCCACAAAATGGATATCACTGAGGTGGCGATAGCCAGTGTTACAGATGAATTTATCGCCCATATCCGCGCCCTTGAAGGCACCGAGGAAGGTTGGAAGCTCGATCAGGCTACGGAATTTTTAGTCGTCGCTGCGACCTTGTTAGATCTAAAAGCAGCTCGACTACTGCCATCGGGCGAGGTTGATGATGAGGCCGATTTGGCCTTACTCGAGGCAAGGGATCTGCTCTTTGCTCGACTGCTCCAGTATCGAGCGTTCAAGGAGATAGCCGCTATTTTGGCAGATCGGATCGCCATTCAAGAGCGCACTTTTGCTAGAAGCGTGGCTCTCGATCCCATCTTCGCAGCGCTGCTGCCAGAGGTATTGATAGGGGTAACCCCAGAGCGCTTTGCAGCCATTGCTAACCGGGTTCTGACGCCAAAGATGGCGCCGACCCTATCTACTGAACACCTTCATTTACCGATGGTCAGCGTAACGGCTGAGGCTAATCATGTGATCGCCTCTCTTCGACGCAGTAAGAGCCTCACCTTCCGGGCGCTAGTTGCAGATGCTGCTAATACTCTCGTAGTGGTTGCAAGATTCTTAGCCCTCTTGGAGCTCTACAAAGAGGGCCAGATTCGATTTGAGCAGGTTATGGCCCTAGGCGAACTCCAGGTCACCTGGACCGGCGCTGAAAGCGGCGAGATAAGCGTTAGCGATGAGTTTGATAGGCCACCAGAGAACCGCGAGGAGGAGAAGAGTGGAGCGTGACCTAGAGAGGTCTGTTGAGGCCATTTTGATGGTGGTTGAGGAACCAGTTTCAGAGGTCGTTCTTGCCCAAATTATTGAACGCCCAACTGAGGAGATTCAAGCAGCGCTTAAAATCCTCCAAGAACAGTATGAGGCGGAGAATCGAGGCTTTGCCCTGAAGCAGGTTTCTGGGGGCTGGCGGTTCTACAGCCATCCCGATCTAGCGCCTCTTGTTGAGAAGTTTGTATTGGATGGCCAGCAGGCGAAGTTAACCCAGGCTGCCCTGGAAACCCTTGCTGTAATCGCCTACCGACAACCGATTTCCCGAGCCAGGGTCTCGGCGATTAGGGGAGTGAATGTAGAGGCAGTTATGAAGACCCTTGTGAATCGCGGACTTGTTGAGGAATGCGGCGTCGAGCATGAAACCGGTGCAGTTCTCTATCGAACTACCAACTACTTCCTTGAGAGAATCGGGCTCAATAGCGTCTCCGACCTGCCCGCTCTAGCGCCATTCTTACCCGATGTAGATGGCCTAGATGAGGTAATTGCCTCACTTACCGAGTAAAACCCGTAGACTTCGCGGATGTCCGATCGGGAGATCCGCCTTCAAAAATTTATCGCAGATGCTGGGCTAGCTAGTCGCCGAAGAGCCGAAGCCTTTATCTTGGATGGACGGGTAACCGTCAACGGTCGATTAACCCGTACTCTCGGAACCAAAATCGACCCGGAAAAGGATAAAGTTCAAGTTGATGGTTCAGTAATTCAGGTCAAGATAACCAAGACTTACATTGCGTTTTATAAACCTAAAGGCATTTTGTCCACGATGTCAGACCCTACCGGTCGACCTTCCTTAGGGGATATTTTCAATGATTCCTCGGTTCGCCTTTTTCACGTTGGCAGGTTGGATAAGGAGAGCGAGGGGCTGATTCTCCTTACTAATGACGGGGAGTGGGCAAATAAACTGATTCATCCGTCGGCAGGGGTCGTTAAGCGCTATGAAGTATGGCTCGATCGGGAGATGGAGAATTCCCACCTTAGAGAGATTGAGAAAGGCGTCCGCTTGCCGGATGGACTAGTGAAGGTGGACCGAGTCGTTAAGAAAGGGCTAGTTATAGAGATTGATATCCATGAAGGACGAAACCAGATAATTCGCAGGCTCTTTGAGTCCTTTGGGTACGAGGTTCTCCGACTAAAGCGGACCAGGATTGGCTCGATCCATCTCGGAGAGCTTCCGGTTGGGAAATGGCGAAATCTATCTAGCGTCGAAGTGCTTAATGGTTAACTCGTTTTAACCTTTTAACTATAAATCGTCATTTAGTAATCAATGACATATCGTTTTATCTACTTTTTACGAGGGTCAAAATTATATATTTATCGCTATTTGCGAGCGTGAAGAGGGGCTAGCTTAACTATTTATCGACATTCTCGCCTGCAACCTATCCGTCAAAGGAATGTCGATAATTGATCTGTCGTTCTTTAAGGCGCACTGAATTTATTTATCGATAAAGGGTTAAACACGTTAATCCATTACCTGGGAATATAGAGAACCCGCGTAAAATCTGACGGTGGCCATCAGAGGTATTCGCGGAGCGACTCAGATTGATTCCGATGACGCGGGATTGATGAAGGAAGCGGTCGTGGAATTGATGTCCGAGATTATTCGCGCCAACGCCCTTACCGTCGAGGATCTCATATCGGTTTTCTTCACAGTAACAACCGATATCCGTAGCGACTTTCCGGCAGCCTCAGCTAGGGCGATGGGGTTGGGGGATGTACCACTTATCTGCTCCACCGAGATCCCAGTGCCTGGATCGTTGCCGCGCACTATTCGGGCGCTCGTGCACTGTCAGACGGATCGAAGTCAAAAGCAGATTGCTCACATCTACCTACGCGGCACAGCGGTTCTTCGAAAAGATCTAGCCCAATGAAGATAACCAATCTCCGGATCATTGGTTCCGGGTTGATTGGAACCTCAATCGCGCTTAAGGCCACTGAGCTTGGATTTAAGGTCGAGCTCCTCGATTCCGATCTAAGCGCTGAAAACCTTGCCCGGGATCTGATTGCTCAAGGAGAGTCCAACCTAGAACCGGACTTGGTCATTATTGCAACACCGCCTACATCACGTATGGCGATCTTATCTCGTGAATACAAAGCAAATCCAAGTGCAACATTTATAGATGTAGCTAGTGTTATGAATGACCTTCAAGTGCAAGTCGAAGCATTAACGGGACTATTTCCAAATTTCATCCAGACCCATCCAATCGCTGGGCGGGAGATATCTGGAGCTAAGGGCGCACGAAGCGACCTCTTTGAGGGGCGAGCTTGGGTGATCTCCACTAGTACCGCAGCGACGGGGGAGCGCCTTGAAATGGTCGAGGAATTCATTCGCTCCATGGGGGCAACGCCTTATCGAATGGAAAACAAGGAACATGACGCTCTTTTTGCCGCAATCTCGCATTTACCTCAAGCGATAAGCATTTCGCTCGGCGCTGCGATCTCCGAGTCTGCAGGAGAGTTCTCGCTGGCAGGTCAAGGACTTCGCGATATGTTGCGGATTGCCGATAGCGATAGTGGTCTCTGGGCTGAGATCTTCGCCGCTAATCGCGAAGAAGTGGTGGCGATGATTTCCAAATTGGAAATAGAGATCGCATCGATGAAGCGCGCGATTGGTGAAGGGGACTTTGCGAAGTTAAAGGAGAGATTTGCGATTGCAGCAGAGTCGAAAGCGCGCGTTGGAGGAAAGCACGGCGCTCGTCCTAGAAATTATTCGTTCGTGAATATCGTTATTGATGATCGCCCTGGACAGTTGGCGGCAATCTTTAACGAATGTGCCCGAATCTCCGTCAATGTTGAAGACTTGTCACTTGAACACTCGCCTCAACAACTTACTGGCCTAATCCGATTAGCACTTTCAGAGGCAGATGCTGCTAAGTTGCACCAACATTTACATGCTAACGGTTGGAGGGTCCACATCTAATGGGTGTTGTGGTTGCAATCGATGGTCCTAGTGGATCGGGCAAATCTTCGACAGCCAAGGGATTGGCAAGCAGGGCAGGCTGGAACTACTTGGATACTGGCGCTCTCTATCGCGCTGCGACTTGGTTAGCGAACTCCAAAGAAATTACCGATGCAGCGGGTTTACTCGTTGCACTCAAAGAGAGCCCAATTACCTTCAAGAGTGATCCTAAGGATCCACGGACTTTCTGCGGCGGCATCGATATTTCGCGGGAAATAAGAGATCCTGCCGTCACCGATCGTGTTAGCGTGATCAGCGCCTGGCGTGAGATACGGGAAGAACTCGTGACGTTGCAGCGAAAGATAATTTCCTCAGCAAAGGAGGGGATAATCGTTGAAGGTAGAGATATCGGCACGGTTGTCGTCCCGAATGCCCAACTAAAGGTGTTCCTACATGCTGATATTGCTGCAAGAGCGCGCCGCCGAGAGCTTGAATTGTCGGAGAATGGAATCTTCGGCGGACAGGTAGCGGAATCGCTTCAAAATCGAGACGAGATCGATTCTTCAAGGGAAATATCTCCACTTCGGATGGCGTCAGAGGCGATTGATATCGATTCGACAGACTTATC
>JBEGNC010000102.1:0-3531 GCA_041182705.1 Actinomycetota bacterium | reverse complement strand
GGCGAAGATCGGCGAGGGCGGTTGGGAATGCGTTGCGCCCAGCGCTATCGCCTTTGGCGGGAAGTATCCAACACCGCGAGCGCTTTCGGTCAGCGAGATTGCCGAACTCACAAAGGCATTTGCCGCTGCCGCTAACCGAGCAGTCGCAGCTGGATTCGATTTGGTCGAGATCCATGCAGCTCACGGATATCTCTTTCATCAATTCCTTTCGCCGATCTCGAATACCCGAAGCGATCAATATGGTGGCGCTTTTGATAATCGAATTCGTTTCCTTTTGGAAGCGACAGAAGCAATTCGCGCCGTGATCCCAGATCAGATGCCGCTCTTCGTGCGTATTTCGGCTTCTGATTGGATTGAAGGCGGCTGGAGTATCGAGGATTCAATCGAATTATCTCGAAGATTGAAGGAGCTCGGTGTTGATCTCATCGATGTTTCATCTGGAGGTACAAGTTCTGGCGCACCGGTTCCAGTTGGTCCGGGCTATCAAGTTCCGTTTGCAACTCGGATACGTAATGAAGCGAATATCCCAACCGCAGCCGTTGGACTTATAACCGAATCAACCCAGGCAAATTCGATAATCGCCGACGGCCTTGCAGATGCGGTGATGATGGGGCGAGAGTTCCTTCGAAACCCCCGATGGCCACTGCTCGCTGCGGCGGAACTAGGGGCTGAGGTTGCCTGGCCACCGCAATTGTTGCGCGGAAAGCCCTAATTTCCGAGAAGTTCGCGAACCCTAGGGACCACTTTTGTCGCATAAAGTCCGATGGATTTCATAAGTTTTCCATGAGGCATCGGACCATTTGCATACTTTAGGTCGAAGCGATCTGCCCCCACCGATGAAATCGCATAGGCGATCTTCTGAGCCACAGTCTCTGGACTTCCGACATAAAGAGAACCGTATTTAACCTCATTTAGATAGTGCTCTTTCGTAGTAGGACCCCACCCACGCTCTCGCCCAATCCGGCCAAACATCGCGTGATAGTGCGGCCACTGCTCTTCGATCGCCGTTTCATCCGTATCGCTGATATGTCCGGGTGAATGGATTGACACTTCCAACTTAGCGCGTCCAAATTCAGCGAGCGCTTGGTGATAGAGCTCAGTGAAAGGCTTAAACCGAGCTGGGTCTCCTCCGATAATCGCAAGCGCTAACTTCGCCCCTACGCGCGCTGCTCGCACAACCGATTCTGGAGTTCCACCAACTCCAACTCTAAGTGGAATTGAACCGCGTTCAGTCTTGGGATAGATCTCTTGATTTTGCAAAGGCGCGCGAATCGAACCTTGCCATGTAACTGGCCGCTCGGTCAGCGCATTTGCTAGCAAATCCAACTTCTCTTCGAAAAGACGCCCGTAATCGGATAGCTCATATCCGAAAAGTGGAAAGGATTCGATGAATGAGCCTCTGCCTGCCGTTATCTCTGCGCGGCCATTTGAAAGGGCATCGATGGTCGCAAATCGCTGGTAGACCCGAATCGGATCGTCACTAGATAGGACTGTGACTCCGGTCCCCAAGGTTATTCGCTTAGTTACTGTCGCTAGTCCAGCCAATAGAACGTCTGGCGCTGACACTGCAAAATCATCACGATGATGCTCACCGATATTGAAATGATCTAGTCCTAGCGAGTCAGCAAGTTCACCTTCGGCAATCACATTCCGAATCGTCTGTGCAGCTGTAATGAATTGACCATCATCGCCATGCTGCATATCCCCGAAGGTATCCAGGCCGAATTTCACGGTTTTTTCCGCCATATGCCGAGCCTACCTTGCTTTAGTTGAATGTTCAACTAAAGCTTAGTTGGCCACATCTCGGCGCTTGAACAGAGTGCCAGTCACTACGGCTGCAGCCACTAAGAAGGCACCAACTCGAATCAGCGCTTCGGTGTAACTCGGCGTATCGGTAACTCCGATCGGGGAGCCTCCCGATGCCACGATTGACAGTAGCGTTCCAGGCATCCAGTCACCGCTCGGTCGCCAGGCGATTGAGATTATCGACTCGACTACCAAAAGCCAACCGACACCGATTGAGATCGAACTAATTGGGGAGCGGAAAAGTAAGCCAAGAATCATTCCGATAGTTCCATAGCCAACGGTAGAAATCATCACATTCGCAAAGGTCTCGATCAAACTCGTCCTTGCCTCTGCAGTCGTCCAGAGATCCGTCGCCACCTTCGCTCTTCCAGAGAGCGAAAAAGCAAGTGCGATACTTGTGATTGCGCTGACTAATACCGTAATTGCCGCAAAGGCTGCCATTGATAAGTATTTTCCGATGAGCAATCGAACTCGACGCGGTTCTCTGACTAAGAGATTTCGTAGCGTTCCATAGGTGTATTCCTGTGCCGTCTGAGCCGCAAATACACAGAGCGCAACCAGACCGAGCAATGATGCTGAGCTACTAAATCCGATGGTTACGCCAGTTGGAAGTGCCAGCATCTCCCGAGTGATTCTTTCGCCACGATCGGCATTTCCCATCTCAGAATCAATCAGCAAGAACAAGAGTGAAGACACCAGCGCAGTCACACCGATAACTACGCTTAGGCTTCCAATGAATAGAGTCGGTCTTCGCAATTTCCGCCATTCGGCTAGGAAGATATTCATCGCTCACCTTCAGTCATATCGAAGAATGTCTCTTCGAGCGAAGGGCGAATTGGCGTAATTTGCTGGAGCAAAATGCCATTTTCATGGGCGATTCGGTTTAATTCCGCGCCCCAATTCTCATCGGCATCCACTCGCAAGATGCCATCCGCGAGCTCTGCTGGATGACCAACTTTTTGCACTAGTTTCAGAAGTTTCTCCAGGTCTTTCGCCTTCTTTGCCTTTACATTGATAGTTGGGCGCGACCGGTGAAGAAGGTCCACAGTCTTACCGAAGAAGATCACCTCGCCCTTCCTAAGCATCACCAGGTATTCGGCGATCATCTCGATCTCTGAAAGTAGATGTGATGAGACGAAAACGGTCACCCCTTCCCCGGCTAATCTGGAGAGCAAGTCCCTAATCTCTTGTATCCCGGCCGGGTCGAGGCCATTTGTCGGCTCATCGAGGATTAGAAGTTTCGGATCTGGAAGAAGTGCAGCGGCAATACCTAAACGCTGTTTCATTCCGAGCGAATATGTCTTGTACTTCGAACCACCGCGTTCGGCCAACCCTACGAGTTCGAGAAGATATGGGATTCGATCCTGAGAACAACCTCCCAAAGTCGCAAGGACTCTGAGGTTCTCCTCGCCCGTCAACGCCGGGTAGAAAGCCGGACCTTCAATCATCGCGCCTACCTTGGCTAGGTAGCGCTCCGGATGGGAAATTGGTTCATCCAAGATGTGTCCAGCGCCAGCAGTAGGCGTTATCAAACTTAAGAGCATTCGGATAGTCGTCGTCTTTCCCGAGCCATTCGGCCCGACAAAGCCGCATATCGTTCCAAGTGGAACTTCAAATGTCGCATTCTTGACTGCAGTGATCTCACCATATGACTTGGTAAGACCTTCAACCGATATCGCACTCACTCGCCGACTTTAGCCCTTACTTTGCATATGAATTTAAAGC
>JBEGNC010000101.1:0-12919 GCA_041182705.1 Actinomycetota bacterium | reverse complement strand
GTACTGGAATAAAGCCAACAGCTGTCATTGAGTATGAAAAGTCTCAGGAGAATGCCTCAAAACTACCTTCTTCGAATACTAATTTTGTAACGAAAGAAGCGGCCCCTGCGGGCACGACGATCACTTACTCTGGCGATATTGCAATCAACTGCGCATTACCTGAAAATATCGACAACAACATCTGTCTTCCCATGACATATCCCGATGGGACAATAAATTGCCAGCAAGCTGATAACGCAATTACAACTACTTGCTGGGAACGGTCGCAAGCGGAGAAAAAAGCAGGCGATTGGGTCGTTCCTGAGGTTGATTGCAGCTTGGAACGATTCAAAGATTATCCAGCCTGTACCGGGGTGAAGCCTCAGGCTGTTATCGAATATGAAAATTCACAAATGGCGGCGACCACTCCTATTCCAGTAATTGAATCACCTCAAAAGAATGAACCAAAGTCTGAGGTAAAGCCTCAGGAAACTAAACCAGAAGAAGTAAAAGAAGTAATTGCTGAAGCTAAGAAGGAAGAGGTTTCAGTCTCGGGTTCGCTAACCCTAAAGAGCTTAAGCGCGAAATCGACCGTAATCTCTGTTGATTTGAATAAGTCTGAGGTTCTCGTTCGCGTTATTGCCACCAAAAAAGGCGCTGCGACTATAGACCGCCAGTTCACCATGGGCGAAGATGGTGATAGAACAATTAAGTTCTCAAGGAACCTTAAGGGCTACACAATCAAGATATTGGTAGATGGTGAAGTCATAAACCGCAAGAAGCTATAAAACTACCAAGGAACGACTTCGTGGTCCTCCCAGAGAAGTCCGGTCTGCGTAACTCCAGGAACTAAGTCCCGAGTCGCCAACCAGATCGCTGTCTCTGCACCTTCCTCGGCCGAGCGTGGCGCATCCGACCCTCCCATATCGGTGCGTGAATGATTTGGGCAGATTGCATCAACCCAAAATCCGCGTGACCCATGACCAGTTTCGTGTGCAAGGTTTCGCACTAAGGCATTTACGCCAGCTTTAGAAATTCGATATGGCGCCAAGCCACCAGCATTTCCAGGCCCCGACATCCGACCCAGGCAGGCGCTGTAGATAATTATTCGGCCATCTCGGGCCTCTGCCATCTTGGCGCCGACCTCGTTGACGATCGTAAATACCGAATCAAGATTTATGGACAAGACTCTTCGCCACTCTTCATCATTTGTGCGTAACGTCTTCGCCATTCGATCGGACATAACTCCGTGGGCCAGCATCAGAATATTGGGAGTCCCATATTTTTCAACGGCTTTCCCAAAAACCTCTCTCGTCAAACGGATATCAGCTAAATCAACTACTTCGAAGTCAGAACCGAGAGAAGCCGCAACACTCTCTAGGCGGGAATGGTCTTTGGCAAAGAGAACAACTTTGTGACCCACCGCAATTAGTCCGTTAGCGGTTGCCAGCCCCAACCCTCGAGATCCACCGGTCACAAATGCGAGCGCCATTACCCAATCAAACTAGTCATCTTCCAAAAACGCACCTTTTGACGGGAAATGCACGTTGAGTCAATCGCTTTTCGGTACAGCGTGAAGCAATCGCCAAGCCGAGATTCCTACTCCACGAATGCCCGAGTTTTCTGAAGTCGCGTCAGATAATTCCGGGAGGATGTTTCCATTCATTAAAGCCTCGAAGCGTTGTATGGTCAGCTTGCGCAATAGTTCAGATCCCAACCAGAAGCCGCCGCCCATAATAATTCGACCTGGATCAAGAATCATCGAAGCATGATTGAGAGCCAGCGCTAGTTCGGAACTGGCTTCATCAATTATCTTCCTGGCTACTTCATCGCTCGCGTAGCGAGCCGTAATTTCCTCTGCATTCAATTCTGAACCTGTAAGAGCATGGTATCTCCGGGCGATACCTAACCCAGAGGCAATTTCCTCGACAGTCAATAAGCCATCGCTTGCCTTCATAGTTCCCAAACCAATTGCTCTACCGAATGCGCCTGTCAAAGGTTCACCTCTAATGACAAGACAGTGGGATATGCCGGAACTAACAGTCACATAAAGAAAGTCCTTAAATCTTGAAGTCTCCGCAATCGCCGCGCATCTCACATCAGATTCAGTGAACCAAGGAATTCCAGTCGCTTCTTCAAGAAGCTTCGATGGCTGAATGCTCCAGGAGATCTGCTCTTCACTGGTGATGTTTCCGGAACTGTCAACGTACTCCGGTACCGCTATACAACCAGCCACGAACGATAGCCCCTGCTCTTTAACCCACGCGGCAAGATTGCTAGCGAGCTCTTTGCTCCGTAGGAAATTCGGATCTGCCTTTCCTTGAATCGAATCGCGCGAAGCAACCCTTGATTCACGGAGAACCTTCAGACTCTCATCAAATACGGCGCCACGAATCCATGTTGCACCTAGATCGAGGGCGATGATTGTTTTCGTGGTGCTCATAGCCAACTATGATACGGCGATGCGAAACGCAAACCTAGAAGTGAAGATTCTGCAGTCAGGCGATGATGTTGGAAGATATGTTGCCAATCTCATCGTAACTGGTCTGAAACTAGCCCGGAACGAGAATCGTGACTTCGTCCTAGGATGCCCAAGCGGTAGAACACCTCGATCAACGCTAAAGGCCCTTACTGAACTTTTGACTGAGCAACAGATTGATATTTCCAATCTTGTTGTAGTAATGATGGATGATTACGTCCAAGAAATCTCCACAGGCCGCTTTGCGAATGTTCCGATCGATGCTCACTTCAGTTGCCGAAAGTGGGCGATTGTGGAGTTACGCGACGCTCTCAATTCCGGACTTCCGGTCGACAGACAGATCAAAGCAGAGAACGTGCGTTGCCCGGAGGGCACTGCGCCTGCAGAATTTGAAAAGTGGATTGATGAGCTTGGCGGAATCGATCTATTCATTCTGGCGAGCGGTGCAAGTGATGGCCATGTCGCATTCAATGGCCCTGGTGAGCCAAGGTCCTCGTTGACGCGAATTGTGACGCTGGCAGAGAAGACGCGCGTCGATAACTTGAGCACCTTCCCTGATTTCAATGGAATCGATGAAGTTCCAAGATATGGAGCTTCGGTAGGCATAGCGACGATCGCGGATAAGTCGAGGAGTGCGGTAATGATCTTGCTCGGCTCCGGCAAAAAAGAGGCTTATTCGAGAATCACCCAAGCAACTAAATATGATCCCAATTGGCCAGCCACAATCATCGCCGAGTGCCCAAATGCGCTTGTGCTAGCTGACCAAGCAGCCGCTAGTTAAGGAAGAGATAGAATTCAAGGATGTTTGACCTCATAACTATCGGCCGAATCAGCGTAGATATATATGGCCAAGAAGAGGGTCAAGGGCTTGCGGATGCGCAGACATTTCGTAAAGCGGTCGGCGGAAGTCCCACAAATGTCGCCATTGGAAGCGCTCGCTACGGACATAGAACAGCAGTAGTGACCGGGGTGGGCGAGGATGCATTTGGCTCCTACGCTCTCAATGAGTTGAAGAAATTCCAAGTCAGCACTGACTTTGTGATTACCGCTCCCGGAAAGACTCCGGTAGTTATTGCTGGCTTGAAAGATCCAGATAATCCAGAGTTAGTCTTCTATCGCGAAACCGATGCACCTGACACGCAAGTCAAAGCAACTACCGAGTTAAAGGCTGCTATCAATTCCACCAAGATCTTCTGGTACACCGGGTCGGCGCTAGCTAATTTGAGTAATCGCGCCACTACCTTGGAATTGCTAGAGATGCGTAATGCGCAGGCTGGCTCGGAGAACATCTTCGATCTCGATTATCGCCCATCCTTTTGGAATGACCGAGAGACGGCTACCCAGGTAATTTCAAGCGCTGTCGCTCGAGCCTCAGTCATTATCGGTAATCGAACCGAGTGCTCGGTAGCCTCAGGCCTAGAGAATCATCTTCCACTTGATGCCTTCGCCGATCACTTCCTGGCAAAAGGTGCGCGACTAGCAATTATCAAAGATGGCGCAAATGGTGTTTTGGTGGCTACTGCATCGAGTCGAACGATGATTCAAGGTTTGAAGATAAAGGTTCGCTGTGGTTTGGGAGCTGGGGATGCGTTCGGCGCCGGCGTCGTCCACGGAATTCTCTCTAACTGGTCTCCCGAGGAATCGGTCAAATTTGCAAACGCTGCGGGAGCCTACGTTGCAGGGGAATTGATGTGTAGTGATGCCATGCCGACTGAGTCTCAAGTAAGAGAGCTGATGGCGCGCGCATGAGATTCTTCCCAAACCGTCCAAATCAATTGATTACTCCAGAGATAGCTGGCTGGGAATACTCTGGTCTAGCCATATTCGAGCTTTCACCCGGAACTTTTGCAGTTCCAGCCTCGATAACTGCTGGAAATGAGGCCGCGCTCATACCTTTGAGAGGCAAGTCCATCAAAGTCAACGTGGATGGTGAGCAGTTCGAACTTCAGGGGCGGGATGGAGTATTCGCAGGCGCGACTGATTGGATTTATGTCAAGACTGGTGCAGTAGTTTCCATAACCACTACTACGCCAATCGAAATCGCAATTGCGACAGCCAGAGCAGATTCTGACTTTCCAACGGTTTATGTTTCGAAAATCCAAGAAGTAGAGATAAGAGGAGCGGGATCTGCAACTCGCGAAGTTCGCCCTTTCATGCACCCCGATATCTTCCCGGATGCAATGCGATTGAATGCGGTGGAAGTTGTAACGCCAGATGGGAACACCTCAAGCTATCCCCCACATCGACATGATGGAATTGCAGGATGCCCATTCCACAATGAGGAGATTTACTATTTCCGAATCGGTGATGGCAGGAGTGCGCATGGATCAGACCGAGGATTTGGCATGCATCGTACTTACTCCGCGCCGGAAGATAGCGTCAACTTTGATGACAATATTGCAGTCCATGATGGCGATATTTATCTTGTAGATCGCGGCTATCACGGCCCCTGCGCTGCGATGCCAGGATTTCCGATGTACTACTTGAATGTCTTGGCTGGACCGGGCGCAAACCGGACCATGGGATTCTGTGATGATCCAAAGTATGCCGATATCCGAGATTCTTGGAAGAAAGAGCTTCCAGATCCGAGAGTTCCATGGAGAATTAGCCAATGAAGATGAATCTCTCCGAGGCGATTGTTAAGTGGTTGATTGCCCAGAAAATCGAGACCGAGAACGGGGTTCTCCCCTATTTCTCCGGAGCATTTGCAATCTTCGGACACGGAAACGCCCTCGGAATCGGTTCTGCCCTTTATGAAGAGCAGGCCAAGTTACCGACCTATCGAGGACAGACCGAAGAGGGGATGGCGCTTGCTGCTGTCGGATATGCAAAAGCTATGCGCCGGCAACAGTGCCAGATAGTCACAACCTCTATCGGTCCCGGCGCGCTCAATGTCGTTACCGCTGCCGGCGTCGCGCTCGCAAATCGCCTGCCTCTTCTGATTATCTCTGGCGATACCTTCCAATCGCGCACACCAGATCCGGTTTTACAACAACTCGAGCATTTCGATGAACCATCCACCTCTGCCAACGATTCTTTCCGAGCCGTAACGCGATTCTGGGATCGGATTACCACGCCAGCCCAGATTCTTACTTCCCTTCCACAGGCGCTAAACACACTCTTGGATCCATCGACTTGTGGCCCGGTCTTCATCGGGCTGCCGCAAGATGTCCAAGGAGAGAGCTATGACTTTCCTGAAGGTTTCTTCGATGAAGTTGTACATCAAACTCCTAGACCACGAGCTGACCTTCGAGAGATTGCTCGAGCAGTTTCTGCAATCAACGAATCCAGTAAGCCTCTGATAGTTGCTGGGGGTGGTGTTCACTATTCATTCGCCGAGGCAGCGCTATCTAAGTTTGCAAACGAGAAGAAGATTCCGGTAGCAGAGACTATGGCCGGAAAGACTTCTCTACCTTGGGCCGACTCCGCACTCATCGGACCTTTGGGAGTTACTGGCGCGAGCCCCGTTAATTCACTGGTCGAAGAGAGCGACTTGATCATTGCTATCGGAACAAGGTTGCAGGACTTCACCACGGGCTCCTGGACCCTCTTTGGCAATAAGCCAATCGTCCATATAAATGTAGCGCGCTTTGATTCCATAAAGCGACACGGAATTGCAGTGGTAGGAGATGCGCTCCGAACTCTGGAAGAACTCTCTCCGCAGATAACTCCGAAAACTACAGGCTGGTTTGATAGAGCCAAGCTTGCACGTGAGGCCCAATTAACTGAAATCTCTGGCCGAAAGAAGATTGACGCCAAATTTCCAACTTATGCCCAAGTGGTAATAGCAATAAATGAGATTGCTCGCCCTGATGATTATGTGATGACGGCAGCCGGTGGCTTGCCCGGTGAGTTGAATATGAATTGGCTTGGGAAATCAATCCATTCATTCGATTGCGAATATGGCTTCTCTTGCATGGGCTACGAGATTAGCGGTGCTTGGGGTGCTGCGATTGCCCGAAGGAACAAAGGTCGGGTTGTCACTCTTCTGGGTGATGGTTCCTACCTGATGCTCAACTCCGATATCTACAGCGCCGTACTACATCGTCACCCGCTCACGATTGTCGTCTGTGACAACGGTGGCTACGCCGTTATCTCGAGATTGCAAACGAACAATGGCGCAGCTTCATTCCGAACAATGTTGACCGAGATTCCTGACGTCCCTCGCGTTGATTTCGTCGCTCACGCAGCATCAATGGGTGCTCGGGCCGAGCGCGTATCCTCGCCAGCGGAACTTGCAAGCGCTGTGAGTGCCACATTTGATTCCAAGGATGTGCATGTGATCGTCATCGATACCGCTCCGAGTACCTGGAGCGAAGGTGGAGCGTTTTGGGAAGTTGGCGTCCCCGAAGATTCCGCTAAGAAGTCGATCCAAGAAGCGCGCCAGAAGTTAGAAGAGGGCAAGTCCAAACAACGTAAGTTCTAGGACTACTGAAGCGCAGCAGTAATATTTGCCATCGAGAGAGCTGACTTCTCCTCGGCTGGCTCCCATGCTGAATCTTGTTCGCTCATCAACCAACCCTGGAAACCAACCGCCTCGAGAGCGCTGAACAGGGCTCTTAGATCGAGCAATCCAGTCCCTGCCGGCGCGAAAATCTTGTGCTCCACGACCGCCACATCCATGGACGCAATCTCGCGCGACTTCAATCTGCTGAGCACCGCACCATCCACATCTTTAACATGGATATGAGTAATTCTCGAACCATATTCTGCAATTGCAGCTATTGGATCACCACCCCCGACAAGCCAATGACCAACATCGAGGCAAACGCCCATACCAGCATCGAGGCGTTCGAAAAGTTCTCGAGTCTCTTCTGGCGTTTCAATATATGTAGCTGAATGTGGATGGAATGAATACTTCATCCCGAGTTCGGCACAATACGCGCCCCACTTATTCAAATGGTCTGCCAGCGCTCGGTAACCCTCAGCCGAAAGGTGAGGCCCATTCTGGGCATTGCTTGTGACGATATCTCGGTCATGAGTGCCATCAACGGCAAAGACCACCATCTCAACTCCACCGACCTTCGCTGCATCGATTTGTCGCTGGGTCTCCTCATCGGAATTATCTGCAATTGAATCAACATCACATTTGATTGCAATGTAGAGCTCAGCAGCCGCTATTCCATTCTTTTCGAAGAGGGTGCGATATTCTCCAGAGTTTGCGTGAATTTCGGAGATCTGTATTCCTTTGAAACCATATTCGCAAAACTTTCCAACAACTTCTTCCCTCCGTTCATCTGTGAATCTCCAATTCAGCGGAACCAAACCAATTTTTGAGCCTTTGAGCAATCTTCGATCCGACACTTAGAGCACTTCCTCTACTAGGTCTAGCAAAACGGTTGACCAACTAAAGTCCGGCGCACCCCAACCTGCGCCAGTTCCCGGGTTGTAATATTCACGAACACCGCTAAGCCTAACTAATTCGATGCTCTGAGCTGCAATATGTCTAGCTAGATCCATCCGGCCATGACGAATCAAACCTCGGGCTAAGTACCAATTGCTATTCATCCATGTGGGTCCACGCCATACGAGATTCCCGCCAACGGTGTCTGGCCGATAAGTCGGATGATTCATTGCAGTCGATGGAATCGGATACTTAGCCCAATATTCTGCCGGATCGAGCAAGTGCTTCATCAGACGATCTCGCTTAATTGAATCAAGGTCCGATAGCAATAGAGGCATTAGCGAAGTAAATGTATTAACTCGAATTTTCTTATTCGTTTTGCCGTTGACGTCGTAATAGAGGCCATCGGCTTCGTCCCAGCAGAGTAGCTCAAGTGATTCACGCGCCCTCTCCGCACGGGCTGAGTAGATTTCTGCAGCTGCGACATCTCCTAGTTGAAGGCACAACTTCGCCAGGACTCTGAGATTCTCGATGTAAATAACATTTACCATAACATCAGCAACCGCGAAGTAATCCACTTCAAACATCTGCTTTGGATCCCGATTGAAAGGAAGATACTTATCGCATATCAAATTCCAACCTTTAAACCAGGAGGAATTCTCTTCGTCTTTGATTTCCATCAACTCATCCCACTTTGGTGAATGATCTAGACCAGTTTCGTCAGGCTGAACAACTCGGACTAAGCCATCTCCGTATGGAGAGCGCACCTCATGAAGCCAGTCATAAAAACGGCGCACCGCAGGCAGAATCTCTTTGAGAAATTCATTGCCGCGACCTCGCTGAGCTACCGCAGATACCGCCTCCGCGAGTAGCGGTGGTTGCATTTCATCGGTCAAATACTTATTTCTAAACGCAATCGCATAAGTCGACACCATTTCTTCATACGCATCACGCTGCCAGAAGGTAACGTGCGATACAAAACCATCTTCATGCTGGTTTTTCAGAAGGCTAACCAACTCCGCTTCTGCCTTATCAATGTCAAAATGGCTTAGTGCGATTGCATTGAAGCACGAGTCCCAGAACCATTGAAATGGGTAGGTGAGATGGGAGGGACAAGAAAAGTCGAAGGTGTGCCCACACCAATCCGCCTTACCTACTTGTCGATTCTTCACGTGGATCTCGCGACAGACCTCTTTCAACCAAACGAAGTCAGCGATGGTTGGAGTCTTGTATCTCATGGCTTTCCTTTCCCACTCTTGACGAGCTCGCCAGAGGAGTCTCTGATGATTAATTCGGGTGTTACTTCACGTGTCTTCACAACACGTTTATCGTTCCCCACGTCCTCAAAAAGATCCATACCCCACTTGCCAAACTGACTCTGTCGCTGATTGACCGTAGTTAGTGCTGGATTGACCATTTTGCTCAACTCGATATCGTCATATCCAATCACTGATATCTCCCCGGGAATTTTGAAACCACGGTTCATGAGTTCATGCATGATCGAAATTGCCATGACATCGTTATGACCTACGACGGCGAATGGCGGCTTGCTGACTTGCAGAATCGCTTCGGCGAGTCCCTCTAGGTCATCGCCAAAATCATCAGTCTCGATAAATTTGGCGTCAATTCCGGACCCTGTCCTTACACCTTGCAGACGTGGGTAGCCATCTTCTGATTCGCGCCTAGTTCCTAAGTAGAAGATTTTTCGATGGCCAATCAACTTTAGATGTGAGCCAATTTGTTTTCCACCTTGATAGTTATTTGTAGAAACAGTAGAAAACTCAGCATCGCCAGCGTTCTCATTCAACAATACTACGGTCCCTCGAAACTGGCGTAGACGTTTTCGTTGCCGAGTTGCGAAACCAGGCGCACAAATCAGAAGTCCATCCGTTCTGTGGCTATCCAAATAATCAAGATATGCAATCTCACGATCAATATCTTCCTGTGAGTTACAGAGAATTAGAGAATAACCTCGATTACGAGCCTCTTCTTCAACGCTGCTCACCAGTTCGGGATAGAAGGGGTTCTTGATATCGGTGATGATCAGACCGATTACGGTCGATTTCTGTGTTCTTAGCGATTGTGCAGCATAAGAAGGGCTGTACCCCAATTTTTTGATGCTCTTCTCAACCTTGTCCCTCGTAGCGTCACTCACATAACCATCGCCACTAATGACGCGACTTACGGTAGCGGTGCTCACACCCGCATGATTCGCAACATCGCGGATTGTTATATTTGTATTTCGAGCCATTTACCTCATGGTCTTTCCGCGCTGGTGTTGCTACTATGTAACCGTTACCATACTCGGTATATCCGGGAAAATCGAGGAGATTCAATGGGAAAGCCGATACGAGTTGGCGTTGTTGGTGCTGGAGCTGTCGCATCATCCGTACATCTACCAATCCTGCGTCGGCGAACCGACCTTTTTGATTTGAGAGCAATTGCTGACTTGAATCGAACTGCAGCTGATGCATTGGCGAAGCGTTTTGCCATCGCGCACGTATTCGATTCTACGGATGCGCTGTACAAATCGGGCGAGCTTGATGCCGTATTCATCTTGAATTCAGGTGCCCATGGCGAAGTGACTGCACAAGCGTTAGACGCTGGCTTGGATGTCTTTTGCGAGAAGCCGTTGGCATACTCCAAGAAGGAATTGAATCTGATTGAAAGCTCGTTACATAAGTCGGGTCGCAAACTGATGTTGGGCTATATGAAAACCTTTGATCAGGCGGTTTACAAAGCTAAAGAACGTATTGCGGGCCGCCCTCGGACAGTAGATGTCGTTGTGTTGCATCCAAGCGGTGAGAGTCAATTGGCAACCACGGACGTTCACGTAGAGGCATTTCCACTACCTAAGGAGTTTCTCCCACGCCTAGAGAGTTCAAATACCACTTTGATGTTGGATGCCCTCGGAGCAGAAGCGGCAAAAGCTTTCGGTATTGAGTACTTGGACATCATGATGGGCTCGATAATCCATGAACTTTCTGTATTACGAGCCTTGGATATCCATATCGAGAAAATCGACTACGTCGAGCGCTGGCCTCAAAAGAGCAGGAGCGAGTCCTTTATCATCGTAGGCCAAACTTCAGATGGAGTTCGCGTCACAATCCGCTGGTTCTATCTCGAGGGCTATCCCAAGTACCAAGAGGAGATCCGGTGGATAAATGAAAAAGAAGGCCACCACATCATCTTCTATAGCCCTTATATCTTGCGAGTGCCAACCGAATACATTCATACCCAACGGATTGGCTTGGATCATGTGGAACAAACCTTCAAGTCATATCAACCCAACTTTGAGATAGAGATTGCGGCATTTGCTGAATTAGTTCACACTGGAAAACAACAAGAGGATCCGATTGCTGCAGGATTGGAAGATTTGGTCATAACGCAGAAGATAGCTCGGAAAATCTGTGAACTAGAGGGCATCACTCCTGGCGGAGATGTTGCGGCTCTTTAGTGGATGTAACCAATTGATTGGGTAACTCCATCAGGGCTAGTTAACCAATAAAGTCCGGGATCGGCATTGAATTCGACTTGAGAATTCGAGATTGATAACTTCTCTCCACTCGGTGTGGTAACGATGCAACCCTCACCGCCATCTACGCTAATTTGATCCTCCAGCATGTGGACCACTGGAGCGTCCGGACTGGCACTGATTGCAACTCGACCACTACGCAGCGCCTCGAAGATATCGCTTTGTTGGATTTCGAAAGTCTCCGTCTCAGTCAGAATCCAAGTTGTGGGCTGACCTGGAAGTCCATCGCGACCGGGGCGATGGAAGTCACTACCACCAAGCGGAATTGGTCGACCGTTTGCTTCCCACCAATCCCGTGGTTCACTAGAACGACGATCCCATGAAGAGTGCCAGAGCTCCGCAAATTGAAGAGATTCCGGGATATCTCTATCCCAGTGACATGGGTATGCGACTGGATGATTTATCGAGAGTAAACCGCCACGAGAGTTGGTGTCAGCTAGCCACTTATCCGTGGCCTGCCGATAATCAACCCAATCGATTCTTCCAAAAGAATTTGCATGGCCACTGGCCGTGGTTACTTCCTGGCCAGCAAGAAGATTTATGCCATAACGCTCGGCAATGCCCGCGAGATGTGAGTGGTGGCTGATCGTGTTGTGATCAGTTATCGCAAGAAGCTCAAGCCCTTGCTCTTTTGCCAATCCTGCTAATTGCTCGAGAGTGAGGCTTCCATCTGAGTGAACTGAATGGGTATGGAAGTCTGCTGGAACCCAACGCCAGCCTTTAGGGGCGCGCAGATTTCGCCTACGAACTGGTGCACTTGGGTCTGGTGAATCTGGTTGCTTTGGGAAGTGTGGGGCGCCAAACTCCACCTCTACTGTCACATTAACGCCAGCATCCTCAATTTGATGCAGACCAACTGAAACAAACCAGGTACCACTTGAGATTTCCCCCGGCAAATATCCAGGGGTTGCCTCGATCCTTGAGACTGCAACCCAATCTCGCTCTGAACCCGACCAACCCCGAAACCCCTTCGGGTCGAATAATCCAAGATCGACGACGGATGCTCTTCCATCATGGCGCATCTGAACTATTACGCCTTCGACTCCCTCGGGTACATCAAAAGGAAAATATTGATAGATTGATTCTTCACGATCGCGATTAGTGAATTTGCGCGTGAAGTGCATTATCCGATTAGTTCGCCAGAATCCGAGTCGTAGAATCGGATTCGATCAGATTCTGGTTTGAAGTGGATAAGTCCACCAATCTTCGGCTCACTGCCATCAGGCACAGTACCGCGAACCTCAAGACCATCAGCATCGATTAATACTAAGTAGTGGGTACCAAGATTCTCCGTAATCTTAACCCGCCCCGAGAAGATGCCTTTGCCAGCTGCTTTTGCTACTTGAACATATTCCGGCCGAACACCAAGTGTGATATTTCTAAATACCTTTGGACCCTTCTTCAAAGCCGCGGGTAAATCAAACTGGAACTTCCCGCAATTAAGTACGCCGTCGCTGGCGTCGCCAGGAATCAGGTTCATCGGCGTAGAGCCAATAAAGGAGGCTACAAAAAGATTTGCAGGGCGATGGAAGAAGTCAGCAGGTGTACCAATCTGGCGAATCTTCCCCAACTCCATAACGGC
>JBEGNC010000100.1:0-5066 GCA_041182705.1 Actinomycetota bacterium | reverse complement strand
CCCTTATGGGAATGCCACTGAGCGCCCTTCGTTAGAAAGAAGGAATACATCTTCCCCTTCTCATCGGTGAGCTGAACACGGTCGCCATCTTTAAAGGGACCACTTCCAAGTGTGCGCATCATTCGATTATCTCCGAAAAGAGTGACGCTATTGAATGCCGCGTTAACCCCGCAAGAGTTGGGTGGTGAATGACCTTAGCTCCGGACGGTAATTCGACGGCATGCGGTATGCCAAGAACATAGGCCCCAGAGTCAATCGCGGCAGTCATCCCAGTTACCGAGTCTTCGATAATCAGACAGTTCTGGATTGCGACACCAATGCGATCCGCAGCCAAAAGATAACCTTCCGGATGTGGTTTGGTCTTGATTACATCATTAGCCGAGATTGTCGTGTTAAACGGATGTGGATCGATAGAACGAAGGGCAGCGTCCATGATCTCTCGGGTACTCGCAGAAACTAGAGCTAACGGTATCTTGCCTAATTGTAAATCGGCGATTAATTCTCTGGCTCCAGGCAAGAAATCAACGCCCTCGGCCAATCGAATAACCATCCGTTGATAGAGCTGCTCCGCAAGTTCGAAAGGTTTGTGGACATTTCCCGCTCGCATCCGCATATAGGAATCAACGCGCTCCATTGGACCGCCCAGACATTCCAACGAATCAGCATCAGTCCATTCAACTCCCATCGAATTCATCAACCGCCGCTCTTCTGAAATCCAGATTGGCTCGCTATCCAGCAAAGTTCCATCCATATCCCAGAAGATTGCATGAAACGGGAAACTTTCAAGTTCAGTTGGCATTGAAGTACTTTGCTTCCGGATGGTGAACGATAATCGCTGATGTCGATTGTTCTGGATGTAATTGAAATTCTTCCGATAACGAAACGCCAATACGATCCGCGCCAAGTAACTGAACCAGTTGCACCTGTTGCGAGAGATCAGGACATGCTGGATAACCGAAACTGTAACGCGAGCCACGATAACCTTGATCTAAGATCCATTCAATCTCGTGCGAGTCAGTGGTTCCGATACCAAGTTCCTCCCTGATACGACTATGCCAATATTCCGCAAGCGCTTCAGTGAGCTGCACCGAGAGCCCATGCAATTCTAAATAGTCGCGATACTGGTTTGATTCAAAGAGTTCACTAGTGGCTTTCCCAATATCCGAACCCATCGTAACAAGATGGAAGGCAACTACGTCGACCTCTTCGCTATCGCTCGATCGGAAGAAGTCAGCGATGCATAGTCTGCGATCCCGGCGTTGGCGCGGGAAATCAAAACTCGTTAACTCGATCCGGTGAGGCAACTTCTCTGGATCGAGAATGATCAATCGATTTCCATCGCTAAAACATGGGAAATATCCATACGCCACAGCAGCATTTAGAATTCCGGAACTCTGAGCTTGGTTTAGCAGTGACCGCAGCCTCGGCCTTCCCACTTCAGTGGCCATCTCCTCGTATTCTCCACGCTTACCCGAAAGGCCCCATTGTCCAACGAAGAGCGCTCGCTCATCGAGCAACTTCACATAATCTGCCAATTGGATCCCTTTGATGACTCGAGATCCCCAGAAAGGAGCCTTTGGAAGTGGAATATTCTCAGCTACATCACTTCGCTTCGTATCAATCGGCATCGTCTCATTCACCGCTCGTCTGGTTCTACGCTCTTTTAGAGGTGGCAACGTCGCACCCGGCAAGCCGCGCTTCTGCCCCATGATCGCATCCATCAAGGCGAGCCCTTCGAAAGCATCCTTTGCGTATCTGACGGTCCCAGGAAACTCGCCAGCTAAATCACTTTCAACATAACTACGTGTAAGCGCTGCTCCGCCGAGGATTATCGGCCACTTATCCGCCAGACCACGGGTAGTTAACTCTTGTAGATTCTCACGCATTATTACAGTGGATTTGACCAGCAATCCACTCATACCGATTACATCGACCTTTCCGACCTCGGCTCCCTCGATGATTTGATTTATTGTTTGCTTAATTCCGATATTGAACGTCCGGTAGCCGTTGTTGGAGAGGATGATGTCGACCAGATTCTTTCCAATGTCGTGGACATCTCCTTTGACCGTGGCTAGAAGAATCGCACCACGCTCCTGCGTGTCGACCTTCTCCATATACGGTTCCAAGAGCGAGACTGCCATCTTCATAACCTCAGCGGATTGCAGAACGAATGGCAGCTGCATCTCGCCTCGCCCGAATAACTCCCCCACCTCTTTCATTCCGGTCAGGAGATAGTCGTTGATGATGGATAACGGTGTTAATCCAAGACCGCGCGCTTCTTCCAAGTCCTCAGCTAAGCCCTTTTTCTCGCCTTCGATAATGCGTCGGACTAACCGGTCTTTGATCGGCAATTCAGCTAATTCCTCTGCGCGACTTTTCCTACTAGAACTGGTTATCCCCTCGAATAGTGCGAGGAAGCGCTGCAAGGGATCATAAATGCAATTCTCACCCTCGAAGATTCGCCGGTCGTAGATGAGGTCTAGAGCAATAGACCTTTGTTCATCCGGAATTTTCACAATCGGCAAAATTTTTGAAGGATGGATGATCGCAGCATCGAGTCCATGATTGACTGCCTCAGCAAGGAAGACTGAGTTAAGAACCGAACGGGCTACCGGATTCAATCCGAAGGAAACATTGCTGATTCCAAGAACCGTTTGGACTGCCGGATGCCGTGCCTTGAGTTGCTTTATCGCCGAGAGAGTTTCGAGCGCGTCACGGCGAGTCTCCTCTTGCCCGGTGGATACTGGGAAAGTCAGACAATCTATGATGATGTCAGATGGGTTCATCCCCCATTTTCCGGTTAAATCCTTGATCAGACGTTCAGCAACCTCCAACTTCCACGATGCAGTTCGCGCTTGGCCATTCTCATCGATGGTCAGCCCAATTACCGCGGCCCCATGCTCCTTGACCAAAGGCATGATCCTGGCGAATCGAGATTTCGCTCCGTCGCCATCCTCATAGTTGACCGAGTTGATCACGCTCCGTCCACCGAGTCGTTCGAGGGCTGCTTGAATCACATCTGGTTCGGTCGAGTCGATGACTATCGGCAAAGTTGCAGCAGTAGCAAGTCGGCCTGCCAATTCGCTCATATCCGCCACGCCATCACGCCCAACGTAATCAACGGATAAATCGAGAAGATGGGCGCCATCCCTAATCTGATCTTTGGCGATATCAACGCAACTCTGCCAATCAGCTGCAAGAAGCGCATCGCGAAACGCTCTACTTCCATTGGCATTAGAACGCTCACCGATGGAAAGGTAAGTCTGCGCCTGCTTAAAAGGAACGAACTGATAAAGCGAGGAAGCACCAGGCTCCAGTACTGGCCTTAATCTCGTACGTTCTTTGCCATGTAGCAATTCGACAACTTCGCCGAGATGGGCTGGTGTAGTTCCACAGCACCCGCCAATCAAGTTCAACCCGAACTTATCAACGTAATCCGCGAGGAATGACGCCAACTCCTTGGGGGTTAATGGATAGTGGGCACCGCCATCCTGCAAAACCGGAAGGCCAGCATTCGGCATACAGGAGATTCCTAACTCCGTAGATTGGCTCAACTGGCGCAGGTGTTCACTCATCTCAGCCGGACCGGTAGCACAGTTCATTCCTATCAAATCAACATCAAGGCAAGAGAGCGCATTTAAAGCTGCAGTCACTTCAGACCCAAGAAGCATTGCACCATTCGTTTCGACGGTGATTTGAGCAATCAAAACTATGTCGCGATCAGCCCTCGCTATTGCTCGGCGAGATCCATTTATCGCTGCTTTCGCTTGTAGCAAGTCCTGAGTCGTTTCCACTAAGAGAGCATCAGCGCCGCCATCAATCAGACCTCGCGCTGAATCCTCATACGAATCTCGCAATTCCTGATAGTTGACATGGCCGAGAGTTGGTAATTTTGTTCCCGGCCCGAGAGAACCTAAAACCCATCGGGTAGGCGAGTACTCATCGGCCACGCGCCGGGCGATCAGAGCTCCAGCATGGGCAAGCTCATAAGTCCGCTCTGGAATACCGTATTCGCTCAGATTTCCCAGATTGGCGCCGAAGGTATTCGTTTCAATTGCATCGACTCCAACATCTAGGTAGGCGCGATGAATCTCTGCAATCATCTCTGGACGTGTGACGTTAAGGATCTCATTACAACCATCGTGCCCCTGGAAATCCGAGAGCGTCGGATTTGCAGCTTGGATCATCGTGCCCATAGCCCCATCTGCGATGATTACCCGCTCAGCCAGGGCTCGCCGAAGAGCGCCGGGATCCTTGATTTTCGACGCGCTCACTGACCCGAGTTTATCGTAGGGTGTACGCGTGCATATCTTCGAAAGCGCATTTAACCTAAGAAAGCCGGTGATGATCTCGGCTTTTGAAGGATGGAACGATGCTGGCGAAGCCGCAACAGGTGCCATAGAGCATCTTTTGAAGTGCTGGACTCATCATAAATTGGCGATTTTCGATTCTGAAGACTATTACGACTATCAAGTCAACCGACCCACAATCTCGGTAGATGAGAAAGTCGTACGGGAGATCATTTGGCCCTCAACTCAGGTTTTCGAAGTAAGCACTCCTAATTTAGAACATGACTTCCTAATCGTTAGAGGAATAGAACCTTCCATGAGATGGCGAAGTTTCATCCGCGAACTTCTTGATTTAGCTGATGATTATGAAGTTTCTACGTCAATCGCACTTGGCGCGCTTCTGGCCGACACTCCTCATACCCGGGCCATTTCAGTGACTGGCAGCGGGGCACATCCCGATGTTGCGGAACGATTAGGAGTGGAGATTTCCAAATACGAAGGGCCAACTGGGATTGTCGGCGTCCTTCAAGATGCTGCGTTTCGAAGGGATATCGATGCAATATCGCTATGGGCGTCGGTACCTCACTACGTTTCGACTCCACCGTCACCCAAGGCTTCGCTAGCACTGATCAATGCGCTTGAAGATTTCTTGGAAATTTCGATTCCTCAAGGAGATCTCCCAGAGAGATCGAAAACCTGGGAAGAACAGGTCAACCAGATGGCAGCTGAAGATACTGAGGTCGGAGATTACGTCCGCCAGTTGGAGCGGAGTAAAGA
>JBEGNC010000099.1:0-10503 GCA_041182705.1 Actinomycetota bacterium | reverse complement strand
GTTCCGCTCTTCTCAACCACGGCTGCTACTGGAAGTACAACATTTGCAATTTCAGTAATTGCGCTATGGCGAATCTCAAGTGAGACAACAAATGCTTTCTTCAAGCCATCGTGGTGATGGGCTGAGATATCAAGTGGATCTACGCCACCAATCAGGAGCGCTTCGATATTTCCATCGTGAAGATCCTTCAAAATCGCTTCCGTATCGCGTCCCACGGAGGAAGGAAGTCCTTCAACGCCCCATGCGGCCTGGAGATCAACGCGCGCTGCAGTCTCAGTTACGGGACGGCCGCCAGGCAAAAGATTTCCAATAGCTCCAGCTTCAAGTGCGCCACGTTCACCAGCGCGACGTGGAATCCAAGCCAACTTAGCTCCACTCTTCTCAGCGAGCGCGGCGGCTGCACTCAACCCACCGACCGCTTCTGCAAGACGCTCACCGACAATGATGACTGACTTACCACTGAGTCCAGCGATGTTGCCAATCGCGGCTGCTTCATTACCCGCAACGGCAGGGATCAGCTTGGCTTTCAACTTTTTGCTACCGCGCGATGCAAACGGTGCGACTGTTGTTACTGCTAGCGAACGCTTTCGCACTTGCTTGTAGATTCGCAAGAAGACGATCGGTGATTCCTCTTCTGGTTCGAATCCGAGAAGCACAACCTGATCTGCGCGATCGATATCGCGATAATTTAGATGCTTTCCTACGACATAGGTAGCGAGGAAATCGCGCTCTTCCTTTGAAGATATGCGCGCCCGGAAATCAATGTCATTTGTGCCAAGTGCGACGCGAGCGAACTTCGCGTAGCCATATGCATCTTCCAGAGTCGCTCGACCACCAACAAGCACTGCAGTCCGATTCGCTTCAAGTCCAGCGGCCGCCGCTTGGATCGCTTCTGGCCAAGATGCCTCTCGCAATTCACCGCTCTCATCACGAACAAGTGGCGTTGTGATCCGATCCTTCTGGGTTACATACTTGAAAGCCCAACGTCCCTTATCGCAATTCCACTCCTCATTTACCTCAGGATCATCACCAGCTAGTCGACGTAGCGTCTTACCGCGACGGACATCAGTGCGCATATCGCAGCCAGATGCACAGTGCTCACAAGCCAATGGTGTTGAAACCAGATCGAAAGGTCGAGCGCGGAAACGATAAGAGGCGCCAGTTAGTGCTCCGACCGGGCAGATTTGTACGGTATTACCCGAGAAATATGACTCGAATGGATCCTTCTCATAGATGCCTACCTGCTGAAGCGCGCCGCGCTCGTTCAAAGTGATGAATGGATCCCCTGCAATCTGCTCGGAGAATCGAGTACAGCGAGCACAAAGAATGCATCGTTCGCGATCCAGTAGAACCTGCGAGGAGATGTTGATTGGCTTCTCAAAGGTCCGCTTGTAACCTTCATAACGAGATTCACCGCGACCATTGCTCATCGCCTGGTTTTGTAATGGACACTCGCCACCCTTATCGCAAACTGGGCAATCCAGCGGATGGTTGATCAACAACAACTCCATGATTCCTTCTTGGGCTTTATCAGCGACCGGAGAAGTGAGTTGGGTATTCACAATCATCCCTGGTTCCACCGGAATGGTGCAGGATGCTTGTGGCTTTGGAAACTTACGGCCATTGATTTCGATCTCCACCAAACACTGTCGACATGCCCCGACTGGATCAAGGAGTGGATGATCGCAGAATCGTGGAATCTGGATACCTAGCTTCTCTGCAGCACGGATGACCAACGTTCCTTTCGGAACAGTGACCTCGAAACCATCGATCGTCACAGTGATCATCTCGACTTGAGTATCAGGTGAGAGTTCTTGGGTACTCATCTAGTTCACCGCCAAATCAAAGACGGTCGACTTCGCTGGATCGAATGGACAACCACCATTACGAAGATGCTCTAAGTATTCATCTTTGAAATACTTGATCGAAGAGATGATTGGTGAGGCAGCGCCATCCGCAAGCGCGCAGAACGAGCGGCCGGCGATGTTGTCACAGAGATCAAGGAGCTTGTCGAGATCCTTGGCTTCACCTTTGCCGCTCTCCAGGTCTTGGAGGATCTGCACTAGCCACCAAGTTCCTTCTCGGCATGGCGTGCATTTTCCGCATGATTCATGCTTATAAAACTCAGTCCAGCGCAATACGGCGCGGACAATACAAACGGTCTCATCGAAGATTTGGAGAGCTTTGGTGCCGAGCATCGAGCCGGCAGCAGCAACGCCTTCGTAATCAAGAGGTGTATCTAGATGTGCTTCGGTAAAGAGCGGTGTTGAGGATCCGCCTGGAGTCCAGAACTTCAATTTGTGACCATTACGCATTCCGCCAGCTAGATCAATCAACTCCCGGAGCGTGATTCCTAGTGGCGCTTCGAATTGTCCTGGGTTCTTCACATGGCCAGATAACGAATACAAGGTGTAACCCTTGCTCTTCTCCGTACCCATAGCGGTGAACCATTCGACGCCGTTATTGATAATTGATGGCACTGAAGCGACCGATTCGACATTGTTAACAACGGTTGGACGAGCGTAAAGACCAGCGATTGCGGGGAACGGTGGACGTAATCTTGGTTGGCCACGGAAACCTTCTAGCGAATCCAAGAGCGCCGTCTCTTCGCCACAGATATAAGCTCCCGCTCCAACGTGAAGCACTAATTCCAGATCGAAACCTTTACCAAGGATGTTCTTACCTAGGTAGCCAGCTTTGTACGCGTCTTCAATCGCTTGCTGCACACGGCGAATCACATGCGCCACTTCGCCACGGATGTAGATGAAGGCATGGTTTGCCCGAATAGCGTACGAACCGATGATGATGCCTTCGATCAAGACATGAGGATTGGCCAATAGAAGCGGGGTGTCCTTGCAAGTTCCTGGTTCGGATTCATCGGCGTTAACCACGAAATAATGTTCTTTATTATCGCCCTGCGGGATGAAACCCCACTTCATACCAGTTGGGAAGCCAGCGCCACCGCGTCCACGGAGTCCAGAATCCTTTACCGTCTTGATCACATCGTCCGGGGCCATGGAAAGCGCTTTTTCTAGCGCTTTATAGCCACCATTTCGCTGGTAGCCCTCGATAGTGAAGGAATCAGGTTGGTCCCAAGAAGCAGATAGAACTGGGGTTAACTTCATTTGGCGCTTCCGCCTTTCGCAATCTTCAAACCAAGAAGCGTTGGCTCGCCAGCTTGTACGCCTTCATTGGCCAAACCATCGTTAATCCCGGCTAATACTTCAGAGTTCTCTTTCCAAGTTTGAAGTTTCTTTGGGCCACGAGTTGGGGCTGGCGGATTACCTGAGCGAATCGAGTCAACTAAATCTTTAGCAGATTCGACAGTCTGGTTATCGAAGAACTCCCAGTTCACCATTACTACTGGGGCATAATCACAAGCCGCATTACATTCGATATGTTCTACGGAAACCTTGCCATCTTCAGTGACCTCATCATTATCGACACCTAGATGGTCCTTAAGCGCTTCGAATATCGCATCGCCACCCATCACAGCACAGAGCGTGTTAGTGCAGACGCCGACGTGATATTCGCCGACGGGCTTGCGCTTATATTGGGTGTAGAAGGTCGCAACCGCACTAACTTCAGCGGTCTCAAGATTCAACTTCCCGGCAATCACTTCGATGCTCTCCGGAGTTACATAACCATCGCGCGCTTGTGCAAGGTGTAGTAACGGCATGATTGCAGAGCGAGAACGGGGATAGCGCTTGATGATCGATTCGATCAAGGCATCATCTTTACTTGTAAGTGGCATCAGCGATCTACATCTCCCATAACTGGATCGATAGAAGCAACCGCAGCCACAACGTCGGCGATCAAAGAGCCCTCGCACATCGCAGAAGTTGCTTGGAGATTGCTAAAAGAAGGTGTGCGGAAATGCATCCGGTATGGCCGAGTCCCGCCATCAGAGACGATGTGGGCGCCGAGTTCGCCACGTGGCGACTCGACCGGTGCATAAACCTGGCCAGCTGGAACGCGGAAACCTTCAGTGACAATCTTGAAGTGATGGATCAACGCCTCCATTGAGGTGCCCATGATCTGACGGATGTGATCGAGTGAATTTCCCAAGCCATCGCCACCAAGTGCGAGTTGGGCCGGCCACGCAATCTTCTTATCCGCAACCATGACTGGTGCGCCTTCTAACTTCTCCAACTTGTCACAAGCCTGTTCGATGATTCGAAGTGATTGTTCAAGTTCCTGCATGCGGATCAAGAAGCGACCATAGACATCGCAAGTATCGGTAGTGATGACATCAAACTTGTAATCTTCATATCCGCAATACGGCTGAGTCTTACGGAGATCCCAAGGCATACCAGTAGCACGTAGCACCGGCCCAGTAACGCCGAGAGTGATGCAACCTGCGAGATCCAAGTAACCGACATCTTTGGTTCGCTTGATCCAGATTGAATTTCCGACAAGAAGTTGTTCGTTATCTTTGAAGTTCTTTCGCAAATCCTTGACTAGTTCGCGGATCTTAGGAATTGCATCTGAGGGTAGATCCTGAGCGACGCCACCGGGGCGGATGTAAGCCATATTCATCCGTAAGCCAGAGACCATCTCAAAGATATCTAGGACGCGCTCTCGCTCGCGGAATGCGAAGAACATCGGCGCCATCGCTCCGAGTTCTAGAGCTCCGGTGCCTAGGGCGACCATGTGTGATGAGATTCGATTCAATTCCATCATTAAGACGCGTATGACGCTAGCGCGCTCTGGAACTTGATCGGTTATGTTCAATAACTTCTCGACGGCAAGGCAATAAGCAGTCTCGTTATAGAGCGGCGATAGGTAATCCATTCTGGTTACGAATGTGACGCCCTGGGTCCAAGTGCGATATTCCGTGTTCTTTTCGATGCCGGTGTGCAAATATCCAATGCCACAACGAAGTTCAGTGATCGTCTCGCCTTCGAGTTCGAGCATCAATCGGAGAACGCCATGTGTCGATGGGTGTTGTGGCCCCATGTTCACTACGACACGCTCTTCTTTCGCGCTACCGATCTCGCGAGTTACGTCATCCCAGTCGCCACCAGTAACGGAGTAGATACGACCTTCGGTCGTCTCACGTGATGATGCAAATGTACTCATCGATAGTTCCTCCGATTATCTGGAGCAGGAACCGTTGCGCCGATGTATTCGACCGGTATTCCACCAAGTGGGTAATCCTTGCGCTGTGGGTGTCCGGGCCAATCATCTGGCATCAAGATGCGGGTAAGTGCTGGATGGCCATCAAAGATTATTCCGAACATGTCATAGGTCTCACGCTCATGCCAGTTATTCCCAGCCCATATCTCTACCAATGATGGGATGTGCGGATCGGAATCCGGAGCTGCAACCTCTAGGCGGATCCGACGGTTATGCGTCATGGAAAGTAGTGGATAGACCGCATGTAATTCGCGATCCTTATCTTCTGGGTAATGAACGCCGCTGACTCCAAGACAGACTTCGAAGCGAAGCGCTTCGTTATCGCGTAGAACCTTCGCAACATCGAATAACTTCTCGCGCTTGATTTGAAGGGTCAACTCGCCGCGATCAACAACTACTCGCTCAATCGCTTCGTGGAACTCTGGATAAGCACGCTCCAATGCATCTGCAACATCATCGAAGTACGATCCATAGGGGCGCTGCGCTGATGTTGGGTTGTAATTCTGTCGAACTAAACCACCATAACCGGAAGTATCACCAGTGCCGGATACGCCGAACATTCCCTGTTCGCTCATCACTCACCCTTCCCTTGAAACACTGGGATTTGATGGGTAGGAACTGATGCCAGCGCCGCTTTCTCAACTTCAGCGATCACGCGCTTACGGTTGATTCCCAGCTTCTCGCCCTTGATCTGATCATGAAGTTTCAAGATCGCATCCATCAACATCTCTGGCCTGGGCGGACAACCGGGTAGATAGATATCGACTGGGATGATGTGATCAACGCCTTGAACAATCGCGTAATTGTTGAACATCCCGCCAGACGATGCGCATGCGCCCATCGAAAGGACCCACTTCGGTTCAGTCATCTGGTCATAGATCTGACGGACGACTGGCGCCATCTTCTGGGAGACGCGACCTGCAACGATCATCAAATCTGCTTGTCTTGGAGATGCGCGGAAGACTTCCATGCCAAATCGTGAGATGTCATATTTCTGCGCCGAACCGATCGCCATCATCTCGATCGCGCAACAAGCCAACCCGAAGGTCGCCGGCCAGAGCGAATTGGTACGCATGTAAGCCGCTAACTTCTCGACTGTCGTCAGTAAGAATCCCGACGGGAGTTTCTCTTCAAGACCCATTTAGTCCCACTCCAATCCGCCGCGCCGCCATACATATACATATGCAACGAATACTGTTGCAATGAAGATCAACATCTCGACCAGGCCAAAAAGGCCGAGCTGGTCATATGCGACTGCCCATGGATACAAGAAGACGATTTCGATATCGAAGATGATGAATAGCATCGCTGTTAAGAAGTACTTGATCGGGAATCTGCCGCCACCTTGAGCTTGTGGGCTTGGTTCGATTCCACATTCGTAAGCATCTAACTTGGCTCGGTTATAAACCTTTGGGCCAGCAAGTGCGCCTGCGACCACCGAGAATGCCGCGAATCCAAAGCCGATCGCTCCAATGACGATGATCGGGATATAGGGATTCACAACCCAGAATCCTAGGCGAGGGTTATTAAGAGGGGGAAATCAGAGCGCCTTGATGGCTGTGTGAACTGCCACAACTCCCCCCGTGAGATTGGTCCACTGGGGGTTGGCCCAGCCATTCGCCGCCATCCGTCGCGCAAGCTCACCTTGATCCGGCCATGCCAGAATCGATTCGGCCAGATATTGATATGCATCTGGATTAGAAGAGGTCTTGGAAGCAATCTTCGGAAGGCTCTTCATCAGATAGTTGAAATAGATCTTCCTAAATAGTGGGAAAGTGGGAGTCGAGAATTCAACAATCACCATCCGGCCACCTGGTTTAGTTACCCGCAGCGCTTCACGAAGCGCTTTCTCATAATCATTTGTGTTCCGTAGTCCAAATGAAATTGTCGTTACATCGAATTCGTTATCTCCAAATGGGATCTTGAGCGCATCGCCTTTGACGAATTTCAAATATGGTCGCGCTTTCCGACCTTGCGCCAACATTCCTTCTGAGAAATCCATCGCAATCACATCTGCGCCAGCTTTGTGGAGCGGTTCACTAGATGAACCTGGGCCGGCAGCCACATCCAGGATCTTCATCCCGATTGTTGGTTTGATGATCTTAAGTACGCGTCTCCGCCAGGCTTTGGTCCGACCAAGACTCAATAGATCGTTGACTAAGTCATAACGGCGTGCGACCGCATCGAACATCGATGCGACTTCGTCGGGATCTTTGCCTAGGTCTGCTCGCGCCACCGGCTCATCTTCCCGAGCGGTACGCTAACTCCACAAATCGAGGCGAGGACCATGCACGTATCAATAACGACCGAACTGCTCGGTGAACACCCAGCGCTTCTTGATATCGCCATCCCAGAATTGGCTGATCAGAGCATCACATCATGGGTTCGTGGCGGCGATGGCCTAGTCGGTTTTGGGATCTATAAGCGCCATGTTGTGACTGGTGCAAATCGCTTCGCTCAGGCGCGCGCTTGGTGGCGCGATGAAATCAACTCGATGGCGATCCATAACAATGTCCATGGCACGGGCACCGGACCGATCCTCTTCACCTCTTTCGCTTTCGACCCTACTGAGGAGTCCGTCCTGGTGATTCCCGAGGTGGTCATCGGCCAACGAAACGGGAAATCTTGGATTACTTGGATCGGCGCACAACCACAACCCGCCTTACATCACGCGAGTATCCAGCGAAATCCGCTTACTCTCAATTGGAGCGGAAGTAATGGCGATGTCTGGCAGGACCGAGTAGCGCGATCGGTTGCCAAGATAAAGACTGGTGGCTTAGAGAAGGTAGTGCTCGCACGTTTTACGACAGCCACTTCAGATAGCAAGATCGAAGTGCGCAATCTCTTGAAACATCTTCAAAGCGAGTATCCATCGACGTGGGTCTTTGCAAATACCGGTCTAGTGGGAGCGACGCCGGAGTTATTGGTCAGATTAAGTAAGTCTTTGGTGACATCTCGTATCCTCGCCGGAACTATCCGGAAGACTGGTGATGATGAGCGTGATCTGGCCCTCGCTGGATCACTAGCCCGATCTTCTAAGGATCTCGAAGAGCATGAATATGCGGTGCGCTCGGTAGCTGACGCACTCGCACCGCTTTGCACATCGATGAATGTCCCAGAATCGCCCTTCGTATTGCACCTCTCAAATGTCATGCATCTGGCTACCGATGTGACCGGCGTGTTAAGCGACAACGCTTCACCTTCGGATATCTTCGACTTGGTCTCGCGGCTCCATCCCAGTGCCGCGGTATGTGGCACGCCAACTGAGTTGGCAAAGCGGACTATCGATGAGATTGAAGGTATTTCGCGCGGCAGATATGCCGGACCGATTGGTTGGATTGATGCGCTCGGCGATGGCGAGTTAGGAATCGCACTTCGTTGTGGCCAGATTGCCCGAGATGAGAAATCGATCCGAATCTATGCTGGTTGTGGCATCGTTGCAGGCTCCGACCCAGAGCGTGAATATGCCGAAAGTCAGGCGAAACTCTTACCGATGCGTGGTGCGCTAGAGGCGCACTGAGTCTTGGTAGCGCTTTAGCAGAGCTGCGATTGCATCGGCGTTCGCCTCTCGATCCGGGACCTTTGCGACAATCACGTGGATATTTGGATGAATCCGCTGCAGCGCAATATGTAATTCCTTTGCTGTTGTGACTATCTCTGTGGAGATGCCGAATCCGGCCGCTATTGCAGAGATATCCATTCCATGCGGCGTCCCGAAGATCCGTTCGAAGCCCGGAACGCCACGTTGAGGAAGAGTGGAGAAGATCCCGCCGCCATCATTATCAATGACGATAATCGTCAAGACGTCGGAGATGGGATTGGCGAAGGCCGAGATGTCGTGGAGAAAAGCCAGATCACCGATGATCGCGTAGGTCTCATCATGGCGAGTTGCTATACCCATCGCAGTAGAGATATTCCCATCAATTCCGGCTAGGCCGCGGTTTGCGTAAGTCGTTATATCGCTGCGCGGAGTAGCAAAGGCCTCCAAATCTCGGATTGGTCGCGATGATGCGATGAATAGTGCGGTGTCATTCTCTAAATCAGCGGCGACTAAAGATGCAATTGCGCCCTCTGACCAATCTGGAAAATCTGCTATCGCATCTCTGGCTAAGGATTCGTATTCTTTCCATGCAGCTCGCCAACTCTCATCGACTTTGGCCACGGTTTTGATTCGGGGGATAGCATGAAGGATCTGATCACTGGTTCGTGCGGTATCGATATGCGCACTTCGCGGATCAATCACGACCACACTTCGAGAACCATTTATGTAGGCATTGATCGAACGGCTTAGGGTGGTTCGACCAATCACAAAGACGGTGTCGGCGGCGAGCGCATTTCGCACGCGTTCATCGGATAAGAGGATAGGTGCATGCGCTATCGCATCCTTGAATCGAAGTGGGTCTTCGCTGATTAGCGGTGCTGCTAGTGATCTAGCAAGGCTCTCGATCTCAGATTCCGTAAATCCCGCCCGATCGTGACCGACAATCACGAGATTACGAAGAGTATTAACTTCAAGAGCTAAGTTCTCGATCGGCCTTGGCGCTAGATCCTGATGGTGGATACCCGATAGCCAATCCTTGGAATCCTCTGGAAGTAGTGGCTCATCGAATTGGAGATTTAAATGAACTGGGCCAGCGCCATTTAGTAGCCGCTGTAGATCCAACGGCGCCGCTGTATCCACTGCGTGGCGAACGAATTCACCAAAGATCCCACTCTGCAACGTGGTCTGGTTCGAGCCGGTTTTACGTAATCGGGCTGGTCGGTCAGCGGTCAGTAAGAGAAGTTTGTTATCGCTGTGATGTGCTTCCAGTACTGCCGGTAAGTAATTGGCTACGGCAGTACCGCTAGTGCAGACAACCGGGACATATTTGTCGCTCGCCTTGGAAATCCCAAGAGCAAAGAATGCAGCGCTGCGCTCGTCGATTCGGATGTGCAATCTAATCAAGCCACGCTCTTCTGCTTGATGGAGCGCGATCGATAATGGAGCGTTACGAGATCCCGGAGATAAGACAGCATCCTCAATACCAAGTTCGATCAATTGTCGAACGGTATGGCGAGCAAGATTGGTAGCGATACTCATCGAACTACCTCCCAAACTCTTCGAATCCGATCTCGCCACCACTCTATTCGCTCTTTTGGTGCAGCGAAATCCTTCAAGGCTTCAAGGTCAGGTTCAAGTGAGGAGATAGTGATATTCCCATTAGCAATTGGGAGTCGACCAAGATCAGCCTGAAAGAGCGCTCCCGTCCCCAGACCGCAGGCATAATCTAGTTCTGGAAGTGCGGCCGCCAATCGCAGCCCATGGCCAATACCAATCACCGATTCCAGCGCACTTGATACGACTACTGGGAGTCCATGATGCGC
>JBEGNC010000098.1:0-6167 GCA_041182705.1 Actinomycetota bacterium | reverse complement strand
AATATGCGCGCTCTTGCGACAATCGGTCGAGAACTCGGACTCGGATCGTCGCTAAAGATTGGCAAAGGTGAGGAAGTAACTGGTGGCCGCGACAAGAATTCGATTCTGGCGGATGCCTTTGAAGCGCTCGTTGGCGCAATTTATCTAGATAAAGGTTTTGCTATCACCAAGACTGTAGTACTTGAACTTATGCGAAGTGCAATCGAGGATGCGGTCTCTAAAGGCGCAGGTATCGATGGCAAGACGGCGCTCCAAGAGATTGTTGCTGCATCTGGTTGGTCTCCTCCGGAGTATCGGATCAGCGAATCTGGCCCCGACCACGATAAGGATTTCTTGGCGACTGCAATCGTCAATGGTGTTACTTATCCTGCGGGGAGTGGAAAAAGTAAGCGTGAGGCAGAGCAAGTAGCTGCTCGTCTTGCATATGAGGAACTCACTAAAGAAAAGAAGTAGGAAGTATCCAGAATGCCTGAATTGCCTGAGGTTGAGACGGTAAGGCGCGGGCTAGAGAAATGGATCCTGGGTAAACGAATCGAAGATGTAGAGGTGTTTCATCGCCGTGCGACTCGTTCAAATTCACTTCTTCCCCTGACGGCAATCAAAGGCGCGAGGATTACCGGATTGAAGCGACGTGGAAAATTCCTCTGGTTCGTCTTGGATCGGGATTTTGCACTAGTTGGCCATCTTGGGATGAGTGGCCAGATGCTCGTTCCAAAGATCGGTACACCAGATGAGAGCCATCTCCGGGTTCGAATCGGCCTAGCGAAGAGTTCGCGTGAGTTACGCTTTATAGATCAACGAACCTTTGGCTGGCTTGGCATCGATCGTTTAGTCGAGACTAGTTTTGGTGACTTACCCGAGTCATGTGCTCACATAGCTCCGGACCCATTTGATGATGATTTCGATATGAAGAGTGCGATTGCGAATATCCGTGGCCGAAAGACTGAGATTAAGCGCGCGCTACTGAATCAAGAGATCGTAAGTGGAATTGGCAACATCTATGCGGATGAAGCGCTCTGGCGGGCCAAGATACATCCCGAGCGAATCGCAAATCGATTAAGTGCGGAAGAAGTGGGGTCGGTGCTTCGTTCGGCCAAGAGCGTCATGCGAGCCGCCCTAAAGAAGGGCGGAACTAGTTTTGATGACCTATATATAAATGTGAATGGCGAGAGCGGATATTTCGAGATCTCGCTTCAGGCCTATGGCTGTGAGGGTGAACCATGTAGCCGCTGTGGCGCCGAGATTCGCCGAATCTCCTTCGCCAATCGCTCCTCGCATTTCTGCCCAAAGTGCCAACCCCGAGGGCGAAAAATCACAGGGAACCGGGGTAGCAATTCAAGGAAGCGGCGGGGCTAGCCGATAGGTTAAACCTGTGTATCTGAAGAGCATGACCTTGAAGGGGTTCAAGTCCTTCGCTGCTCCAACGACCCTCCGGTTCGAGCCTGGGATCACCTGCATCGTCGGGCCAAATGGCTCGGGCAAGAGCAATGTGGTGGATGCGCTCTCTTGGGTTATGGGCGAGCAGGGCGCCAAGAGCCTTCGCGGCGGGAAGATGGAAGATGTCATCTTCGCAGGCACTTCGGGGCGAGCGCCACTCGGTCGAGCAGAGGTAGCGGTCACTATCGATAACAGTGATGGAGCGCTTCCAATCGACTTTACTGAAGTGACAATCTCACGAACGCTATTCAGGAATGGGCAGAGCGATTATCAGATCAATGGTGAGAATGTAAGACTTCTTGATGTTCAAGAATTGTTGAGCGACAGCGGAATTGGCCGTGAGATGCATGTGATTGTCGGCCAAGGCCAACTTGATGCGATTCTCTCTGCCAATCCGGAGGAGCGACGCGGCTTCATCGAAGAAGCGGCGGGAATCCTCAAACACCGGAAGCGGAAAGAGAAGGCGCTCCGCAAGCTCGAATCAATGCAGAACAATATGTCGCGCGTTCAAGATCTGACCAATGAACTACGTCGCCAACTAAGACCGCTAGGAAAGCAGGCGGAAGTCGCGAAGAAGGCGCAAGTAATCCAAGCAGAAGTTCGTGACGCTCGACTACGGTTGTTAGCAGATGATCTCTTATCCTTGAAATCGACACTTAGCGCTGAAGTTGCCGATGAGAGCGCATTACGTTCGCGTCGTTCTGAAGTAGAGCAGGAATTAGATCGGCTGCGTAATCGCGAGGTTGAATTAGATCGAATCGCCGCTGAAGAGGGTCCGCTCTTGGCTGCGGCGCAAGACAATTACTACAACTTGACTGCCGAGCGTGAGAAATTGCGCGGAACTCAGAATCTAGCTTCAGAGCGCGCCCGCTTTTTAGCAGAAGAAGTAGAGGAAGCGCGAAGTAGCGGTAGAGATCCGGATGCAATGGAGAATGAAGCGAAGTCGCTTCGTAATGAGGAAGAGGTTCTTCGTAGGGAGTTAACAAGTTCGCAGTCCCAGCTTGATCAAGCTAGTTCAAACCTCAGCGACCTCGAGACGAGATTACGAGGTGAAGAAACCAGGGTTGCCAACGCGTTACGTGCCATCGCAGATCATCGCGAAGGGACCGCTCGACAAGAAGGCCATATAAATAGCCTCCGTACTGCGATTGAGAGTGGCGAGTCCGAACTTGCTCGCTTGGATAGCGCAATCTCCGATGCCAAGTCCCGCGTAGAGAGCGCTCGTCGCGAATTTGCAGGGCTAGAAAGCGAGATTGCCGGGCTCGACGCAGGTGAGCTAGGGCTAGATAAGGAGTTCGAAGGTGCAAAGCGAGCACTTGATGAAGCTCGCGTTCGCTTCGAAAATCTCCGAAGTGATTCGAATCAAGCGGAGAAGAACCGAAGTTCGATGCAGGCGAAAGTGGATGCGCTCCGCCAAGCGACTCTACATAAGGATGGCAGTGGCGCGTTATTGACCAATACTCATGGCATCCAAGTTCGCGGCAGCATCGCATCCTTGATAACTGTCGAAGCTGGTTGGGAGAGTGCGGTCTCGGCTGCACTCGGATCTATGGCCAATGCATTAGTCGTCAATGATTCTTCCTCAGCGTTCTCGGCTATTTCCTTCCTAAAGGATTCAGGCGCTGGGCGCGCTGAAATCCTCTTCATTGATGGTGCAACCGAGCCAGTAAATCAATTACCTGCAAACCTAACTTCACTTGCGAGCAAAGTAAGTTCTGCCACTTTGAGCGCAGTCTTGCCGAATCTTCTAAAGGATTTCGTAACAGCCGAAAGTCTCTCGAACGCGGAGGAGATCCTTCGGGCGAATCCGGGATTAGTTGTTGTTACGAAAGATGGTGATCTAGTTGGACGTGGCCGAGCTCGGGGCGGATCCAGCGCTGTAAATTCACTAATCGAGATCTCCGCTTTGATTGAGAAAAGCGAAGTCGAGTTGACGCGACTTGGACATGAATGCGATCGATTGCTTTTTGAAATTTCTAATCAAGAATCGAAACTCCATTCGCTACAGCAAAGTTACGATCAAGCGCTCGCCAAGTTGAATGAATCTGATGCACGGATGGCTGGTCTGACCGAGCAACTTGCTGCTGCGGGGCAGAGCGTACGTAGTGGATTGGCGGAAGTGGAGCGGCTTGAGAAGGCTCATGGCGAAGTAAGCGAGGGAATTCGTAGGCAGCGTAGCGACCTTGCAGGAGCGGTTGCGACTGACCAGCGGGGAGCCGAACCAACGGAACCCGATACAACTGGGTTGGAGAGTCTCCGCGCATCCGTTTCTACTGCGCGCGCACTAGAGGTTGAGGCTCGACTTGCATTGCGCACTATCGAAGAGCGAGTTACTGCGATTGCACGGCGGGCATTGGACCTGGAATCCGCTGCGAAAAACGAGCGGGAATCAGCGGCGCGTCAGATTTCAAGGCGAGAGGCGCGCTCTCGTGGCGCAGTAGCGGCACAAGCAATCGCCGATGCGGCTTTCGAAGCTCTTATTCAAATTGAGAATTCGATCTCGCGAGCTGGCCAAGAGAGATCTCGTTTGGAAAGCGCCCGCGCTTCGCGAGACGGTGAGATTCTGACTATCCGGGCTCATATCCGCGAGTTATCGACGGAATTGGACCAGTTGACTTCAAGTGTCCACCGGGATGAGATTGCGAGAGCTGAGCAACGTCTTCGGATAGAGCAGATCGAGCTTCGCGCGCTCGAGGAATATGGAATAGATGCGGAGAATCTACTCGCTGAATTTGGACCTGATCGAGATGTCCCAACCTTTATCGAAGGCGAGAATGGTGAATTACTCCAGGGTGAGTTTGTTCCTTACATTCGGGAAGCCCAAGAGAAGCGATTGGCTGCTGCGGAGAGATCTTTAGCGCTACTGGGCAAAATCAATCCGTTAGCACTTGAAGAGTTCTCGTCTTTAGAAGAGCGATTGAAGTATCTTGCTGAGCAACTCGAGGATTTGAAGAAATCCAAGAAGGATCTTCTGGATATCATCAAAGAAGTAGATGAGAAAGTTCAAACAATCTTTGAGGAAGCCTACCGAGATACCGCGCGCGAATTCGAAAAAATCTTTGCACGACTATTCCCAGGTGGCGATGGCCGACTGATTCTCACCGACCCAAGTGACCTTTTGAATTCAGGCGTGGATGTGGAAGCGCGTCCCCCAGGGAAGCGAGTCAAGCGACTTTCCTTGCTCTCCGGTGGCGAGCGCTCGCTGACGGCGGTTGCGTTATTGGTTGCAATCTTCAAATCCCGACCGAGCCCGTTTTATGTCTTAGATGAGGTTGAAGCAGCTCTCGATGATATGAATCTGGGTCGACTTCTCACTGTCTTAGAGGAGCTTAGAGCGGCATCACAGTTGATCATCATCACTCACCAAAAGCGAACTATGGAGATCGCAGATTCCCTCTATGGAGTCACGATGCGAGGTGATGGAGTTTCTGAGGTGATTTCCCAGAGATTGCGTGAAGTCGAGACTGAGTCCGTTTAGCGATGGGTCTATTCGGCGCCTTCTTCGCAAGATTTGCCAAAGATCGAGCAACGCCAGAGGATCTCGATGAGTTCCGGAAAGTACTAATCGAATCTGATTTGGGCGCTAAATTTGCTGATGAGATAGTCGAGCTTGTTAGGCGAGAGAAAAGTGAAGAGCTTTTGGTGTCCGTTTCAAGACATCTGCAAGATTCGCTAACCAAAGCCTCGCGCGAGTTGAATATCGCCAGCGATAGATTGACGACCATTCTCATGGTTGGTGTAAATGGAACAGGGAAGACTACTTCCTCGGCGAAACTGGCTGCGCTATTAAGTGGTTCGGGTAAGCGAGTATGTCTGGCTGCTGCCGATACCTTTCGCGCTGCCGCTGTTGAACAGCTGCAGACATGGGGCGAGCGGATTGGAGCTCCGGTGGTTGTTGGAAAGCCGGGCGCTGATCCTGCTGCAGTAGCCTTTGATGCAGCGCAGCAAGCAGTTAACGAAGGTTTTGACATTTTAATTATTGATACTGCTGGTAGATTGCATACGAAAGATAATCTGATGGCGGAATTAACCAAAGTGCATCGGGTAGTCGCGAAGGTGACTCCGGTTGACGAAGCGCTCTTTGTCCTCGATGGGACAAATGGACAGAATGGCATCGCTCAAGCACGCATCTTCAGCGAGGCGATTCCCGTGACGGGTTTGGTGGTTACCAAGTTAGATGGCTCGACGAGGGGCGGAATCGCACTTGCCGTCGAACGGGAGCTGCAAATACCGGTCAAGTTCGTCGGAACTGGCGAGGCGATCGGGGATCTAAGGCCATTCGATGCGAGCGCCTACATCGCTGAGTTGTTAACACAGCCGTAACTCAACGGGCTATACCTTCACAATAACGAAACCTCGCTAGGCATACCGGTGTAACGCTCTGCTCGGAAAATTTGCCATTCTCAATGGGGAGATATCGAGATGGCGCGATAGCGCCGGTTAATGGAGTAGAGATGTCAGAAGTTGTTATCAGCGCTGGCGATACCGCTTGGGTACTCGCTAGCTCAGCATTGGTATTGCTGATGACCCCAGGTCTAGCGCTCTTCTATGGTGGAATGGTTCGAGCAAAGAGCGTACTGAACATGATGATGATGTCATTCGTGACGATTGGAATCGTGAGTGTTCTCTGGGTCATTTATGGTTTCAAATTGGCTTTTGGATATGAGGCAAATTCCCCTTGGTATGGATCCTTCGAATTATCCGGTCTGGGTAATGTGGTGGAGGAATTG
>JBEGNC010000097.1:0-3651 GCA_041182705.1 Actinomycetota bacterium | reverse complement strand
CGCATCGTGCTCGAGTTGAAAGATAAATACGGTGGCGGTTCGAGGAAGAATTCAGCACGAAGTGGTAAATGGCGCGAGAATCTTTCACAAGCCCTTGTTGGGCTTGGTTATTCCCAGCGCGAGGCAGATAGCGCTATCGATGCGGCAATCACTGATGATATGAATCCCAGTGAAGAGGATTTGGCTGAGCTTTTAAAGCGAACGCTGACTAAGGCGAAGAGTGGGCGATGAGCGAAGCTGATTTCCTAAGAACGGAATTGACGCCCGAAGAGTTATCGGCCGAACAGGCGCTTCGCCCCGGTCGCCTCGGGGAGTTTGTTGGACAACAACGAGTTAAGGATCAAGTCGACCTACTTTTGCGCGCGGCGCGCGAGCGTGGCGCGCCGGCTGATCACATTCTGCTTTCGGGCCCGCCTGGCTTGGGTAAGACGACGCTCGCGATGATCGTCGCCTCGGAGATGGGTGCGCCAATTCGAATAACGAGCGGACCGGCCATTACACATGCCGGAGATCTAGCATCGATCCTCTCGTCGCTAGTCGAAGGTGAAGTGCTCTTCTTGGATGAAATCCATCGAATGGCGCGACCGGCTGAGGAGATGCTGTACATGGCGATGGAGGATTTCCGAGTTGATGTGATCGTTGGAAAGGGTCCGGGCGCAACTGCGATTCCTTTGACCTTGCCGCATTTCACATTGGTTGGTGCCACCACTCGAGCCGGATTGCTTCCCGGCCCTCTCCGCGATCGCTTTGGTTTCACCGCCCATCTAGATTTCTATGACGAATCAGATATCGAACGGATAGTTATTAGAAGCGCAGGGCTTTTGCAAGTTGATATCGATGACGATGCTGCTATCGAATTAGGAAAGAGGTCTAGAGGGACGCCGCGTATCGCCAACCGATTACTTCGCAGAGTTAGAGACTATGCCCAGGTTCATGGCGATGGGCGCGTGAATCTAGATGTCACTTCAAAGGCGCTTGGGATCTACGAGGTCGATGAGCGGGGTCTAGATAGGTTGGATATCGCGATCTTGCGCGCACTTATTGAGCAATTCGGTGGCGGGCCAGTCGGACTCAATACTTTAGCGATGGCGGTCGGTGAGGAGCGGGAAACAGTGGAATCAATGGCCGAGCCATTTCTAGTGAGATCCGGATTCATCATCAGATCTCCTCGAGGAAGAGCTGCCACATCCGCTGCTTGGCGTCATTTAGGTAAGACGCCGCCGCCTCAACTGCCCGGTCTTTTCGACAGCCCGCCCAGCAATCCGTAAACTCTCGCCTCATGTCTTATGGAACCTCGCAACGGAATTCCGGTGACGCCAAGAAGGCGAAGCCCGCGCGCACTCTATTCATCACCCTACTTCTAACTGCGATTGCAGGAGGAGCGGCTCTTGGGTTCGGTGCAACTTCGGTAAATCTTGGACTGGATCTAAGAGGTGGAACCAGCGTCACGCTGCAACCTCGCATCCAGGATGGGGATAGTGGCGAGGTAACTGTCGAAGCGATCGATCAAGCAGTTGCGATCATCCGTCAACGTGTCGACTCTCTTGGCGTTGCCGAGAGCGAAGTAACCGCAGAGGGAACTGGAACGAATCGACAGATTGTTATTGCTGTACCTGGTGAGACCGGACGCCGAATAGTCGACTTAGTCGGGCAGACTGCTGAACTCCGATTCAGACAAGTGATTCTGGAAGCCAACAGCGTTCCAACAGCCGATGACGCGAACTTACTATCCGGATTGAATCTCTCAGCTCAAGATGTAAATAAGTTCACCACGCTCGATTGTTCGAACCCAACTTCCACTCAAGGAGCTGGCGGTGACGATGCGAATTCAGTCCTCGTAACTTGCGATCGTGACGGTATCGCAAGATACGTCTTGGCTCCGGCACAAGTTGTTGGCCGGGATGTTCGAAGTGCAAGTGCAGCAATTGATCCACAGGCGGCAAGCGGCTGGTTCGTCACATTGGATTTCACTGGAGAAGGCACGAAGAAATTCGGCGAACTGACGCAGAGCGTAGTTAGTTTGCCTGCACCACAGAATCAAGTTGCAATCGTCCTAGATGGAGTAGTCGTATCGGCGCCACGGATCAACGAGGCAATCCTCGGCGGTCAAGCGCAAATCACTGGATCCTTTTCGCAAGTTGAAGCTCAAGATCTTGCCAATGTCCTGAAATATGGTGCGCTGCCCCTCGCTTTTGATCGGGGAGAAGTCCAGCAGGTGTCACCAACACTAGGTAGCGAGCAATTGCGTGCCGGCCTGATAGCGGGTGGCCTTGGATTAGCTCTAGTGGTCCTTTATTCACTTCTCTATTACCGAGCGCTCGGAATCGTGGTTGTGGGCTCGCTAGCCCTCGCGGCGATTCACGTCTTCCTATCCTTCTTCCTGCTCACGAAGGGCGTCGGCTTCACATTGACCCTTGCCGGTATCGCCGGAACCATCGTTGCAATCGGCGTCACAGCCGATTCATTTATCGTCTACTTCGAACGTATCAAAGATGAATTACGTGATGGAAAACCATTGCGGGTAGCAGTAGAGACGGGTTGGACGCGAGCCCGTAGGACAATTGTCGTAGCAGATCTAGTGTCTGGTATCTCCGCGGTAGTTCTCTATATCGTCTCAGTCGGTAGCGTGCGCGGCTTTGCATTCACATTAGGACTGACCACAATCATCGACTTGATCATCATCTTCTTCTTCACCAAGCCATTGGTCTCGCTCTTTGCGAAGCTCAAATACTTCCAGAGCGGATCTGCTTGGTCAGGCGTATCGCCACGAAGCGTTGGCATGGTCAAAGAGTCGGTCACAGTCAGTAAGGAGGTTCAATCATGAAATTCTCTGGACTAGGTGGTCGGCTATACCGAGGCGAGACTTCGCTAGACATTATCGGTGCACGACGAAAATGGTACGCGCTATCCGCGCTCTTTCTCTTGGCCTCTGGACTTGCACTTGGTGTAAAGGGAATCGCGCTATCCATTGAATTCAAAGGTGGTTCATCCTTCACCGTGACCACTGCAACGGGGACCATTGATGAAGCTCGTGCGACGGTAGCTGATGCGGGGTACCTTGGCGAGGTTCGAGTGCAGACGATTGGCGACGACAAGATCCGGGTACAAACCGGCGTAGTCGAACAAGTTGAGGCGAATGCAATACAAGATGCGTTAGCCGATAAATTCGGAGTATCAATCGAATCAATCGATACTCAGAACGTCGGCCCATCTTGGGGCGAGGAGATTAGTCGGAAGGCGCTTCAAGGTCTGATCGCCTTCTTAGTGATCATAATGATTTACCTCGCGCTAACCTTCGAGCCGAAGATGGCGATTGCTGCGATTGTGGCGCTGGTGCACGATGTTTTCATCACGGTTGGTATCTACGCCCTGGTCGGCTTCGAGGTTTCGCCATCGACGGTGATCGGATTCCTCACCATATTGGGCTATTCCCTCTACGACACGGTGGTGGTCTTCGACAAGGTTCGCGAGAACACTCGTGCGATTACAGCTACCGGGCGCTATACCTACGCCCAAGCCACGAACCTGGCTGTCAATCAGACCATCGTTCGTTCACTGAATACTTCTCTGATTGCGCTCTTGCCAGTTGCGGCGATTCTCTTCGTTGGCGCTGGAATTTTGGGCGCTGGCACTTTGAAGGATCTATCACTT
>JBEGNC010000096.1:0-4215 GCA_041182705.1 Actinomycetota bacterium | reverse complement strand
AAGAAGTCATTGCGCTATTTGTCGGCAAGAAGAGCCTTTTGATGATTGATATGGAGCCTGCTGACCCAGCGCTGCATGCGCTTCGTGAAGTCCAAGGAAGTGAACTCCCGATCACTCAGGTTACTTGGTGTGGCAACGATGATGCGATGGTCGCTATCAAGAAAGCGGCCTCCGAGGCGCGAATCTGGCTCGCTTGGGACTCGCTAGAGCTGCCGACCTCGGCAGATATCGCTGGAATCAAGCCGGAATTCCTAAACTTCCAATATTCCTTTGTCGATTCCAAGATGGTGCAGGCCGCTCATGACCTCGGATGCAAGGTCTCAGTCTGGACAGTCCAGGATGCGCCAACGATGCGATGGGCCTGCGCAGTCGGAGTTGATTCCATTACCTCTGATTTTCTTCCGATGCTTCAAGATGTGATCAGAGAGAAACCGAGTTTTGATAATCAGCCGCCTAAGCAAGTAAGGCAAGATGAGATTGATCTGGCTCTGGCAGAGGAAGTTGCTACTGGTTTAGGTAAGTGGGCGGCTCAAGTTACGACCTGGTTTGATCCCGGGAAGATGTCATTCAAGACTAATGCCGGAGATATCGTTACTGCGATTGATCTGTTGATCGAAACCCATGTTCGTGAAGTAATCAAAGCTAATCTAAAAGGCCACAACTTGGTCGGCGAAGAGTTCGGTGGTAAGGCGATCAATGGAGTGCCGAATTGGTATCTAGATCCAATTGATGGCACTACTAATTTTGCTAATCGGGTTCCGTGGAGCTCTTTCTCGCTCGCAATGGCTTATGAATCAAAACCACTCGTTGGTGTCGTTACCCATCCCTGGATTGATCGGGTTTACACAGCTGTTTCTGGTAAGGGAGCCAAATGCAATGGCAAACCAATCTCGCTAGCCAATGAGACAGGAACAACCCTCTCGAGCAGAATCGTCTCTACAGAGTTGATGGCGTATCAACCCTGGCCAGGTATGGATCGATTCCTTGATGAATTAGCGGAGCGATACTGCACGATGCGCATAATGGGTTCCGGAACCCTTACTCTGCTCGGAGTTGCCGCAAATCACAATATTGGTGCAGTTATCTCAGAATTCAGCCCAATCGATCATCTAGCTGCAGTATTGATTGTAAGTGAATCAGGCGGTGTAGTTTTAAATGAAGATGGTATTGAAGACTTATTCCCGAAAAATGGTGGAGTTCTTTGTGCTACCAAAGGAGTAGCTCGGGAACTCTTCGAAATTTGGAAAGAATCTCGGCTATGAGCACGCCATTCATATCAAGAGTCGCATCCGCCCCAATTTCATGGGGGATTTGCGAGGTTCCGGGGTGGGGGAAGATGCTTCCAACCGATCGGGTTCTCAAGGAGATGCAGAGCCTGGGATTGCCTGGAACCGAACTGGGTGCACCTGGATTCCTACCCGATGATCCTGGTGAATTGGTGGAGAAGCTTGATGCACATGACCTGAAGTTACTTGGCGGATTCACCCCGGTTGTCGTGCACGATCCGGCCCAGCGCCAGGCAACTATTGACTATGTGATGAAGGTAGCGGCGCTTTTTCAAAAGACTGGCGCCACACATTTAGTGACATCTCCGGTCTATACCTGGGATTGGGATACTCCCCAAAATCTTTCAAATGACGACTACCGCCACATGTTCAAGATGTTCGGCGAGATAGATAAAATCGCTGAAGATTTCGGCTTGGCCAATGTCCTGCACCCACATCTCATGACAGTTGTTGAGACTGAGAGTGATGTCGAGCGGGTTTTGGATGGCTGCGATGTGGATTGGTGTCTAGATACGGGCCACCTTGCGATTGGCGGAGTTGATGTTGTTGAGTTTGCGAAGAAAGCATTCGATCGCGTAGGCCATGTCCATCTTAAAGATGTAGACCTTTCCAAGGCTCCGAGCGTCCTGAATAGAAGCAAGAGCATCATGGAGGGCGTCCAATCCGGCCTCTTCACCCCACTTGGTAAGGGAGATGTACCGATTGCAGAACTTGTTACATATTTAGAGGGTCGCGGATATCAAGGTTGGTATGTAATCGAGCAGGATTTGGCCATTACCGGCGAGATACCGAGCGAGGGCCAAGGGCCGGTTGCCCTAGTCTCGGAATCACTAGCCTATCTCCGCTCGATTCCCATCGGCTAGGGCGAAACGATCAACTTCGATTCAGATACTGGTCAATCTGGGCAAATCTTCGAACACCGTTCCGTATCCGAATCGTTACCAAACATTCTCATTTTTAACTCCGCCACATCATTGACATGAGGGCTCATCGGAGGCGAGTATTCGGCCAACAGACCTGAAATCGTTTACATACCCAGGCATCTAGGGCCCTGGGGGCAGTTCAGGTCAGTACCTAGCGAGTAGAGAGAGGATCAATGGAAAGAACGGTAGTGAGGAGAGCCCACCAGAACCGAGGAAAGTTAGCGGTTGCGCTAGCGCTTACCTTGGTCGCGGGTTTGACCTCCGTAGCTCCAGCAAGTGCAGCAGCCGTAGGTGGCGCTTGCACCAAGTTGGATCAGAAAGCCAAAGTTGGAAAAGTCTCTGTGGTCTGCAAGCAAGCTGGAACAAAGCGTGTTTGGACAGACACCAAAGTGCGCACCGTATCTATCGCAGCAAATGCGATTGCTGGCGGCAAGAACGCACAAACTGCATCCTGGATCAACAACTATGTGATTCCGAACTTCAAACTTCAGAATGCTATGAAGGGACTGCAGGTTCAGGTCACCTTCACTCCAAAAGGTATTGATGACAATGCCTTCAAATCACAACTAGCTTTGGATCTATCTGCAAAAGGTGGAGCCGACATCATCAATCTTGATGGTTTCTGGATCGCTGAATTTGCAGAGGCAAACTACATCAAGCCATTGAATACAATCCTTGGCAAGAAGAATGTCGAGGCCTGGGATGGCTGGTCACAGGTACCCGCGTCCATTCAGGGCGTAATGTCATATGACGACAAGTTATATGGCGTTCCCTCCGGAACCGATGGTCGAATCATTTATTACAACAAGAAGCTCTTCGCTGATGCGGGTCTGCCAGCAAATTGGCAGCCAAAGTCCTGGGCTGAGATCTTGACTGCAGCTAACACTTTGAAGACCAAGCTTCCTGCAGATGTCGTTCCGTTCCAGCTAAATGCGGGAACTGGAATGGGCGAAGCAACAGCGATGCAGGGCTTCTTGAATTTCCTTGCTGGAGCGGGCTCGCTCATTTATGACACAAAGGCAAAGAAGTGGCAAGGAAATACCAAGGCTGTTCGCGACATGCTTACTTTCTATGACAATGTCTACAACAAGCAAAAAGTTGGTAATTCTGAGTGGCAGCAGCTGGCTGGCGAAGCTGGCCGAAATAAGTCATTCGAGGCATTCGCAACTGGAAAGCTTGCGATGATGATCGAGGGCGACTACCTATGGCGCGGCCCAATTAATCCAGCCACTGGTAACTACAAGATGGCAGATCGCGATACCAATGTTGGTTTCGCGAAGATTCCATCACAAACTCCAGGTTCTGGTGTCAAAAAGCAGAATTTCGTCTCTTACTCTGGCGGTGGCGGATATGTAGTAAATCCAAATACCAAAGATAAGGCGACAACTTGGGAGTTGCTCAAGTTCATGAATAGTGAACCAGCGATCCTTGCCTTCATGTCAATTGGTAACACGGTTCGTATCACTCAGCGTGCAGACGTAAATGCTGTCACCCTACAGAGCGATCCATGCCTGAAGTTCGTCTTCGATAATGCAATTCCGGTGACGTTCTTCCGACCACCAAGCGCTGATTACAACGCAGTCTCAACCTTGCTCCAGAAGGCTACCGCCGACATCGTTGCAGGAAAGACAGTTGCAGTTGCCGCAGCTGATTATGAAACCGCATTGAAGGCACTCGTTGGTGCTGACAAGGTGACGAGCAATTAATTGATCTACCTTCTTTCAATTGATTGCTCATTGAGGGCCAGGGCATAAACCTTGGCAACCTCAATGAAGACGGGTTCCCGGATCGACAGGTCCGGGAACGCCGTTGTTAGCGGAAGGGTGGCAGGCGCATTTCTAACGCCATCCACAATTCTCATACTTCTATTTCTAGTATTACCGGCTTTTTGGACTATTTACTTAGGCATAACTAATTACAGTCTTACCGGGGCGACTGCGGTAGATCCGGACATAGTTGGGCTTGATAATTTCAAACGCGCCCTTGATGACCCAGCGTTTCTGAAC
>JBEGNC010000095.1:0-12123 GCA_041182705.1 Actinomycetota bacterium | reverse complement strand
TTAAGCAACACAACGAATGCTAGGAGCGTGGTACCAACAAATCGGTTCTTATGAACCGTATTTGGGAAGTCCCAACTCCCATGTTTAATCAAACGCATCATCCGCAGACCTTCCGACAGGTCCCAAATGCTTTTACGCCGGTTTCGCCCGCGCGCATCAAAGAATTGCTCGAAAGCGAGCAGGCAAAATTCACCAAACAAGCTCCGGCCTCTGGCGCTGAAAATCTTCGCGCGGGGAAGGTAACGCCGCTTGGCGTCGCCTCTAGTTTTCAGCATTGGGATCCATACCCCATCTCGATCGTCTCAGCTAAAGGTGCTTGGATGAAGGATGTCGATGGGCGCGACATGCTCGACCTTTCGATGGGCTTTGGTGCTCTTCTAGTGGGCCATTTGAACGACGAGGTTCTCCAAGAAGTCCGAGAGACCCTGGATGTGGGAACTCTCTTCGCAACACCATCGCCGATAACCCGCGATGGCGCAGAAATCATCTGCCGCCGATTCGGCCTGGATATGGTCCGATTTGCTAACTCCGGAACTGAAGCAACGATGTACGCAATCCGGACGGCGAGGGCGGCGACTGGAAAACTTGGAATCGTAAAGATTGAAGGTGGCTATCACGGCTCTTATGACCCGTTGATGGTCTCTGCAAAACCAGACCTTGCAAAGGCTGGGCCACCTGATAATCCAAATGCCGTTCCACTACCAGCAACCGTTCCTGGCGATGTATTTGTAGTCCCATATAACGATGCAGATGCAATCGAGCGAGTTCTGAAAGCACATGCAAACGAAATCGCTTGCGTAATGATGGAGCCAGTTCTTGAGAACATCGGAATTGTCCTTCCAGATCTCGGCTATCTAGAGCGAGTCCGCGCACTCTGCGATGAATATGGCGTACTTCTTGTATTTGATGAAGTTAAGACTGGCCTTACAGCTGGACCACAAGGTGCAGCCCAGCGACTTGGCGTAAAGCCGGATTTAATCTCGTTGGCGAAGTCGATTGGTGGCGGTATTCCAGTGGCTGCCTTCGGTGGCAAGCGCGAATATATGGAGACCGTAGTAAATGGAACCCACTCTCACCTAGGAACTTTCAATGGACACTTCCTCGCGATGGCTGGTATCCGCGCCGTAGATCGCATCTGCACTCCAGAAGCGCTCCAGCGCTGTGAGGATCTCAATCGCCAAGCGCTTACAAGGATTGCTGAGATCATCAATGAGTTTGAGTTGCCAGCGCATACTGTTGGTTTCGGTGTTAAGGGTTGTATTACCTGGTCTGGAAATCCGGTTCGGAATTACCGCGATTATCGCGCTACTGATTTTGATCTAGCGGAACTCTCGTTCTTCTGGTCGTTGAACCGCAATGTGATGACTCCGCCAGGACTCGATGAGCAGTGGTTAATTTCATTGGCTCATGGCCAACGTGAAGTAGACATCATCGTCAATGACTTCCGCGAGTTTGCCGTAGCTCTTCGCGCCTAAGCGCGGTAGTAGTGCTCTAAGCTCCAAGCTCGAACGCCGCCTGCTACACCCGCCGTATTCGGCACGATCACCACATCATCGCCGATTCGCTCTAGATCTATCGGCCTAATCAATCGTGCATTTCCGCCACCGATATATAACCGATCCCATTTGAATACCGGGCGTAATTCTTCGACAAGTTGCCAGATTCTCCGGGACCAGAAGATATTTCCCAATCGGCGACGCTCCTGTTCGCCAATCCAAATATCATAAGTAGTGGCACGGCGCACCGTCGCGTGTGAGAGTTCAAAATGTGGCGCAAGTTTTCCGCCATAAAAGATTGCAAAGCCAAGTCCAGTTCCTAAGGTAATAACCACTTCATAACCGGTACCGGTGATGATTCCAGCTCCATGCACTTCAGCATCATTCAATACCAAAGTTGGAATTTGTAATCGATCACTGATCGCGCTCTCCGCATCGAACCCAGCCCATTGATCCAATAACTCTGGATCGATCTTCGTCCGTGGACCTTTTGTAGTCACGTAATGTGGGGTAGCAACAACGACACCATTGCGAATCATCCCTGGCATACCGACCGTTGCTCGATAACACTTTGGTAACGCCCCGGCAATTTCACCAATCGTATCCACGAATCTTTCCGGAGATAGGGGGTATGGGGTCTCGATGCGATTGGGCTTACGGTGCATGGTCCCCGAGTCGTCCAGGACGCAACTCTTCAAGAAGAGTCCACCGCAATCTACCGAGAGCGTAAGGCGTTCATCCATTTTCTTATCCTAAACCCCTTTTAAACCGCTAATAACCGAGTATGTTTTTCGGGTGGCGCTCATTGAGATTAGAAATCTCACGAAGTCCTTTGGAACCGTGCAGGCCGTCGATGGCGTAGACCTTGATATCAATTCTGGCGAATTCATCACCCTGCTTGGCCCATCTGGGTCGGGCAAGACCACAGTGCTGAGAATGATCGCTGGCTTTGAAGATCCAGATTCTGGGACCATCAAATTGAATGGCCAAGAGATCACCCATCTGCCGCCATACGAACGCGACGTAAATACCGTCTTCCAGGATTATGCGCTCTTTCCACATATGGATGTAATCACAAATATCGAATATGGATTGAGAATTAAAAAAGTTCCAAAAGTGGAGCGACGCGAGAAAGCAATGGCGGCGCTCGCTCAGGTAAGACTCAGCGGTTATGAAAATCGGAAACCTAGCCAACTTTCGGGCGGACAGCGGCAACGGGTTGCGTTGGCTCGGGCACTTGTAAATAGACCCTCGGTATTACTACTTGATGAGCCGCTCGGCGCTCTCGACCTGAAACTCCGCCAACAGATGCAGATCGAATTGAAGGAGTTGCAGCGTGAAGTCGGAATCACATTCATCTTCGTAACTCACGACCAGGAAGAGGCGCTCACGATGAGTGATCGCATCGCAGTATTCGACAAGGGTCGAATACAACAGCTGGATAAACCTTCCAATATCTATGAGCGACCCACCAATGAATTTGTCGCCGGATTCGTAGGTGTCTCGAATCTGATAACCGGTCCGGCGGCTGAGAAGTTACTGGGAAGGACCGGGACATTCACGGTTCGCCCGGAGAAGATAACTATCGATAGTAAGAGTGGAAAGGGCGCACCAGGCAAGGTGCGCGAGGTTGAGTACCTCGGCCCAGCGACTCGCTTCTTGGTAGATCTTGATGCTGGGGTCCAATTAGTCGTACTCCGCCAGAACATTGCCGAGAGTTCGCTGGATGTCGAAGGGATGCGCGGTAAAACCGTCTCGCTCTCCTGGGCAAAAGAGAGTGAATATCAAGTCCAATAGGACTTTAGGTTTCCCAGCCGATTGGTTGGGAGAAATGGTGGAAATTCCACCATTTAGTCGCAGCAATGCGACGAGGAGGAGGCAAAGTGCGAGTTACAAAACTACGCAAACTTGCAGTTCTCGCAGCTGCAAGCACCCTGATTCTCGCTGGATGCTCGAGCTCTAGCGATGAAGAGGGAAGCGGCGCCTACGCCGGACCGGTACAGGACACCCCAGGAACGATCAACGTTCTTGCCTGGCCAGGTTACGCAGAAGATGGATCAACCGATCCAAATGTCGACTGGGTAACGCCTTTCGAAGAGGCAACCGGCTGCACCGTCAATGTTAAGACATATGGAACATCAGATGAAGCAGTTCAGTTGATGCAGGGTGGCGGCTATGACGTCATCTCCGCATCCGGAGACGCTTCACTTCGTTTGATTTACGGTGGCGATCTACAGCCAGTGAATCTCGATCTGATTCCAAACTATGTAGATATCTTCGAAAACTTGAAGGATCGTCCATGGAACACCGTTGATGGGAAGAACTACGGCGTACCTCATGGTCGAGGAGCAAACGTCCTTCAGTACACAATTGGAAAGGTAAATCCAGCGCCGACCTCTTGGTCGATTGTCTGGGAGCCAGATTCACCTGCAAAGGGCAAGATCACCGCATATGACTCCGCTATCTATATCGCGGATGCTGCTGTGTACTTGATGGCTACCAAGCCAGAACTGGGAATCACCGATCCATATGCTCTCGATCAGACACAGTTCGATGCTGCTATGGCGTTGCTAGAACAACAGAAGCCACTAGTTGCCGAGTACTGGGCTGATTACACCAAGTACATCGGCGCCGTCCAAAGCGGCAGCATCACCGCTGGTACTTCCTGGCAGGTTATCGCCAACGTCCTTAATGCCGAAAAGGCAGTAGTTGGCGCTGTTAAACCGGTCGAGGGTGCAACTGGTTGGTCAGATACTTGGATGATCTCATCCAAGACTGAAGCGATCGATTGCGCATACAAGTGGCTTAACCACATCATCGAACCAGCAGTCAATGCGCAAGCAGCTGAATGGTTCGGTGAGGCACCAGCCAATTCCAAGGCTTGTGCTTTGACCTCTAATCCAGATCACTGCGCGCTATTCCATGCAGAAGAAACTGATTACTGGTCAAATGTCTATTACTGGAAGACCCCGACTGAGGCCTGCCTCGACGGTCGTACCGACGTCAAGTGCATTCCTTATGCCGAGTGGGTAAAGGCATGGTCTAGCTTCCGTAACCAGTAACGGAAGGGTTATCAAACCTGAGTGGGCGTCGCAAGGCGCCCACTCACACAACCCATATGACACAAATCCAGAATCTCTTACATCGCAACGTTAAGGCGCGGATTGCTGCGTTACTTTCGTTACCCCTTTCCTGGTTTGTCTTCATCTATATCGGCTCGCTCTTTGCACTATTCATTACTTCGATTTGGAAAATCGATACATTCACGAGCAAAGTCATCCGAGAATTCACGCTACAAAACTTCATCGACGTATTCACTGACCGCGCATATTTCAATGTCACAGTCCGAACGCTCTTCGTCGCAATCTCCGTGACTCTGATTTGCGCAATGATTGCTATCCCAATGGCATTCTTCATGGCGCGAATCGCTCGACCAAAGTCGCGTCCGGTCTTGATTGCGCTCGTCCTCACGCCGCTCTGGGCTTCTTACTTGGTAAAGGTTTATGCCTGGCGAACCATGTTCTACCCGGAGAGCGGGTTCATCCAATGGCTTATCTCCCCAATCGGCGGATCTAGCCCTGGCTTCGGGATGTTCGCCGTAATCATCGGACTTACCTATCTCTGGCTGCCCTATATGGTCCTTCCAATCTATGCAGGTATGGAGAAATTGCCTGGGTCGGTGCTTGATGCTTCTGCCGATCTCGGAGCAAAGCCCGGACGGACCTTCTTCCGCGTAATTCTGCCAATCACCTGGCCCGCGATAATCGCCGGATCAATATTCACTTTCTCATTGAGTATGGGTGATTACATCACCGTTCAAATTCTTGGTGGAACTTTCCAGATGCTCGGTAATGTCGTCTATCAGAACTTCTCTCTAAATCTTCCATTTGCAGCGGCTGTAGCTCTGATTCCCGTGATTATCATGATGATCTATCTCGGCAGCATCCGTAAGACTGGGGCGCTCGACAACCTATGAAACTCTCGAGAACTTCGCGCGCTGCTCTGTGGGGAATGATGATCTTCGGCTTCACCTTCATTTATCTCCCGCTAGTGCTTGTTGTAATCAATTCGTTCAATCAGAATAAATCTTTCGCCTGGCCACCAACTGGCTTCACAACCGAATGGTGGTCCAAGGCAGCAGTCAATGAAGGAATCCGTGATGCTGTTATGCGCTCTGCCATCACTGCATTGATTGCCACGGCCATCGCCTTGATTCTTGGTTCATTGGCTGCCGCTGCGATTGCGCGATATGACTTCTTCGGTCGCGACTCAATCTCGCTACTCTTCGTCTTGCCGATTGCGCTTCCCGGTATCGTGACCGGTATCGCATTGAACAATGTATTCACCAACTTCTTCGGAAAACTCACTTTCTTCACGATTGTCATAGGACATGCGACGTTCTGTATTGTCGTTGTTTTCAACAACGTGGCTGCTCGGTATCGGCGATTGGGTAAGAGCTTCGAGGAGGCAAGTATGGATCTGGGGGCGAATCGATTCACAACCTTCCGTTTAATCACCTTCCCGATGATTCGAAGCGCCCTAGTTGCCGGTGGATTACTGGCTTTTGGCCTCTCCTTCGATGAGATTATCGTTACGACCTTCACCGCCGGAGCTGGCCAGACCACGCTGCCAATTTGGATCTTCCAAAATCTCTTCCGGCCAAATCAGGCCCCGATTGTCAACGTAGTGGCTGCCGCCTTGATTTTAATTTCGATAGTCCCGATCTATCTTTCTCAGCGTCTGACTGCTGATCGGAACTAGTTGAATTTCAGATTTGGCCTGTCTGAAATTACGCCAGCAATCTTCCACTCTTTCAATTTCGCTACATCAGAAAGATCATTTACCGTCCAGAGGAAGACTTCCTTATTTGAAAGCCGCCGTCGCACGACTTTGGATCTCCGGAAAAGTTCGATATCGACCGCAACCGATTTTGTTGGGATGTAAATGGTTCGCCAGGTTCGTTTGAAAATGTAAGCAACATCATCATGGCTCTTCAAGAATCTCCGAACCGCAAGTAGCGAGAATGACATTGCTGTCATTCGATTGGGACTTTTAGCAGCCTTGATTCGTTCGATTACGGCTGCTTCGATTTTATGTCGCTTCGCAACTGGATGCTTGGTCTCGATCAGGAGATGCTTATTATTCTTCACCGCCAATTCAATCAATTCATCGAGAGCCACCACATCGAGTTTCTCTCTAATTTCAGACAAGCGCATCCGGGCGATCCAGCCTCGGTGATTAGCCATTCGCTTCAAGTCACGATCATGGAAACAAATAGGAATATCGTCTCTTGTTAACCGAACATCACATTCGAATCCATCAGCACCTGCTGTAACTGCTTTTTCGTAGGCGATCCGGGAAGCTTCTGGATACTCAGCGCTGAAGCCGCGGTGGGCAAAGACTTTCATCGATTAACCACGAATCTGATCGCTTTCCGTAGGCCCGGGAATGGGTTATTCCCACGAAGAATGAAGGCTAAACGATAGATCGGGGCACGCCAGCCAAATACCCGAGCAAATACTTGGGAACGGGCAGAAAGGTCCACCTCCGTGCCCCACCGAGAACCGGAACTTTCCTTCGGATGTACCGCAATGACAGTTGGGAAGTGAATCCCTTTTAGGCCAGCGCGTAGTGCATCGGCGATAAAAATGTATTCGTCTCCCAGATAGAACTTAGCGCCAGCTCCAAAATTCTCATCAAACCGAAGGCCAGATTTGCGAACTGCATCCAACCTAATGATCATCTCGTAGGTAGCTGCTCGGGCAGAATTCGTTAGTCGAAGTGTTGTGATTGCTGGAAAGTATTTCTTCCTTAAGACGCCGAATTCATCCATAGCCTGAGCCAAGATAATGTCACAATCTGGACTCTCTTCTAGGTATCTGATTGCCGACTCTATCCCCGATTCGTTGAGAGTGATGTCGTCATCTGCAAACATCAGATATTTCCCACTTGCACGGTCAATTGCTGCATTCCTGCTCTTAGCAACGCCTCGACTCTTTAACTCAATCAACTTAGCAGTGGTTGACCCCAAGACATAAGAGTTGTCATCCTCATTTTGCACTAAGACGAGAATCTCTTGATCGGGATTAGGGGCTGGGAACCTTATATTGGCTACTCGATCGGCAAGAGTTGAGTAAGCAATCGAGATAATCGGTCGGCTACTCATCTTCTTCGGGCTCATTAATTCCTGCTTTCGCTTTCGCATAACGCATCAGCGAGCGTGAGCTATTGGTGAGTGAGGCGCCCTGTAATCGAACACCGAAGAAAATGATCAGAGTATCTGCGATGGAAATTTCTTGGATATAGCTCAGATAGAGAAGTGAGCCGAGGAGAATGATCATTCCCGCCGCGGAGACTAGACCGCCACTTTCGGCTGCCTTTATCCGCTCGGCATAGCGTCGCTGGGGTCGAGCCTTTTTGCCACCTCGTTCGGTCAAAAGGCGTTGCTGTAGCTCCAGATGGTTAGCAAAGATCCGGCCGATGAAGGTGAGAACAATGACTAGCACTGCAAGATTGAGAAGAGCGAAGGTGGGTTCGATTATTGTAAAGAAGAGCAAGATTGCGAGAAGTTGGGTCGCGTTGGTTAGAAGTGATGATAATTCGAATGCCATAGCCCATTCAGGATTGCGAGCGCCGCGATTCTTCATCTTCTTCAGAGCTTTGAAGGATCGAGCAAATGCCTTTACTCGATATGTCCGTTGGGCATACTGGCTGACTCGGGTCAGGATGAAGAAGAGAAGTAACCCGACCGCAAGGAATATAAATTCTTTTTGCGGGATCTGGTCCTCTCGCACCACAATATCTACGAAGAGTTTGAGGACTAAAAGTTCAGAAATCGAAACTACCGCCCCAATCATTGCAAGCACGACTAATACATAACGGAATCGTCCGCCGGGGAATAGTGTCTTGAAACCGAGAATCAACTCTTTGATAAGAGCAATCATCGCTGCACCTCCCCATCAAGTTTCCTAGATGAGAGAATGGCGAATAGGTGGCCGATAGTCACAAAGAGCGCAATGGGTAGACCGACTCGGAGCAAGATCTCATTGGCTGAGAAGAGAGTTATCAAGATAGTCATCTCTACGGAGTGAAAAAGGCGCTGTACAGCAATGATCCGAAATGGTGCACGCAGCGTCCGGAGGAGAAGCGACTTAGGTGTGCCCACCCCTGCGCTATCTGCAATCTTTGGTAATCCAGAAAGCGCTCTTGATACATGGACCGCATCGTTAAAGCCTTTGTTTAACAAAATACAGATTGAAATCAGGGCGCCAATGAAGAGTAGTTCATAATCACCCTCGCCGATCCGCCAAGCAAGGGCGACTGGAATCAGGCTCTCCGTGAGGTAATGGCCAACGCGATCGAGAAATACCCCTTTAGGAGATTGAGTTTCGCGCCATCTGGCTATCTCCCCATCGCAGCAATCCCAGAGCATCTGAAGTTGCGATAGGAGTAGCGCAAATAGCAACCCGGTGGCTCCTGGAATCAAGAGGGCGCCGCTGATTGATACCCCAGTCAAGATCATCAAATATGTGACACCGTTGGCAGTTATTGGAGTCTTCAGTAGCACTCGCGTCAGATAAGGCGAAATTTTTCGGAGGTATAAGTCCGCAACCCAATGCTCTGCATTGGATCGACCAGTGACAGAAATTGGCTGGCAGATTAGGCGCAGTTCGGCAATCGTCGGATTCTCTGGACGGGAGCTCACTTCGCCACTCTATTCTTTCCGTGCGAAACAACCCATTGAATCGAAGATACTCCCAAGAAGAGTGTTCCGAAATACCAGGCCAGCGGAGTCAATGACCACCCGGCTATCGCAAAAAGACCGATTAACAGGACTCGGCCACCGAGATACAGACCGGCCCAACTCAACCATTGTGGCTTAGCTTCACCTTGCAGTGAACGATAGAGGTTGTCGTAGTGATGGAAGATGATGCTAAAGAGCAGAAAGAAAGATATGACACCAAGAAGTCCTTGGTATGCGAAGATTGCAATTAATGCCGCTGCTTCTAAAGCCCGAAGGATTGACGGTTCAATCCAAGATGCACGGAGTGTCAATGTGCGTTTCAATCCAAGCAGATCAAGTTGATTTACAATCAAGTTGCCTGGTAGCGGTATTCCTTCCATCTCGCGAGTGCGGCGGACTCGAGAGCGAAAGACGAATATCGCCGAGATGGCCGCGAGAATCGGCATTGCGAAGAAGGTAAATTCCGCACCGCCGATTACGGCGCTTGCACTAATGACTAACCACCGCTCACCGATCGGGAATTGAATCATCTTGCCAAGCCAATATCGGAGCCGACCTCTTGGTTCGCGCTCTGAAGGAATAATCCCATCGAATTCAGCCATAAAATCCACTGGAATCTTGAATTTATCCTCAGCACGAATCTTCACACTCTGGGCGAAGTTGTAGTCAGATAAATGACGGAAGGTTTGAATTGCCATCATTGCCATCGCGGGAATCCATAGATCCTTACCTTCGTTGCCGGCGCCAATCGCCAGTCCCATGAAGACCAGATACTCCTTGACTCGATCAGTGACTGCATCGAGCCATGCGCCTAGCTTTGAGAATTTCCTTGTATATCTAGCTAGCTCGCCGTCGACACAATCGACGATGATGCTTAGTTGTAACAAAATCGCACCCAAGAAGATCCACCAGAACTCGCCTATCGAGAAGCTATATGCAGAGAACAAGCCAATAGCAAAAGATAGAAGCGTGACTTGATTTGGAGTGGCGCCAATCTTCACGGCGAGCCAAGTAAGAATCTTAGAGAATTTCCGCAGTACCCAGACCGAGAAAAAGCCATCGTTGGCGCGATTAGCCATACTTAATCGGACTCGACCCATATTCAAATTAGCTATCTCGGAACGGACTCGATCGCGATCTTTAGCATCTGCGCTCCGGATATATGGAGCGCCCCAGATATCTACGGCATCGACTCGGATCATCGCCCGTACCAGTGCTACAAGAAGCAGATCAAGAGCGTTACCTTTTGCTCTATGTGTTAATGCGCTGGTTATGGCGCTAATGATTTCGATTCGCTGCTTCTGTGACAGGAGCATTGCGCCGACAAAATCTCTATTTCCAATCGTAACTTTATGGGAATCTGAAGTAGCGCTTGCAACTCGCCCCTGACGCGAAAGGGTATTTCCATTTTTAGCGATTGCTACTAGAGCCGCTGATGTACTTCGCGGATAATCCGTCAGCAATTCCATATGTGGATCAGCGATGACGCTTCGTTCGTCGATCAGTATCAGGTCGTTTTCTGAGCCCTCAAAACTAGCGAGGATGTCTGATAGCGAAGTCTGCGAAGTAACTATCAAGGACGATAGGGCTCGATTCATTTAGAGTAGTATAAATCTATGGCCCATCAAGTTGTGATTCTGGCTGCCGGAATGGGCACTCGTCTTGGAAAACCTTGGCCAAAACCACTTACTCCACTCGTTGATGGCCGCTCGATACTGCAACAACAGCTGGATAACGTTCGCGCGATCTTCGGCGATTCTGCTCGAGTTTCAATCGTCGTGGGCTTCAAACTTGAGATGATTCTAGAAGCGCAGCCCGATGCCACATTCATCTATAACGAGAATTACGATCAAACCAATACTTCGAAAAGTCTCCTCAAGGCACTTCGCGCTTCCCACGAAAGTGGTGTCCTCTGGCTCAATGGTGATGTCGTCTTCGACCCGAGGGTGCTCGAGCGCGTCAAAGATCGAATCGATAAAGAGCAGTCCTTTGTCTGTGTCAACACTGCACAGGTAGGAGAAGAAGAGGTCAAGTACACCGTTGGTGCAAATGGCTATATCAATGCCCTCTCCAAGAAGGTTCAGAACGCCCTTGGTGAAGCTGTGGGAATTAATTTCATCTCTAAGCATCACAAAGTAGCCGCGATTAGTGGCCTAATCGAATGTGCTGACAATGACTACTTCGAGCGAGGCCTGGAAATTGCAATCGAGAAATCTGGCATCGAGTTAGAGCCGGTCGATATCTCAGATCTTTTTGCCGTAGAAGTTGATTTCCAGGCAGATCTAGATCGTGCCAACTCTCAAATCAACTAGCTAAGTAATCCAATGTTAAGTTAATCCCTTTCGTCATCTCAGATAACTCCATGGTCGGCATACCTGGAAATTCACCGGCCTGCTCCGCCATAAGTGGTAGATGGATGAATCCAGCCGAGATCTTGCGATTCCGAAGGTGGTGTAGTGCAGAGTAGAAGGTGTGATTACATACAAAGGAGCCGGCGCTAAGCGACAAATTAGCCGCTACCCCGCCCTTGCGTACGGCAGCCACCAACTCCTTGGCCGGTAGCGTCGCAAAATAAGCATTCGGCCCGTCGTTAACAATTGCCTTATCCACTGTAATGTTTCCATCGTTGTCAGCAATCCGCGCATCATCGAGGTTTAATGCGACTCGCTCAAATGAGATCTCGCGCCGACCCTCCGCCTGTCCAAGGGACATTACGACATCCGGATTATGCAGATCAATCAGCTGACAGAGCTCTCTGGCTGATTTGCCAAATAACACTGGGAGAATCGCCTTCGCCACAACAGCTGGGTGAGTTATTCGTTCGACTACTTCCTTTGATGAATTCAAGGAGGCCTTATGGAAGGGCTCGAAGCCGGTAAGAAG
>JBEGNC010000094.1:0-8417 GCA_041182705.1 Actinomycetota bacterium | reverse complement strand
GCAGTTGCGCACCTAGCTCCGGGCTCTATTGTCCTGCTTGAGAATATTAGGTTTGAAGCTGCTGAGACATCGAAGGATGAGGGTGAACGTCAGGCTTTAGCTGTTGAATTGGCAAGTTTTGCCGACATATATATCGGCGATGGTTTTGGGGCCGTTCATCGTAAGCATGCCTCGGTATTCGAACTTGCGCGCTTACTTCCTCATGCAGCCGGAAACCTTGTAGCAGCTGAAGTCGCTGTTTTGAAACGACTAACTGAATCTCCCGAGCGACCATATGGTGTCGTGCTTGGTGGCGCCAAAGTGTCAGACAAGATTGGCGTCTTAAGTAATCTAGTAGAGAAAGTCGATCTCCTCGCAATCGGCGGGGGAATGGTCTTCACATTCTTGGCCGCGGAAGGCAAAGAGGTCGGCAAATCACTCCTTGAGGTTGATTCCATCCCGACGGTAAAGGCGATCCTGAAGCGAGCCACGGAGCGTGGCGTGAAGGTATTACTTCCAACAGATGTCGTCGTCGCTCCAAAGTTCGCAGATGAGTCCCCGACAGTTGTTTCTGTAGATGCTATTCCGGGCGATCAGATTGGTCTGGATATTGGGCCAGATAGTTCAGCCGCCTTTGCTGCCGGAATAAAGGGCTGCCAGACCGTCTTCTGGAATGGACCGATGGGGGTTTTCGAATTCCAAAACTTTGCTGGCGGAACAAGAGCTGTGGCGCAGGCGTTAACCGAAGTAGCAGGGCTATCAGTTGTGGGCGGTGGCGATTCGGCGGCCGCAGTACGTGCGCTTGGCTTCACGGATTCTCAATTTGGATACATTTCTACTGGGGGCGGCGCATCGCTCGAGTATCTTGAGGGCAAGGAATTACCTGGCCTAGCGGCGTTGGAATGATAGATAGGAAAAAGATGTCAAGTAGACCGTTGATCGCCGGAAATTGGAAGATGAACCTAAATCACCTTGAAGCGATTGCAGTTACCCAAAAACTTGCCTATTCACTTGAAGAGCGAGATTTTGATGCGGTTGACGTCGCGATATTGCCACCCTTCACCGACATTAGGTCGGTTCAGACCCTGGTCGATGGCGATCGATTACGAATCCTCTACGGGGCACAAGATATATCCCCAGAGAAATCCGGTGCCTTCACTGGAGATATCTCAGGTTCCATGTTGAAGAAATTGGATTGCACATTCGTTGTGGTCGGACACTCTGAGAGACGCGCCATTCATGGTGAGAGCGATGATGTAATCAATCGCAAGATGCGCGCTGTCCTGGATCATGAGATGACGCCAATCTTCTGTATCGGGGAAGATCTATCTATTCGAGAAAGTGGGACACAAGTCGAATATGTGCTCAATCAAGTTCGAGCTGGGTTGAAGGGTTTTCACAAGCCGGATTTGAAGAAGATCGTTCTCGCGTATGAACCAGTCTGGGCAATCGGCACAGGCAAGACTGCAACGCCAGAGGACGCTCAGGAAGTCTGTGGGGCGATCCGTGAAGAATTACGAAAGATCGGTAGCGAAGAGATCGCTGCAAATGCTCGAATCCTCTATGGCGGTTCAGTTAAATCAGCCAATATCGTCGACATCATGCGCCAGCCTGATGTGGATGGCGCTCTCGTAGGTGGAGCTAGCCTTGAACCCGAGGAATTCGCCCGAATCTGTAAGTTCCATCGGGTCCTCTGAGTCTGACCCGGTAAGATTCCCCCTCTAAAAGACCGAAGGTAGGAGAAATGGCCCTAGCAATCTCGATAATCCTCGTCATCACGAGCATCTTGATGATCCTCTTGGTGCTCCTACATAAAGGCAAGGGAAGTGGTCTCTCAGATCTCTTCGGTGGCGGTCTTTCGTCAAATTACGGCGGTTCATCAGTGGTTGAAAAGAATCTTGATCGAATCACCATTGTAGTTGGCGGACTATGGTTCGCATCAGTAATCGCTCTCGGTTTAGTATTGAAATAAGACAAAGTAATCAGAGATTAGGAGATAGCTATGGCAGGCGGTAGCGCGATTAGAGGTTCCCGCGTCGGCGCTGGCCCAATGGGCGAAGCTGAACGTGGTGAGGCGATTGCTCGGTTCCGAGTTTCCTACTGGTGCTTAAATGGCCACGAGACTAAGCCCTCATTTGCTGATGATGGATCGGTAACGGTCCCGGATGAGTGGGATTGCCCGCGCTGCGGTTTTCCGGCTGGTCGAGATCAGAACAATCCACCTTCACCGATCAAGAACGAGCCTTATAAGACCCATCTTGCCTACGTGAAGGAACGAAGGACAGAAGCGGAGTCCAAGAAGATTCTGGAAGCCGCCTTGAAGAAATTACGGGCCGAGGAAGACGAAGACTAAAGGCTCCTTGCGGCCTCGATTAGTTCATCGATGCCGGCGCTCCGATTCGTGAGGTGTATCCGAATCGTCTGAAGTTTTCGCGAGCGAAGTGCTGCTAGATCGCCAAGCGCTTGGGCTATGACCAGCCGTTCAAATCCGTAACCAGCTTCCGGAATATCGATGGCGATCTCCGAATCTCCCGTAATTTGAAGGAAGGCACCTACAAGTGGTCCGCCTTTGTGGAATTGGCCAGTCGAATGAAGGAATCGCGGCGCCCAACCAAATGTCGTTGGAATCGCAAATTTAGATTCGAGAAGCGATCGCAGTTCTTTTATCGCAACGTCAGAGTTTCGATTCAAATACGCCATGATTGCCAGGTAGCCGGGGGATGACTCTGCCAAGTAAGCCAGCGCCTCATTTACCGAAGATATTGGCGACTCTGCGAATATGACCAGATTCGAACTAACAAAGCTCGGTTTTGCATCAGGTAGTTCACCCCGGTTCCAGAGTCCAAGGATTTCGCTAGTCCGCTCCTTGGATTCCGCGACATTTGGCTGATTGAACGGATCGACTTCAAGCAAGAAGCAGGTCAGGGCAGTGACCCACTCCCAGAAGATGAATTGTGCGCCGAGCTCACCAATAACGCTTATCGTTCCTGAGCCATCGAATGTGATCGCCTCAGGATCTGGAGTCTCGGTTATCACGGGTAGGACACCTCGGCCATCTTTGCCGGTCGATTCCGCTACTAATTGTTCGATCCAATCCCCGATGCCAGGTAGTTTCGAGCCACGATCGTAGAGTCGAGGGAAGGAATATCTGGATGACGCCAATAGCGCTGCCATTCTTACCGGAGCTGAATCTGCATCAGTGAATCGCGCGGCAGCTGCTTCGGCATCGTCCAAGAGGACTGAAACATCGACTCCTAACAACGCTGCCGGAGTCAATCCAAAAGCGCTTAGCGCGCTAAATCGCCCGCCGACCTTGGGATTGGCATTTATGACCCGGATCCCTTTTTGCCGCGCGCTGTTTTCTAAAGGGCTTCCGGGATCGGTTACAACTACTAGGTGATTTGAAATCTCCAGCCCTTCATCAGTGATACGCCTCTCGAAGAGGGAGCGCTGTGAACTAGTCTCGATCGTCGAACCAGACTTTGAGGCGATGATTATGCAGCTTTTCTTAAGGTCTACCTGAAGTGCATCTGCAATCTGATTCGGATCGGTGGCATCAAGAACTATCAACTTCTTCCCGAAAGTAGCGGCGATCACTTCGGGAGCAAGCGAGGAGCCCCCCATGCCACAGAGGATGAAAGTTTCATGTCCCAGTTCCCGTGACCATGCAGAGAGAGCGTCTAACTCCGGCAACAACTCGCGTGATGACTCGGGTAGATCTACCCAATCAAGTCGAATCTCAGCCTCGGGCGCGGCGGCTGGACCCCAAAGAGTGGGGTCTTTAGCAGCAAGTCTCGCGGTGATCTGATTGAGTCGATCCCATTCCGGAGCTCTTTCATCTACGCCCCGCAGTTCTATCACTGGCGCTTACCCTCCACCGCCGCAATCAATTCCAACCAGGGCTTGATGAATTTCTCGATTCCTTCGCGCTCCAGTTTCTCTGCAACTTCGTTAATCGAAATCCCATGGTGGGCCAATTCCGAGATGACAGCTTGAGATTCGTCGTACTTACCGGTGATGGTGTCACCTTCGAAGCGATTGCTGGACTTAACCGCATTTAGCGTCGCTTCAGGCATTGTGTTTACGGTTTGCGGCGCCACCAGGTCAACTACGTACATAGTCGGGTCATAAGCGGGATCCTTTACCCCGGTCGAAGCCCAGAGTGGACGCTGGATTGAAGCGCCCATTTCGGCGAGGGCCAGCCATCGGGTAGATCCGACTGTCTCGGCAAAACTCCTATAAGCAAGACGCGCATTTGCAAGCGCGGCCCGGCCACGGAGGGATCCATTAGCCCCATCTTTAAGTCGAGCATCGATCTCAGTATCGACGCGACTAACGAAGAAAGAGGCTACCGAATGGATTCCAGCCACGGGCAGATTCTTTTCTGCGCGATCTTCGAGGCCAGCGATGAAGGCGTCGAGCACCGCTTCATAGCGAGCAACCGAGAAAATGATTGTGACATTTACACTGATGCCTTCACTGATCAAAGTTCGAACCGCTGGAATACCTTCTAATGTAGCGGGAACCTTTATCAAGAGATTTGGGCGGTCGACTTTTCGCCATAGCTCGCGAGCTTGGGAGATTGTTCCTGATGTATCGAGGGCCAACCGGGGATCCACTTCGATGCTTACTCGGCCATCGACGCCGCCACTTCTTTCAAATATCGGCATGAAGAGATCGCAAGCGCTTCGAACATCAGCTGTCGTCAATTCGATGATGATCTCTTCAGCGCTCATACCCTGGGCAGCCAACGATTTGATCTCATCGTTATATAGGGCTGAACCCGAAATGGCTGCGGAGAAAATTGCCGGATTAGTTGTCACTCCAACAACATGATGATTTGTGATGAGCTCTGGGAGATATGTGGCATTGCCGCCCTTGACCATCCGCTCTCGAGATAGATCGTCGAGCCAGATTGAAGTGCCAGCCGCCGAGATCCGGGCGAGCGACATCACTTGCTCCGAGCCAGCGTCTTATGCGCTGCTGAAACGATCTTCTCAACGGTGAAGCCAAATTCCTTAAAGAGAATGGCTGGAGCAGCGGAGGCGCCGAAATGTTCGATCGAGATGATCTCGCCTTGGTCACCTACTAGATCGCGCCACCCTTGGGCAATGCCCGCTTCGACACTCACCCGCGCCTTGATCTTGGGCGGTATTACCGAATCCCGGTAACTCTGATCTTCTTCCTTAAACCACTCGAGGCATGGGGCGCTGACGATATCTACCTTTACCCCCTCAGCCTCCAGGACTTCAGCGGCTTTCATTGCAAGAGAAACCTCTGAGCCAGTTGCGATCAGGAGGAGTTCTGCATCAGCGCGATTGAATAAGCGATATGCGCCTTTTGCAGCGTTATCCGCGCTCTGACAGATTGAACGATCGATAATTGGAAGATTCTGGCGGGAGAGTAGGAGGCCGCTTGGTCTTGCTCCATCAATTATTCGCTTCCATGCCACGGCAACTTCATTTCCATCAGCAGGTCTGATTACATCCAAACCAGGAATCGCTCGGAGGGCTGCAATATGTTCAATTGGTTGGTGGGTAGGGCCATCTTCGCCCAGGCCGATTGAATCATGAGTCCACACATAGGTAACCGGCAAGCGCATCAGTGAAGTCAACCTGACTGCGCCCCGCATGTAATCGCTAAAGACCAAGAATGTGCCGGCGTATGGTCGTAAACCGCCATGGAGCGCAATGCCATTCATAATCGCGCCCATCGCATGTTCGCGGATTCCGTAGAAGATATTCCTGCCATAGGGAGAGCCGGGCAGTGACGAGCCTCGAGGCAAGAACGCGCCACCACCTTCGATCATGGTGTTATTACTCTCCGCTAGATCCGCAGAGCCACCCAAGAGTTCCGGAAGTCTCGCAGCGAGCGAATTGAGAACCTCACCCGACGCCTTACGGGTTGCCACCTCTTTGCCAGCTTGATAATTCGGCAATCCTTCTTCCCACCCCGAAGGCAACTCGCGCCTTACTAGGCGCTGCAGAAGTGCGGCTCGTTCTGGATTTCCTAAACTCCATGTAGCGAAATCTTGATTCCACTGCGCACGCAGTTGATCCGTTCGATTTAGCAACGAATTTACATGGCTCTGCACCTCGGCTGGGTAGAAGAAATCCTCAGCCGGCAGACCAAGTACCGACTTGGTAGCGGCTACCTCTTCAGCGCCCAACGCAGAACCATGCGACTTCGCAGTATTCCGGGCCTTTGGCGCTGGCCAAGCGATCATCGTCTTCAAGCGAATCAAAGTTGGCGCTTCATGCTCCAGCAGGGCTTCATCCATCGCTCGCTCCAGAGCATCACGATCCACATCACCATCATCTTTTGCGGGTACTTCAATAACTCGCCATCCATATGAACGATAACGAGCGCTTACATCCTCGGTGAAAGTATGGTGAGTATCGCCATCGATAGATATGCGATTGTCATCGTAGATAACCTTAAGCGCACTCAATCTCTGGGTGCCGGCAAGAGATGATGCTTCCGCGCTCACACCTTCCTGAAGATCGCCGTCGCTGCAGATCACCCAGATGTTGTGATCGAAAATGCTCTTACCTTCTGAAGTTTCCGGATCGAGCAAGCCGCGCTCGTATCGCGCTGCCATTGCCATGCCAACCGCGTTTGCCACGCCTTGACCTAGTGGACCAGTGGTTGTCTCTACACCCTTGGTATGGCCATACTCCGGGTGACCTGGCGTAAGCGAGCCCCAGGTGCGAAAAGCCTTGAGGTCATCAATCGATAATCCATAGCCGCTAAAGAGGAGTTGGATATAAAGCGTTAACGATGAATGGCCACAGGAGAGCACGAATCGATCGCGCGCAATCCAATTTGGATCCTTTGGATCGTGACGGAGGAATCTTTGGAAGAGCGTGTAGGCAACTGGCGCAAGCGACATTGCGGTTCCGGGATGGCCGTTGCCAACCTTTTGGACCGAATCCATAGCAAGAGCTCGAGCCACGGCCACAGCTTGATCATCAAGGCTGGTCCAGGAGGGGCGGGTTAAGGGCTTCATCGTCGGGAAAGGACATTACCTCTTATGACGATATTCCAGGCAGATAGCCACACGAGGATGGAGCCGATAATGTGAAAGGCCACAATTACCTCGGGTAGGCCGGTGAAGTACTGGACGTAACCGATCAATCCTTGGGCTAGGCAGACGATGAGAAAGATTCGAACGCGCCCGCCCCATTCCTCCTTAACTTGTTCACTCTCGCCAAGGCGGATCGCAAGTAGCAAGGCAATGGTCGTTCCTAAGAGAGCAATCACCAGATCGGCGTGGAGCCAGGCCATCATCTTGGAATCGAGATTGAACCGCTCCGCCGTTGAGTCACCAGCATGAGGTCCGCTACCAGTTACTACCGTTCCCATGAGAATCACCAAAAATGTAAGAATCAATAGTCCTTGCGAAATCCGTCTCGTCAATGGAGTAAGAGATATCTGAGTTGGAGTTATCCCGTGAACTCGTTGGCGAAGTGATAGGGCAGCGGCAATAATCAGGATTGATAGCAAGAAATGCGCTGCCACGGTAGCCGGATTCAATCCGGTCAGAACGGTTATTCCGCCAAGAACACCTTGGGCGAGGATTCCAATTATTTGGAGCGCTCCGAGAAGGCGAAGATCGCGGCGGCGATTTCGCAATATGGAGAACATCAGCGCAAGTGCGTTAAGGAGTAATACGAAAGTAAGGAGGCGATTGCCAAATTCAATCCAGGCATGAAGCGGCGCTTCCGGCTGGTCCGGCGTTGGCGTGTATGAACCGGGAGTGCATTCTGGCCATGTGGAACAGCCCAACCCGGAACCGGTCAAACGGACTGACGCGCCAGTTACGACAATCAGCGATTGCGTAACGACCATCAAGGTCGCGAGCCTGCGTAGGGCCTTAGTCACGGGGGCAGTTAGAGATCCGGCATGTGACATGAGCAGAGCCTATGCTCGAGATGCCCAGCCGAGTGGCAGGGGGCGATGAATTACGCAACAATATCGTTGTGAAAACCGCCACCCGTTCTGAGGACCTCCGAACCCGGGATCTGGTCGCCCGGACCATCCTTGAAACCGGTCCATCGACGGCGGTCACACTTGCCGAGCGGTTGGAGATTACGCCGGCAGGTATCCGCCGCCACTTAGATGCGCTGATTGCTGATGGGATTCTTGAAGAGCGCGAGCCACATCTTCGTTCCGCCCGAACTAGAGGGCGACCATCCAAGGTCTTTGTTATGAGCGATAAGGGGCGGGCGCAGTTCGAGCATTCATATGATGACCTGGCGGTTTCGGCGTTGAAGTATCTCGCGGGACATGGTGGCGATCATCTAGTGACGGGTTTTGCAAAACAACGCGCGGAAGAAATTTATCGAAAAGGAGCCCCGGTAGTTGCCGAGTCGCGCAATCGCGCCGGCGCCTTGGCTAAGTTTCTTTCTAGCGAAGGTTATGCTGCTGAGGCACAT
>JBEGNC010000093.1:0-35083 GCA_041182705.1 Actinomycetota bacterium | reverse complement strand
TATAACCTGTAGCACCCACTAATAATCCGCCAACTGCAGGACCAGCCAGCATCGCTAGTGAGAAGAAACTCTGCGTCATTCCCATGACTCGAGGCAAATCCTCACGCGTCGAAAGTCTCGGCACCAAAGTTGCCCAGGCAGTTTGAACGACGGCACCAAAGCTGTTACTGAGGAAGATAATCAAGCCAATTACCCAGAATTCGCTTATGAATGCTAGAGATAACACCAAGGCCGCTTGAATTGAAGCCGCTAGAGGGACCAATGTCTTTGTCGCGAAACGATCCGCAAGATAACCGGACCAAGGCGCGAAAATAACAAGTGGAAGAGTGCCAAGGGCAAAAAGAATCGCAACCGCGCCCGCGCCTCTTTCCTTCTCTCGCAAAATTAGGGCGAAAATCGTGAGCTCGTTGCCCAGCATCGAGATTGCTCGAACCGTAGCAATGGCGCGAAGCTTCGACCAGTTGGTCGATGTTGTTTCCATTGGAGGAACGTAGCAAGCACTTGCCTAGATTCGCTGTTTTGAAGAGATGAAGAGTCGCCCTATAAGCCGGATTCTGTCTTGCTATTGCTAGCGAGATCACCATCCATCTAGATCTACGATTACTCGCAGATTCAAGCAACCTACCCACCAGCTTGAGCGAGCAGCTCTTAGCGCTGGCCTACGTGGTCTTGCTCCAAGTGGGGTTTTCATAGCTACCGATATCGCTACCGGCACTGGTGGTCTCTTACACCACCGTTTCACCCTTACCAATATTTCTATTGGCGGTTTGCTTTCTGTTGCACTACTCCCGCGGATGTCTCCGGGTGGACGTTATCCACCCCTTTGCTCTTCGGAGTCCGGCCTTTCCTCGGTGCTTAAAAGTTAATTAGGCTCTTAAGTAACGCGGTGATCCGGGCGACTCTTCGTCGCGAATTCTACGCTTGATTCTTACGAAGCGTTAATTAGCTCCAGCGGTCTTGAGGTTACGCATGGCAGCGTCGCGCTCTGATTAAAGCCGAGTTCGGCGAGTATCTCAATGGAGCGCGATAGCCGGGAAAGGCCGCCAGCAAGTCGGCCGTCAGGCCTTACCGCCCTACCGTCACGAACCTCGATTTTCATTCCCCCAAGTGAAAATCGGCCCTCGCCAAGTCCGGCCGGCGCGACTGCATCCGTCACGAGTATCAGTCGATCCAACGCCACATCACAGATGGATTTCACGAGCTCTCTAGATACATGGACATCATCGACAATCATCTGTACCTGAACTTCTTTGCAAGCCAAGATTGCGTCGATTAATTCCCCATCTTTCTTCATGCCGTTGAAAAGATGTGTGACCGCTCGTGCTCCGGCATCAACCGCGGCTTCGAATATTTCCCGATTCGCTTCGGTATGGCCGATTGAAGCAATCACACCGGCGTTCGAGATTCGATTGATTGCGTCGATAGCTCCAGGTAGTTCTGGGGCGATTGTGATCATTTTGACTCTTTTGATACCAAGTAACTCCTGGATTAATTTTGGAGAGGGTTCCTGAAGTAAGCCCTCTGGGTGGACTCCCCTTCTTCCTGGAGATAGGCAAGGACCTTCAAGATGAATTCCAAGAATTTCAGCCTCATCAGGTTCTTGGCTATCAGCGACGCGATTTATCAACATTGCTGCCCGCTTCAGATCCTCTATTTCGCTAGTTATCAAAGTGGGCAAAAAACCGGATACTCCATCTGCCTGCAATGCGCGAGCCGCATTCCGAATATCAGCCTCGCTGGTCGCACTCAGGAAATCGATGCCGCCGTAGCCGTTCACCTGAAGATCAATCAAGCCGGAGAGCTGCAACACGACTCCTCCACTAGTCACAATCTTCCCCAAGACTATAAGGTGCTCGGGTGAGTAAAACCGTAGATGCAGATTTCCTTGCGCTCCCTTTGGCCGCCCTTTCAGATGCTGCGATATCTGCGGCAAAGTCAGCTGGCGCATCCCATGTTGATGTCCGAATCGAACGGACTCGATCGGGCATCCTCTCGCTCCGCGATGCCAAACCAGAGACGCAGAGCGATGAAACCAATGTTGGTATCGGTGTTCGGGTAATCGTGAATGGCGCATGGGGCTTTGCCTCATCCCCAGACCTTTCCGTCGAGACTGCGCAACGACTTGCTAGTACTGCCGTTGCAATGGCGAAGACCTCCAAGCCGCTTTCTACTGAGGAAGTGGCCCTCGCCGCCGAACCGGTCTACGCGAATCAAGTTTGGGTTTCAGCCTACGAAATAGATCCATTTGCCGTCTCTGACGAAGAGCGGAAAGACCGCTTGGCATCATTGAGTTCGAAGCTTCTCTCCGCTAAATCGGTCAATCACACCAGCGCGTACACGATGTATGTAAAAGAACAGAAGCACTATGCCGATTCGTACGGGACCAGCACCACTCAACAGCGCGTCCGGATGCAGACCCAGATCGAAGCAATCTCAATCGGTGAGCATGGTTTCGAATCGATTCGGACCCTGGCGCAACCAGCAGGTTATGGCTGGGAATGGATGCGAAACGATGTTTGGAATTGGGATAAGGAAATTGATGAACTACCAGAACTTCTTGCAGAGAAGGTCAAGGCGCCTTCTGTAGAACCTGGCAAATACGATCTTCTGATTCATCCTTCAAATCTATGGCTCACCATCCATGAGTCAATCGGCCATGCAACTGAGTTGGACCGTGCGATTGGATATGAAGCGAATTACGCCGGAACTTCGTTCGCGACTCCAGAGAAACTCGGAACTTTGAAGTATGGCTCAAACCTAATGAATGTAAAGGGCGATCGCCTAACCGAACACGGACTAAGCACCGTTGGCTGGGACGACGAAGGTGTGGCTGCACAACGTTGGGATATCGTCAAAGATGGTGTCTTGGTTGGATACCAATTGGATCGTCGAATCGCTGCGCGGGTAAATCGCGACCGAAGCAATGGTTGCGCCTTCGCCGATTCACCGGCCCATGTTCCTATCCAACGAATGCCAAACGTCTCACTACAGCCGAACCCAAATGGACCAACGCTGGATAAATTGATCGAATCGGTCGAAGATGGAATCTATATCCTGGGCGATAAGTCCTGGTCTATCGATATGCAACGCTACAACTTCCAGTTTACGGGCCAGCAATTCCATCGGATCAAGAATGGCAAGCTCGCCGGTCAAGTCAAAGATGTTGCATATCAGGCGACAACCACTGATTTTTGGGGTGCGATGAAGGCAGTTGGCGGTCCATCTACTTACGTTCTAGGTGGCGCATTCAATTGCGGTAAAGCTCAGCCTGGCCAGGTCGCGGCAGTAAGCCACGGATGCCCCGCAGCGGTATTCGAGAAGATAAATATCCTCAACACAGTTGCGGAGGCAGGGAAATGATCTCAGCTCAGGATCTAATCGAAAAAGTTCTCGCCAAGGCCAACTGCGATGACTGCATCGTCGTCGTCCGCGATAAGACACAAGCGAACCTCCGTTGGGCGAATAGCACGCTAACTACTAACGGCGTCATTCAAGAACGCAACGTAACGGTTCTCGCCTTTGTTTCCACGGGCGCCTCAATGGCGGTCGGTGGCGTGAGTAGGACGAATGTAAGTGAGAGCGACATCGACTCACTCCTATCTGAAGCAATCTCTGCTGCCAAAGCATCTGGAGCTGCAGATGATTATGCGCCGCTCGCAAAAGATCTCTCCCTCGGCGATTGGGGCGCATCGCATACTCCGACTGGGCCAGATATTTTCAAAGATTTTGCACCAGCTCTCGGCGATATGTTGCGCCGCTCCGTATCTGACAAGATCGAACTCTTTGGTTATGCCGAACATACCCATACCAGCACCTGGCTAGGTTCGAAAGGTGGCCTCCGATTACGTCACGACGGTCCTATCGGTCGTGTCGAGATGACTGGAAAATCCCATGAGCGCACCCGTTCAACTTGGGAAGGTATCGAAACCCACGATTTCTCCAATGTCTCAGTCGCTGCTATCGATCGCACGATTCGCGAGCGATTGGATTGGCAAGCAAAGAAGATCGATCTGCCTGCTGGTAGATATGACACGATCTTTCCTTCGGGAGCCGTCGCTGATCTATTCACCTATTTCCTCTGGGTCTCTGCGGCACGAGATGCGTGGGAGGGCCAGAGCGTCTTCTCGAAGAAGGGCGGCGGCACTCGCGTTGGCGAGAAATTCAGCGAAAGTGGAGTAAATCTCTATAGCGATCCCGCCCATAAGTTCCTTGCTGGCGCCAAATTCATAACCAACACCAGCTCGAGCCCGCTCGGATCGGTCTTTGATAATGGCCAACTCCGCAATCGAGTCGATTGGTTGAAAGATGGCGTCTTACAATCTCTTGTGCAGACTCGCGCATCGGCTGCGCTTACATCACTGCCATTCACGCCACTTGGCGAGAACTTCATCATGGATGTTCCCGGCGGAGTTGGTTCTACTAATGACCTCATTAAGAAGGTCGATAATGGTCTTCTTCTCACCACGCTCTGGTACATCCGTATGGTCGATCCAAATACCTTGCTTCTAACTGGCTTGACCCGCGATGGCGTCTATTACGTAAAGGATGGCGAAGTCCAAGGAGCTACCAACAACTTCCGCTGGAACGATTCACCAGTTACGGCGCTCTCTAGAATCAAGAGCTCCGGGGCGAGTGAATGGACTCAGCCACGTGAATGGTCGGAATATGTGACACATATGCATATGCCGCCGCTCGTGATTGGTGACTTCAATATGTCTACGGTGAGCCCAGGGAACTAACGAAGATGGCCGCGCTCATTCGCGGACCGAATCGCCATCAATCCATCTGAATTCCAGATCGAGATTGTTGAGATACTGCAGGGCGATACATCGAGATTGAAAATGGTGCTTGGCTCAGCCTTTATCGCCGCCGCTAACGCAGTCTTGATCATCCCGTTATGTGTGACGACACAGACCTTCTTCTCGGGATATTCCGCCGCGATCGAAGTTAGACCTTGAACAGCTCGTGCCATCGCTTCGTCGTAGGACTCGCCTCCTGGTGGCGCATATGAAGATGTAGATACCCACATCGCGTATTCGGAGGGATATTGTTCCTTAACCTCATCGACGCTCATTCCATCCCAGACGCCGAAATTGCATTCCTGCCAAATAGAATCTATCTCGATATCTAGTCCCGTAGCCTCCGAGACCGCAGTCGCTGTCTCTCTTGTCCGCTTTAGCGGAGAGGCAATCAAGATATCTGGGGCGATCTTCTTCATCTCCGCGGCAACCAAGAGCGCCTCCTTCCTCCCTTTTTCGGTGAGCGAAGGATCTAGCGGTCCGATTCCAGAGAACTTTCGAAACGGGGTAAGCGGGGTCTCGCCATGTCGTACCAAATAGATCATCGTCGGAATCTCAATTGAAAGCAACCGCTCCGTCAGATAGTTCCGGCGAAGCGGCCCGGGTGATTCAGTGATCATCCCATCTAGAGCTTCATTTACTAATCGATCTGCGTGGGTATTCAACTCTCTCGGAATCCATTCATACCTAACAAGATGAGGTGGATGGCTTGCAAATGCCTGCTGTGCAAGTCGGCGCATCTCTGGATTCTTGACTTTCCAGTTGCCGCTCATCTGCTCCACGACCAATTTCGAATCAAGTCGAACCAAGACATGTGCGTCGGGATCAATTTCATGAACGGCCCTCAATCCAGCGATCAATCCGCTGTATTCAGCCACATTGTTTGTCGCTACTCCGATCTTCTCAGAGAGCTCGGCGATTACCGTTGATTCTTCAAGAACTACCGCGCCAAAGGCTGCTTGGCCAGGATTACCTCGGGAGCCACCATCTGCAAAAATTACGAAACTTCTAGGCACTAGCCAACCCTAATAAGAATGCGGCGACATTCCTCGCAACGCACCACTTCATCATCGGCAAGAGCTTTTACCCGAGTTACTTCAGCTGCGTTCATCGTTAAATGACAGCCCTCGCACTGACTGCCATTAAGCCGAGCAGCGCCTACTCCATCTAACGTGGATCTTATTTTCTCGTATAGCCCCAAAAGTTCCGGATCGATTGCAGAAGCTAACGATTGTCGATCCTCTTCATTCTTCTTGCTCGCACTGATGATCTCAGCTTCTTGATGCTCTTTTTGTATCTGTAACTCCTCAACCTCTTTTTCTAAGAGATTGATTGATTGCGTGAGCGACTTAATCCGATCAGTCAGACCTTCGACCCGGACCATCACCTCAAGTTCTACTTCTTCCAATTCGGCACGCCGCTTATTGAGTGAGCCCAACTCGTGCTGTAACTGCTCGAGTTCCTTGGGAGCTCCCTGGCCAGATGCCAGCCGTTGCTCGTCGCGATTGATTCGGGACACGACTTGTTCTACATCAATTTCACATCGAGAGAGTTCATGCTTGACATCGCTCTGCTCGGTTTCCGCTGCAATTTTCAAATCCCTGGTTGCAAGCAATTCTTGGCGCTTCTCTTCCAAGCTCTTCAAGACTGGAAGCGTCTTTAGCTTGTGACTTAATTGCAACAACGAAGAATCGACGTTCTGTAGCGCGAGTAATTTCTCTTGAGAGTCCCGCGTTGCCTTCACGCCGGGATTCTATGCCGCTATCGACTAATTGAGAATCTCGCTCAAAAGCTCCTTTACCTTCCCTTCAATCTCATCACGGATCAAGCGCACGGCCTCGATTCCCTGTCCAGCAGGGTCATCTAATTTCCAATCCTCGTATCGCTTTCCTGGATAGAAGGGGCAGGCATCCCCGCATCCCATGGTGATTACTACATCGCTCTGTTGAACCGAGCTATCGGTAAGTACTTTCGGTTTACGATTAGAGATATCTATGCCTTTTTCAGCCATCGCCTGAACCGCAACCGGATTGATGGCATCTTTTGGGGCAGATCCCGCTGAAAGTACTTCTACCCGACCCTCGCCGAGATGTTCCATGAAACCAGCAGCCATCTGTGATCTGCCAGCATTATGGACACAAACAAAAAGAACAGTTGGCTTATTGGACACGGACGCCTCTCTCGAAATAGCGATTTAGGGCTAGAGCCACGAGGCCACCCACTATCTGGGCTGGGACGAACCATGCCCATGAAGAAGGCGAAATTCCCGCTAGAGAATCAGTGAGCATGCGCCCAAATGAGACTGCGGGATTGGCAAATGAAGTTGAAGAGGTGAAGAAATACGCCGACGCTATCCATAAGGAAATGAGAGATGCTCGGTTTCGCACTTTGAACTTTCGCCAGGAGGCGATCGCAATCAACACCAAGCCAAAGCTCGCAACAATCTCAGCAAGATAGATATTCTGGCCGCTTCGCTCTATCTCCGAAATTGAAAAAAGCGGTTTATCAAAAAGGAGTTGAGCTAGGCCGGCACCGAAGCCAGCCCCAGTAAATTGCGCAAGCAAGTAGCCGACAACATCACGTCCTTGGAGCCGCTTCTGCATAGTGAGGACCAAAGTAACTACCGGATTGAAGTGAGCACCGCTGATATTCGCGAAGAGGACAATCGCAAGATAGAGGGCTGATACCGTGCTGATCATGTTCACTAAAAGCCAGATTGCGCCATCTTTCGTCCAAATCGTGGCCATTATTGCCGAGCCAATCACCGCAGTTGTTATAAATGCCGTTCCCAAGAACTCAGCCAGCAATTTCCGCATATCCGCAATCTAGCCTAGCTAATTCGAAACTAAATCATAGAAGGTAAATTTCAGGTGAATTGCTGGCAAGAATTGAAACCAATTAGCCCTTTCGGTGCCCACATCCTTCAGGCTTACTGCAGCAGCAAGTGCAATTGTTCGGCGGGCAACCACAAGGGCACTTGAAAGTTTCGTTGTTTTCGCTCATATTTTCCTCCAGTCCAATGGGTAAAATCTCGCACATGACTGAGCGGTTTGGCTACCACGCCTCTCTATATAACCAGAAATTCACTAAAGCAGAGAACGAGAGCTTCACCCAGCAATTCGGTGAACTGACTCAGGAATTCGCAAAGGCGATGAGTGAGGGACTGGCACCTGAATCAGATCATGTCCAGTCATTGGTTAGACGGCATTTCGAATTCTGTTTGAGATTTTGGACACCTACCCGGGAGGCTTACAAATCTCTGGCTATGTCCTACATCCTTCCTTCGCCGTACCGAGATTCCTATGAATCGGTTGCAGATGGCCTCGGCCAGTACCACTACGAGGCTCTAATCCATTGGGCAGACGAGAACCTGGCTGAGTAATGACCGTCAGACGCCTTAGTTATCCGGTAAAGAAGTTGTACGACAGCGCTCCCCTGCCTCATCGGCGCACCATGCTTGCCATGCGTAAGACCATCCTCGAAATAGCGCCAAAGGCAGAAGAAGTGATCAGCTATGGGATGCCCGCGTTCCGGCTATCGGGAAACATCATCTGCGGACTTCAGGCAGCAAAGCACCATGTTGGGTACTACCCATTTAGTGGCTCTGTCCTCCACCTTTTTCCGAAGGAACTTCGGAATTACGCAAAGACCAAGAGCGCTCTACATGTTCCAATCGGAAAGCCACTCTCCAAAACGCTCTTGAAGAAGTTGATTCAAGCGCGCATCTCCCAGTGCCCGATAAAGCGTGGACAGGTTGATATGTCACGTTATGAAGAATTAGATGGATATTGGAGATCTATTGGCTTGGCGGCCCCAGCAAGACGCGGACTCGTCGACAGTAAGGCGCTGAAACTTGTTGATCTTAGACATTTCACTCGGGACGAATTCGAAAAAATTCATGGCATGGGACCTAAGGCGATTTCCATAATCAGGAGAGAAATGCTGCGGAAGAAGATTAAGTTTCAGCCTTAAGTGCAAATTTGTCCGGTTCTATACCTTTTTCAAACCGCCCAGAATCGCTACTCTTCTGGAATGCGGTTGAGAATCTCGATAATGGTGATGCTATTTATATTCTCTGGATCGACCTCAATTGCTGCTCCAGCGCCAAAAGCAGGTGCCAATTGCACAAGTTCTGGACTCACAAAGGTACATAAGGGTAAGAAGTTCACTTGTATTAAGAGTGGAAATAGGTTGATCTGGAATAAGGGCAAGTCTGTCACTGCGCCGCAACCCAAACCTTCGGCAACTTCACCATCCAAGGCAAGTCCCTCTATTTCACATTCTCCAGCGTCCGTTGAAAGTTTCGCCGAGCGATGGAAGGCCACCGGATCTCTCGCTTTGTCAACGCTGGAAAGCGCATTTCCCATGAAGCCGCCAGTTTTTCCAAAAGTGGATATCGTCTGGAGATACTCTCCGACTGTCAACAGCAAGATAAAGGAAGAAATCACAAAGCAATACGAAGAAAATGCCACATTTTGGAGCGCATACGCAAAAATCGAGGGACAGCTTCAAGTCATAGTGGGAACTTTGGATGATATTGAATTTGTGTGTAACTGGCGGAACACGCACCTTCAGATGAACGATCAAGCCTGTTTACGAAGCTTTCGAACTGATAAGAATCGCGTCTGGGATGCTCACACTACACAAGGTGGAGGAAGAGCTACTGATTTTTACTTTATGACAGATCCGGCAAGCCTCACAGAAATAAATTTTCTGCCACGTGTGGCACACGAATTTTTTCATAATCTGCAACATGCCTCTAGCAATTCCTATAAATCAATCTTGCCCTGCTGGGCTGAGGAGTCAGCTGCCGAACACTTTGGCACATTAGTTTCTAGTCAAGGGAGCGCCGAAAAATACCTAAAGATGAGGTATGCATCAGTTGTCATTAAGTCTAATAACTTCCGAAACGCAATTACGGGCAAGGAGTTCTGGAGGAATTGGTTAAATCAGACCGATATAACTTCTTCTATACCTAACTCTAGTCTTTGGGGTTGTCAACCTTTCCAAAACTTGGGTTTGTATGGAAGCGGACTACTCGCAGCGGAATACCTACATCTACAACTTGGAATTCCGGGTGTTCTAACGCTTTACCGTGAGGCCGGAAACCTGGGATGGGATAAGGCAATTGAAAAGGTTTTCGGAAAATCGAAGACCCTTATCTACGACGATATCGCTGCATATATGGATAAGGAATACATGATTGCGGCAAATCAAGATTGGGTGCGGCCAAGATGTTTGCCCCAAGGTTCGATCATCCAGTGTGCCGGCGGACTATAGATTTAGGTTGAACTTAGCAATTATTGGCGCTCATACTCTGCGCGATTTCGTCCATACATCGCCCCTTTTGAGTAAAGAAGAAGAAATTGAACAGATCTGGTGGGCGCTGAGGGTTTTGAACCCCCGACCTACTCGGTGTAAACGAGCCGCTCTACCGCTGAGCTAAGCGCCCTGACTAGAAGTGAGAAGTCTATAACGAAGCGAGCGCAGCCTTGTAATCGGCAATATTTCGCGCTTCTGCCGGGCTATTTAAGACGCTCCAGCGAACCATTCCCTGCTTGTCGATCACAAATGTTCCACGAAGGGCAAGGCCGCGCTCTTCATTGAATACTCCGTACTTTCGTGCAGTCTCGCCATGCGGCCAGAAATCAGAGAGAAGTGGGAATTGATATCCCTCTGTCTCAGCGAATACTTTCTGGGTGAACATCGCATCACATGAGATGGCGAGCAGTTGGACCTCATCGTTCTGGAATACCGAGATATCGTCACGAAGTGCACATAGTTCGCCTGTGCAAGTACCAGTGAAAGCGAATGGGAAGAATACGACCACAACATCCTTAACTCCTCTGAAGGATGAGAGTCTTACCTTTTCGCCAAATTGGTTTGGGAGTTCGAAATCTGGAGCTTCCTGTCCGATGGAGATAGTCATTTCTTACCGATCTTTCTCGCCACAAGGCGGGTAGCAATCCAATCTTTCGATGCTGGGAATGTGGAGGTAAGGCTAAGCCCTGCAGTCGGTGCACAATCTTGGATATCACTCGGTTCGACATGGCCATCGCGGCCGACCTTTGGAGTTAATAGCCAGACCGCTCCACCCTCCGACAGATAAGTCAGGCAATCAACCAATTCATCGACGAGATCACCGTCATCTTCTCGCCACCAAGTCATTACCGCATCGACGACCTCTTGGGAGTTCTCATCGAGGAGATCATTGCCAGCCGCACTAGCGATCGCTGCACTTATCTCCGCGTCGCAATCGCCACCGAATCCACGTTGGAGTACGAGGAAGCCGGTTTCGATTCCCATCCGGGCCGCAATCTGGCCAGGCCCCGCCGGGGTGCTCAATGACCTCTCCTTCTCTTCAAGCGCTACCAGGAACGCGAGTGAGGTAAGTCCACACTTTGAGAGGAGTAAGCGCAACTCCGGGCAAGCGTCACACCTGTCGAGTTCGCTCTTAGGGCCGTTAGGCGGAAAGATAGCCCCGTGATCGTTGACCCGACCCAGCCGACCTCGATTCAAGATCTCCACCTCTCCCAGTTGGTCGATACCAACCCAGATGAGACCGCCGAGTGGCACCAATCCCTCGACTCCTTGATCCAGCATGCCGGCCCGGTCCGCGCCCGCTACTTGATGCTCTCAATGCTCAAGCGTGCGCATGAGAAGAGCATCGATCTTCCGAATCTCCGCGTCACCGATTACATGAACACTATTCCACCGGAACGTGAACCGGCATTCCCCGGTGATGAATTCATCGAACGCAGAATCCGCGCCTACATCCGTTGGAACGCAGCGATCATGGTTCATCGCGCACAACGTCCCGGCGTGGGTGTTGGTGGTCATATCTCGACCTTCGCATCATCTGCGGCGCTTTATGAGGTCGGTTTTAATCATTTCTTCCGCGGCAAGGACCATGCCGGTGGCGGTGATCAGATCTTCTTCCAGGGCCATGCATCTCCCGGAATGTATGCGCGCGCATTCCTCGAAGGAAGATTCACTGAACACCAACTCGATGGATTCCGCCAAGAAATCTCCCATCAAGGTGGCGGACTTTCTTCCTATCCGCATCCGAGATTGATGCCAGATTTCTGGGAATTCCCAACGGTTTCAATGGGGCTTGGTCCAATCAACGCTATCTATCAAGCTCGTTTCAATCGCTACTTACATAACCGTGGTTTCAAAGATACTTCGGACCAACATGTCTGGGCATTCCTCGGCGATGGTGAGATGGATGAACCAGAGAGCGTCTCTGCGCTCACTCTCGCAGCCCGTGAAAATCTCGATAACTTGACCTTTGTCATCAATTGCAATCTGCAACGCCTTGATGGCCCAGTCCGCGGTAACGGAAAGATCATCCAGGAACTTGAATCGCTCTTCACTGGAGCCGGTTGGAATGTGATTAAAGTGATTTGGGGTCGCGAGTGGGATCCACTATTTGCGATGGATAACGAGGGCGCTCTCGTCGAACTGATGAACCGGACGCCCGATGGTGATTTCCAGACCTTCAAAGCAGAGTCAGGTCGATATGTTCGCGATAACTTCTTCGGGCGCGATCCGAGAACAGCAGCGATGGTCGCTAATTGGAGCGATGACGATATCTGGAACCTGAAGCGCGGCGGCCACGATTATCAGAAGATCTACGCTGCATATAAGGCGGCGCTCGAGAATTCTGGAAAACCGACCGTCATATTGGCAAAAACCATCAAAGGCTGGACGCTCGGCTCTCACTTCGAAAGTCGAAACGCAACCCACCAGATGAAAAAGCTGAAGAAAGATGACTTGATCTCTCTTCGCGACCGGCTGTATCTCGAGATTCCCGATGAGAAATTAGATGAGAAGTTGCCACCCTATTTCCATCCTGGCTTAGAGTCCCCCGAATTCAAATACATGATGGAACGCCGTCGCGAATTGGGTGGATCACTTCCTTCGCGCCGTCGCCACTCTCGTCCGCTCCCCCAGCCGGATGATTCACATTACGAAGTCGTCAAACGCGGATCTGGCCATCAAGAAGTTGCAACCACTATGGCCTTCGTTCGATTGCTGAAGGATCTGGCGAAAGCAGAAGGTCTTGGCTCACGAATCGTGCCGATCATTCCGGATGAGGCTCGAACCTTCGGTATGGATTCGCTCTTCCCTACGATGAAGATTTATTCGCCGCATGGTCAGACTTACACCGCGGTCGATCGTGAATTGATGCTCTCATATAAGGAATCGACTTCAGGTGTCATCCTTCATGAAGGAATCAATGAGGCTGGCTCCACCGCATCGTTCACCGCAGTTGGCACCTCGTATGCGACTCACGATGAACCGATGATTCCGGTCTACATCTTCTACTCCATGTTCGGATTCCAACGGACTGGTGATGCATTCTGGGCAGCTGCCGACCAGATGGCGCGTGGCTTTGTTATGGGTGCGACTGCGGGACGAACTACTTTGAATGGTGAAGGTCTCCAACATGAGGATGGCCATTCGCAGCTACTGGCTTCGACTAATCCTGCGGTTGTTGCTTATGACCCGGCATATGCATTCGAACTAGGACACATCATCAAAGATGGACTTCGCCGGATGTATGGCGAAAATAGCGAGAACATCTTCTATTACCTCACGGTATACAACGAGCCATATCTCCAACCAGAAGAACCGAAGAACCTCGATGTAGATGGTCTTCTAAAGGGCATATATCTCTACGCCCCATCGGCTAAGCGCGGTTCAAAGAAGCGCCGAGCGAACATTCTGGCCTCAGGAATCGCTGTAAATGCTGCGATCAAAGCCCAGAAACTTCTCGCCGAAGATTGGGGAATCCAGGCCAACGTCTGGAGCGTCACTTCCTGGAACGAATTGCGACGCGATGGCTTGGAAGTCGATCGACATAATCTCCTGAATCCAAAGTCAAAGAAGAAGGCTTACCTGACTGAGAAACTCTACGATTACGATGGCAGCGTCCTAGCAGTCAGCGACTATATGCGCGCCGTCCAAGATCAGATTGCGCCTTGGGTTCCACAAGGTTTCACCTCGCTCGGAACCGATGGCTTTGGTCTCTCCGATACCCGCGGAGCACTTCGCCGCCATTTCAAAGTCGATGCCGAGTCGATAACTGTTGGCGTCCTTGCCCAGCTGGCTCGTGAAGGAAAATTCTCACTTGCAAAGGTCCAGCAAGCAGTCGACAAGTATCGATTAGCTGATGTGACCGCTGCTGACCCTGGAAATACCGAAGGCACTGGATGATCGGTCGCTTTCCGATCCTCGATATCGCCCCGGTTACATTATTCGGCGGCGAGTTCGTGGGTGCGAAAGCGATTCCGAATGAGCAGATTCCAATCGGTGCAACGATCATCCGTGAGGGCCATGACTCGTTTGAAGCATTTGCAATCCTGGTAGATCCAAAAGGAAAAGCAGTACAGAAAGTCGCGATGAGCGAGATCTGGCCCAAGAGCGCACGCTATGAAGCGTTCCTGAAACCATCATCGGTAGGTACTTGGACTTTCCGCATCGAAGTTGTCGCGGAGAACCCCGGCGAGTTCAAACGAGAACTCGTTTCAACCAGTGAGAGTTTTCCGATAAGAGTCGAACGAGAGCGCGCCCTGGTCGGGAGTTGGTATGAATTCTTCCCAAGGAGTGAAGGTGCCATCAAGAATGCGGATGGCTCAATAACGAGTGGTACTTTCAAGACTTCAGCCAAAAGGATCCCAGAAGTCGCGGCTATGGGATTTGATGTCTTATACATTCCCCCTATCCACCCCATCGGTTATGCCCATAGAAAGGGCAGAAACAACTCACTTAACGCAACCGAGAGTGACCCGGGAGTTCCTTGGGGAATCGGAAATTCATCGGGCGGTCATGATTCGGTGAATCCGGAATTGGGCACGCTCTCGGATTTCGAAGATTTCCTAAAGGTGGCGCGGAAGAACGATATTGAAGTTGCGCTTGATCTTGCCCTCCAATGTTCCCCGGATCATCCTTGGGTCAAGTCGAACCCAGAGTGGTTCACTAAGCGAGCTGATGGGACGATTGCTTACGCGGAGAATCCACCGAAGAAATATGAGGATATCTATCCGATTAATTTCGACAATGACTACAGGGGATTGTTCACCGAAATCTTCCGAATCGTCTCATTCTGGATTGAGAAAGGCATTTCAATCTTTCGAGTCGACAACCCGCACACCAAGCCGGTTCATTTCTGGCAGGAATTGATTTCGAAGGTAAATGAGAAATATCCAGATGTGATCTTCTTGTCAGAAGCCTTCACCAATCCCCCGATGATGCATGCGCTTGGGAAAGCTGGCTTTCAGCAGTCTTACACTTACTTTACCTGGCGAACGACAAAGCAAGAGTTGATGGATTACGGCCGAGAAGTTGCCCAACATACAAGCGCTTTCTTCCGCCCAAACTTCTGGGTAAATACCCCGGATATTCTCCCGTTCCATCTACAGAGCGGAAATCCCGCGATTTTTGCGCTACGCGCCGTATTGGCTGCCACAATGACTCCTTCTTGGGGAATGTATGCTGGTTATGAACTCTTCGAACATATTCCGATTGCTGAGGGCAAAGAGGAGTATCGCGATAGCGAAAAATATGAGATTAAGGTCCGGGATTGGGCTGGTGCCGCCAAGAAAGGACTCACTTTGGCGCCATTCATTACCCAACTCAACCTGATCCGTAGAAATAATCTGGCGCTCCAGCGTCTTAGGAATCTCACCTTCCATCCCACAGATTCAGATCAAATCATCGCTTACTCCAAACGAGAGGGCGATAACTTGGTGCTTGTGGTGGTAAACCTCGATGGCGTGCACGCCCAAGAGAGCACTATTCATTGGGATATGTGGGCGCTGGGCGTTACGGGTGATAGCTTCGAGGTCGTAGACCTCCTTGATAACAAGGGATACACCTGGTCGCCGCACACTTATGTGAAGTTGGACCCAGCTCGCCCGAATGGGAAGGTCGCCCATATCTGTCGAGTGAAACTCTGATGCGAAAAATTCTTCGGAGCATCCTTCCAAAGCGCGTAAGTTTTCAATCACCACCAGCCGGATATCTAAACCCGCACTCCTCCCTTGGTGAACTCGATTTATATCTGATCACAGAAGGCCGCCATGAAAAGTTGTGGCAAGCTCTTGGCGCACAGGTAAAACGCTCAACCGACGGTGAATTGATCGGAACAGCTTTCTCTGTTTGGGCGCCGAATGCTCGCAAAGTCAGCTTGGTAGGTGACCATAACTTCTGGGATAAGAACACCCATCCGATGATTCCGCTTGGCGCGAATGGGATTTGGGAGATCTTCATTCCAGATATCGGCGCCGGTACGAAGTATAAATTCGCGATCCAGGGAAGAGATGGCCGCTGGGTGGATCACGCCGATCCGATGGCGCGGCAGACTGAAGTTCCGCCCCACACAGCTTCAATTGTCAATGAGAGTTTTTACCAATGGCAAGATACGAATTGGTTGAATAATCGCTCGCACTTCCAGCCATGGCGCGCTCCGATTTCAATCTATGAGGTACACCTAGGTTCTTGGCGCCCCGGTCTGAACTACCGGGAACTCGCAGAAGAATTGGCTGATTACATAATCAAGTATGGCTTCACCCATGTCGAATTCCTTCCGGTAACCGAACATCCGTATAGCCCTTCTTGGGGATACCAAGTCACTTCTTACTTCGCACCAACTTCACGTTTCGGCGCCCCCGATGATTTCCGTTTCTTAGTCGATCATCTTCACAGCCGCGGTATCGGCGTAATCCTCGATTGGGTGCCAGCGCATTTCCCGAAGGATGAATGGGCGCTCGCTCGATTCGATGGGACAGCCCTTTACGAGCATGAAGATCCACGCCTGGGTGAACACCCTGATTGGGGCACGCTAATCTTCAATTTCGGCCGTAATGAGGTCCGAAACTTCCTCGTAGCAAGCGCACTCTATTGGCTCGATGAATTCCATATCGATGGCCTCCGAGTCGATGCTGTCGCCTCGATGCTCTATCTCGACTACTCCCGCAAAGAAGGCGAGTGGATTCCAAATGAATTCGGCGGTCGAGAGAATCTCGCCGCTGTTCGATTCCTCCAGGAAGCTACCGCAACTGCGTACAAGGAATTCCCTGGAATCATGATGATTGCTGAGGAATCGACCGCCTGGGGTGGCGTAACGAAACCGACATCAGAAAATGGTCTCGGCTTCGGTTTCAAATGGAATATGGGCTGGATGCATGACACCTTGGAGTATCTTCGCCACGAATCAATCCATCGGATGTATCACCATAATGAGATCACATTTTCGATTCTCTACGCATGGAGTGAGAATTTCATGTTGCCGCTATCGCATGATGAGGTGGTTCATGGGAAAGCAGCCATGGTCAATAAGTTTCCCGGTGATCGCTGGCAGAAATTGGCAACCCTTCGGGCGCTCTACGGCTATATGTGGTCTCATCCTGGAAAGAAACTTCTATTTATGGGAAGTGAATTCGCTCAGAATGATGAGTGGCGCGAATCGCAATCCCTCGATTGGCATCTGACTCAATACGAAGAGCACTCTGGAGTACAGAATCTCATTGCAGATTTGAATCAGCTCTATAAAGCTACGCCGGCGCTCTGGCAGCGAGATATCTCTTCCGCGGGATTCCAATGGCTCGTGGGAGACGATGGCTCTGGAAACACGCTCGCATATTTACGCCTCGACGAGGATGGAAAAGCGTTGATCTCGGTCACAAACTTCTCGCCGGTTCCGCACGAGCATTATCGATTGCCGTTACCGAGTTCCGGGACTTGGCGCGAAATGCTAAACACCGATGAATCGAGGTACGGCGGTTCTGGAGTTGTGAATGGCTCAATCACCGCCACGGGTGAACCGGCTCGAGGGTTCCCCGATTCGGCTCTAGTACGAGTTCCGCCCCTTGGAACGGTCTGGTTCGCGCTCGATTAATTACGCGGTTGGCTGGCTGCTGCAATAAAGAATGCGACCAGCATCAACATCACGGCCGGGATGATCATCGCGACCTGTAACGATGCAATACCAGCGACAACTGCAATCACGTTCCTCCCGACAAAGGTGAGTACTTGGTTTACTGCGCCCAATTCTGCGATGGCGACTCCTCCAGGCTTCGTTGAGCGCGCACTGGCATAGCCGAAGAAGAGCGGACCGACAAAGGAGATTCCGATGCCACATAAGAAGGACGCCAGACAGAAGATCGCGTATCCAAGATAGAGGTTGTACTCTCGCAGTTCCAGCCCAAGGAAGAGCCCAATCAAGAAGATCAATCCTCCAGTTACGACAAATGGTTGGACCAGTTTGGTATCACTTAGATTTCCTCGAAAACGATTGAAATTTACCCGCCCGATGATCATCGCGCCCATAAACAAGAAGTATGGGATGACGGCTAAGGATTTCGAAACACCGAACTCTTGGCGGGCAAGAATTGTCGCCCAGTCTCCAATGGCGACTTCAAGCATGATTGCACATAAGAAACCTAAGCTCACAACCCAGTCAATGGAGAAGGAGCGGAGCATCTGGGTTAAGGTCACAATCTCGTCGTCCTCGGTAACTTCATTACCAGACAAGAGCGTTGGGCGCAGTCGGATGATTGATTGAAGTTGAAGAAGCGTCACAAATACTAAGAGTGGGTATAGATGCCAATTGAGAGAGATGCGTGAAGAGACCAAGAGGGCGAGAAATGCGGTACTGACAGCGCCAGCACTCCATAGGCCATGGAGCATCGGAATTATCTGCTGGCCACTCTCATTCTGTCGGTGAATCGCTTGGGCATTTAAAGCGATGTGATGCGAGGCCCAAGCAAAACCAGAGATTACGTTGAAGATGAAGAAGATGTATGGATTGCTAGATTCGACAAGGATTCCCAAAGTCACATATGTCATTATGGTTCCGATGACCATCACCTTATAGACGCCTAATCGATGGACGATATGGCCCATGGTTAGGTGCGCCGAAAGCGCGCCGATCGAGCCGGTACTCATCAAGATCCCAAAGAGGGTCGTAGATACCCCTAAATTTGCCTTTATATCAGGCAACCTGGGCGCCAGGCACATCAGGCCTAACCCGAATAGGAAGAAACTCGCGCGGAGATTGCGCAGCTCAAATTGCTCGATGGGCTTCATCAGAAGAGTGCGCTTGCTAGCGATTGTCGAGCCTTCACTAGATCTGGATCACTTGGGTCCACCAACTGGAATAGTTCAAGTAGGTGGGACTTCAACCGATCGCGCTCTTCACCTTTCGATCTACGAATGGAATTCAATAGTCGTTCGAAAGCTTCTTTATGTTTACCTAGGGATAACTCGATATCTGCCGCCATCATCTGCTCTGCGATAGCCGCTGGGTTCGTATCTGCACGCTGAATGGTCAATTCTGGATTCAACGGAGCGATTCGAGCCATCAATTCACATTGCGCCAAGCCAATCTTCGCAAGTGGCTGACTCGGTTCGCGTTGCAGCCAATTGCGATAGGCCATCGCAGCTCCCGAATAATCTCCGCTCTCAATCGCCGATAGCGCCGCTTCTTCTTCCGGTTCCAGCCGAACCTCAGGAGCGACAGGAACTTCAACCACTAAGCCGCGATCCTTAGCGATTTGAAATATCTGAACCATCAACGCACGGATTTGTTCGGGGCGACTGGGGACTTCAGGTAACGGGAGCGCCTGTTCGCCAATGAATACAAATGCAGTCGGGATAGCTTGAACTCGAAGCGCCTGAATCAATTCCGGCTCAGTCTCCAGGTTGATTGCGCCGAATCTCCAGGTTCCGCGATCCTCCATCGCAATTCGAGCAAAGGTGTCGCGAATCTCTACCGAAGCCGGCGATCGATCCGAGAAGACCAGTACAACGACGGGAAATTCGCGAGACTTCGCAACGAACTCAGGTACGAAATTCTCGGCGGTTGCAACTTCGTAATTGGCGCCTTGGCTCGGAGCTGCCTTCGGCTTTCCTAAGGAACTCAGGTCGATTGCGCCACCTAGATTCTTAGGAAATTGCGGGATACTCACCGGGAGATTCTTTCAAAGGAATCAGCTTGTGGGGGCGCCAGAATCGAGGCGCTTGGGCAGAATCTCTGTGATGTAGTCGACGGTGGCAAATTCCAACCCTAAATCGTGCCCAGCGCGCTCTCCGAGATACCAACGATGCTCCAGAACTTCGTGGAATATCTGGGCGTCCTCTACGCGCCCTCGGAGATCTTGCGGTACTGCATCGATCACCTTATTGAATACCTCGGCGAGCCAGCGTTGCGCCGCTTGATGCCTATCGGGAGTTCTTGTGATTTCACGAGAGCGGAATCGATCGAATGATGCCAAGATTCGCTTGGCCTGTAACTCTTCTACTTCCAACCCCATCAACTCTTTCAACCGAGTCGAGTGATAATTTGGTGCTACTAGTTTCGGAGTGAATTTCAATGTGCCAGTATCCCCTTCAATCTGGAGGTCTACTTCCTCGACGGCAAAACCGAGATCCTGTAGTGAGCGCATCGCTCGCTCCACCGCATGGCGATCATTAGCCGGCAAAACCTGAGGCTCCTTTAGCGCCTGCCAAATTCTTCGATATCGCTTTATCACTGAATCACTAGCGCGAACTGGATCCATTCCAGGAACCAAGACGCCGGAAAGGCGTAGATCCTCTAATTCGGCCGCTACATTGAACTTGACGATATCGAGATCATGTTCACGTTGCCCATCGCTCAATCTCCGCTGGAACTCACCAGTCTCCGCATCTACCAGGTAAGCAGCAAAGCCCTCTGCATCTCTTCGGAATAGTGCATTGGAAAGAGAGCAATCGCCCCACCAAAATCCAAGCAGATGCAATCGCACCAAGAGATACGCAAGAGCATTCGCCATATTGGTGATCTCATGTTGGGAGACTTCGCCGCTAAGAATCACTCGATAAGGCTGCGAGAAGGGCAAGAAGCGAGTGACTATCGCGCAGGGTAGCTCCGCTCCATTTGGCGTGCTCCGTCCATCAACGACAGCGATCTGCGCCACCGATGGTGCACCCCTTATTCCCAATTCTCTGAGCGCTTCATACTCTCGGTGGGCGAATTCTGGAACTGTCTCCTTGACTGCATAGATCTCGGAATCGGGCGCATCGGAGGCTCGGACTAGCCGGACGATGTGACGAGAGATTCCACGCTGCGCGGTGAGCGAAGGATCTTCCGGCCACTCCTCCAATGGGATATGCCAAGGCAGATTCGCCAGCGTCGTAATCTCCTCACCAATACCGGTGATTCGAAGCGGAGCGCTATTCACAGTCATGGCTATATTCTTTCAGGCTCTAGACTTCATTCATGGCGCAGTTGAAGAGAGTCATCCGTAAAGTAAGTGAGAAATCTCCCTCTACAGCCGCACAATCAGCGGATCTCGGGCCAAAGGGTGCGCCACTAAACCTGCAACATCCCTTCTACTTTGGTTTTCTTGCAGCTACTGGCGCACTCGTAGCAATTACCTTACTCCGCGCCCTGCAATCAGCGAGCCAAGTATTCATCTTGATCATAATCTCTCTTTTCTTGGCGATGGGACTAAATCCAGCAGTTACTGCTTTAGAGCGGAAGAACTTGCGACGGGGATTTGCTGTTGCTGCGGTCGTCTCGCTCGTTCTCGTGGTCGTAGTTCTTGCAGCCCTGGTAGTTATTCCCCCAGTGTTTTCCCAAGTAAATGACTTGGTCGAAGGCGCACCACAACTGATTGATTCTTTGCGAAGTAACCCCACCTTCCTGCGGCTCGATGAAGATTATGGATTCATCAAGACTCTGGAGGATAAATTCACTTCACTATTTGCGGATGGCAAACTCCTCACCGGAGCTTTTGGTGGCGTTCTTGGCGTTGGCCGATCGGTATTGAGTGGCGCGTTCGCAGCCCTGACGGTCACGATCCTCACGCTCTATTTCCTAGCATCCCTGCCACAAGTCACACGGATCTTCTATCGGCTAGCTCCCGCAACTCGACGTGAACGAGTATCGAAGATTGGAGATGCGATCATCTCTCGGGTGGGCGCGTTCGTTGGAAGCCAGATTCTCATCGCTCTATTTGCCGCAATCTTCGTATTCTTCCTCAGCCTGACCTTGGATCTGCCCTACGCGGCAGCCCTTGGAATGTTAATTCTTTTTGTAGCGCTCATACCGTTAGTGGGGCATTTCATCGGCGGCAGCATCGTATCGCTGGTAGCCCTAACCCAATCACCTGTCACCGGCTTGGCTGCCCTGATTCTCTACACCCTTTATGTGCAGATCGAGAACTACTTGATTACACCACGAATCATGAAACGGACCTTGGCTATCCCCGGGCTCGTAACAATCGTCTCGGCGCTATTGGGCACTTCGCTACTTGGCTTAGTGGGCGGAGTCCTAGCCGTGCCAATTGCCGCGGCCGTGCTATTGATCATGGATGAAGTTATTTTCCCGAAAGCCGATAAAAGCTAGAACTACTTGGTTGTATCTATGGCGTTCTCCATAGCGGCTTGATCTTCCTCGCTAGTTGGAATTCGATCCGCCCGGCTCAGAGTGCTTTGATTAGATTTAATCAATATAAAACTCAACAGCAGAGCGACTGAGGCCGCACCTAGACAGTATCGCGGAGATAGGTGCTCGGAAATATATCCGCCGATTGCGATACCAATTGATGCCGCAGTTCCTTCGATTGTCCATAACCAAGCCATGGCCTGCACTGCCGTTCCTTTCGGACGGACCGCCTCAGTGATCTCCCAATAGAAGACTTGCTGCACACCACCAAAGAATGCAAGAAATGCTAGAACAATCGCCATCGTCCAATCGAAATTCATGAAGGCGAGCGGGATTGAAGATATCGCCCAGAGAAGATAGATGATTGTGAAACCTCTCAATGGTGAGATTTTGCGACTTACACTTCCAGCAATGAGGCCACCTATGACATTGAATAGTGACATGACCGCAAATAGCGTCCCCACCAATTGCGGAGCGCCCTCCAGGGTTCCGAGCGCTGGAATCGCTATATCGAAGGCTCCCCAACCCAGTCCAAGAATCACTCCTTCAAGAGCGAGTAATTGGATCGCTTTGACCCGCCAAATTGGCGGCGTCTTCTCCTCTTTCACCTCAGGCTTCCAAGTGCGAACCTGCCAAGTCCGGGCCAAGAAGATCCCGCTTAGAAAGATCAGGGCGGCGCAGGTACGCAATGAGGTGTTCGGGCTAACTTGTAAGCTCAAAGTAGTCGCAACGACCGGCGCAACAACGCCAACCGAATTCATAGCTGCGGTATCAAGTGCAAATGCAACTCGTAATTTCTCTGTTGGGACCGTCAATCTCCAAAGTGGCCTAACCGATAGATTGATGGGTGGCGCTGCGAATCCCATCAACATGGCAAGGAGAATCAACTCAGTCTTTCCGGAACCGAAGCTCATGAGGATCAGAGCGACGCCATAACTTGGAACCATGATTCGGATTGGCCAACGCATTCCATAACGATCAATCACGGCCCCTCTTAAGCCCGCGGTTGCCGAACCGGCAAGCGCATTTACCCCCGTCGCTAAACCCGCCGCAGCGATTGAGCCGGTATCGCCCTGAACCTTGAAGAAGATGGAGAGCGAGATCATCCCGTAGGAGAAGCGAGCTGGGAATGCAGCAAGGAGTAACTTCAGCGCCCCGGGCGCTCGAAGGACCTCTAGATAACTTGCCAGACTCGACTTCATCACGCGAGCCTATTCAATCTCTAGCGGAAGTGGTGCGAACTCAGGCTTAAGTTCCTGAACTATCGAGTTGAGAACGAAATGAACATATGGCTCGCCTACCCAGAGATGCTTAGCCCCCTTCGATTCAATGATTCTAATCTGCGGGATCAACGCAAAACGTTTACGCGCTGCTGTTGGGCTTAGGAATTCATCATGCTCCGGAATTAACGCCAAGATCGGCCGACCATCTCTCGCCCAATTGAGTAGCACATCATCACTTGTGGTCAATAACGGCGGTGAAAGCAGAATTAATCCAGAAACTCTTGGATCATTTCCGTGTTGCAGCGCGAGATCTGTACCAAATGACCAGCCGACTAACCAGAGCTCCTGCACTCCTAGAACATTGAAAGAGAAATCGATGGCTGCAATCACATCTGCCCGCTCAGCCACGCCATTGCCGAATTCGCCTTCGCTCTTGCCACGCTCACTCTCTGTACCTCGGGTGTTGAAGCGAATAACTGTTATACCTGAAAGAGCTGGAAGTCGATTGGCTGCTTTTTTGAAGATATGGCTATCCATCATCCCACCATGAGTCGGCCGTGGATGTAGACAGAGGATCGCCTTACTTCGATCACCACCCAAGGGAGTTGCCACCTCACCGACCAGTTTCAGACCGTCAGATGTGAGAATGGTTATTGGCTCGCGCTCGGCAGGCAGGACCGTGCCCGGTCGAATCAACTCTGCCATGGGAAAGAGTTTAGTCTTAGCCCATGCCCGTAAAACCCAATACCGCTCGATCGAAGAGCGCCAGTAAGACTTTTGAATCGATAAATCCTGCTACTGGTGAAGTGGTTGGCGTATTTCCGGTATTCAATAAAGCTGAAGTTGATCAAGTAGTAGGACTTGCCAATTCAGTCAGTGAGAAGTGGGCGGATCTCGGATTCCGCGGCCGCTACCTAGTCCTGCGCGATTGGGCTTCACTCTTGACGCGCGAGATGGAATCGGCTGCAAATCTAATTCACCGAGAAACCGGTAAACCATTGAGCGATGCTCGGCTAGAAGTTGCACTCGCAATTGAACATATCGCCTGGGCCGGGAAGTATGCGCCGAAAGTCCTAGGTCGACAAAATCGCCCTTCTGGCCTCTTGATGTTCAATATGGCATCACAAGTACAACGAGTTCCATTTGGAGTCGTAGGAGTTATTGGTCCTTGGAATTACCCGATTTTCACACCAATCGGTTCTATCGCCTATTCCCTGGCTGCGGGAAATACCGTGGTCTTCAAACCTAGTGAATACACACCAGCGATTGGGGCATTTTTAGAAGAATGCTGGAATCGGATTGCACCATTTAAAGGAATCTTCGCGACAATCACTGGAACGCCCGAAACTGGCGTCGCATTGACCGAGAGTGCGGTTGGGAAAATCTCGTTCACCGGCTCTACCCGGACGGCTAAGAAGGTTGCAGCTACATGTGCCGAGCGGATGATTCCAGTCGTCTTGGAGTGCGGTGGCAAGGATGCTGTGCTGGTAGATCGCGATGCCGATATCAAGAAAGCTGCCGAGATGACGCTCTGGCATGCGATGTCCAATGCTGGGCAGTCATGTATCGGGGCCGAACGTGTATATGTCCATCGCGCTATCGCCGATAGATTCAAAATGGAGATTGTGACTATGGCGCGCGAGATCAAGCCAGGATTCGGCGAGGGCGCAAATTACGGTCCAGCCACTATGCCAGCCCAGCTCAAAGTGATCAAAGCCCATATCGACGATGCTGCAAAACGCGGCGGAAAGTTCCTGCTTGGCGATAAGAATTCCATAAAGGATGGCTTCGTCGAGCCAGTGATTCTCGCCGATGTCCCCGAGGATTCACTTGCTGTAACCGAAGAGACTTTTGGCCCCACTCTTGTCATCAATACTGTTTCAAATATGGATGAAGCTGTCGACTTGGCTAACTCCACACCATATGGCCTCGGAGCAGCGGTCTGGTCAAAACGAAATGGCAAGAAGATCGCCTCGCTACTTAAGTGTGGAATGGTCTCCGTTAACTCGGCATTCTCCTTCGCTGCAATCGGCTCACTTCCTTTTGGTGGCGTTAAAGATAGCGGCTACGGCCGGATCCATGGCGCAGAAGGATTATTGGAATTCACTTATCCGAGAACTGTAGTTCGCCGACGAATCCGAATCCCATTGGAATTCACTACCTTCAACCGGAGTGAGCGGGCCGATCGAATACTGATTAGATTAATAAGAATTCTGCATAAGCGACGGATTCGTTAATAACGCGGAGCGTTCCTACTTCGCTCGATCTTCGGCTTTCGGGCATCACGCTTATTCCAACATGGAGTATGCCAGTGTCTGCGAGATTCGACATCACCCTCAATCCAAGCGACGGTATGAGGCGTCGCCATCGGAATCAATTGGTCGCAACCGGGACAGCGATAGGGCTTTGTCGAGCTTGAACCGGTTATTCGTCTAACTCGATAGATACCTTCATCATGTTCTTCTATCGTCTCGTGCGATGTAGCAAGGTCACGCTCATCATCCTTCGCCTTGCCGGCGCGCTTACGCTTCGGGTGATTTCTCCGCGGACTCACAGGGAGATTCTCCCTTATTTCGGGCAAGATGTAGCCATGCACGGGAAGCGTAAGTCGCTAGCGCTCGTCTTAGCGACCGCCTTGTTACTCACCAACTTCCAATCACATCAATTCGCTGCGGCGAAGAAGAAGGAAGCAAAACCGATCCCTTCCGCATCTCCGAAATGGCCGCCACCCGGATTTAAGGGGATAAACGGCGTTTACGCTCGGGTACCAGGCGATGAAGAGTTACTCGGCATTCTCTCGGCAAGTCGAAGCCTCCGGCAGAGATTTGAGCCATGTAGAACCCTTGCTTGTGCGCCGGTCATTGTCGCCTCTGCAACGGGCTGCGAGTGGTGGGAAATCACTTCAAATGTGCGCCAGGTAAATGATGTGACGCTTCTTCGAGAGAAAATCGGAACTTTGGTCACATATGCCGGGGGAAGTGAGCCGGAGAAGTTGAAGACAATCTTCTTGATAAGCGAAGTTCCGGTTGCACCAGCGATATCTATCAGTGGTATCAGAGTCATTTGTCACCGAGATGAGTTTGATAAGCCTAAACCTGGGAATATCTACACCAAGGTCGAGGTGGCTGGCTGATGCTGGGCGGAATCGATAATGCACTCTTTCTCAAATCGCTCGCCGGTTTTGCCGTCATGGGGATATTCATCCTGCTACTTCGTTGGGCATTCGCTCGTGGCAAATCTGTGGTGGAGCGGCCAAGCAGAATAGGTGGCGATGATGAATATGGCTTATTGCGAGTAGTCGCAAAACCGAGCAATCACATTGAAGGTGAGTTCATTCGTCAACGTCTGATTGAAAATGGGATTCGAGCAACGCTGACTCAGACCAAAGCTGGTCCACGTATCTTGGTCTTCCCGGATGAAGTCTCAGCCGCAGAGGCAGTGCTGCGAAGTTAGCGGTTCTTTCCCGGAACCCAGAGCTGATCGCCTTCGCTTCGATTCTCGTAACGCGCCAGCACGAATAGTAAATCGGAGAGTCGATTGAGGTATTTAGCTGTCAACTTATTGACGCCTTCACCAAAAGCATGGATGGCCTGCCAAGTCCTTCGCTCCGCGCGACGCACGACCGTTCTGGCAACATGCAGGTGCGCTGAAGCCGGGGTTCCTGATGGAAGCACAAATGATTTAAGCGGCGATAAAGCGCTATTGTACTTATCAATCTGCTCTTCCAGATAGCTGATCTGCGATTCTAGAACGCGAAGTGGCTCATGCTCTGGCGCATCGACAACCGGAGTACATAGATCAGCGCCAACGTCGAAAAGGTCATTCTGGACTCGGACCAGCAATTTGCGAATTTCTGGATCCAATCCAGCAATGGCCAGCGCCACGCCAATATAGGAGTTAGCCTCATCTACAGTCGCATAGGCCTCGAGCCGGGGATCGTTCTTGGAGGTTCGACTCATATCGCCTAGCGAAGTAGTTCCGTCATCGCCGGTTTTTGTATAGATACGCGTCAAATTAACCATAGGGTGAGCCTATTCCACTGATTACGATGTGACCACTTGGGGATGGGGGCAATGAGCGAACTGAAGCGCGATCGATTCAAGGTCGTAGGCGGGACTCCCCTAATCGGCGATGTATCCATCTCGGGTGCGAAGAATTCGATTCTAAAATTGATGGCCGTCACCTTGATGGCGCCGGGCAAATACAAACTCACCAATGTCCCTGATATTGCTGATGTGACAATGATGGGCGAGTTACTGGAGAGTCTCGGGTGCAAGATAAGTAGAGATCTGCCCAATGCTGCGATCGAAATCGAAGTCCCGGATCGACCGAATCCACGCGCTGATTATAAATTTGTCAGAAAACTAAGAGCTTCGATAAATGTACTCGGTCCATTAGTAGCGCGGTTAGGCATTGCGGAAGTTGCCCTTCCTGGTGGTGATGCCATTGGTTCTCGTGGTCTGGATTTTCACACCCGCGGACTGATTGAACTCGGCGCAAATACTCGCAGTGAACATGGCTACATCATCGCCGAAGCGCCATCAGGTCTTACTGGCGCAAAGATCGAATTGGAATTTCCAAGTGTCGGTGCGACCGAGAACATAATGACGGCGGCGGTATTAGCGCGCGGAACCACAGTCCTGGATAACGCTGCTCGTGAACCAGATCTGGTGGATCTAGGTAACTTCTTAAATGCGATGGGCGCTGATATTTCAGGGCTTGGTACCCCAACGCTGACTATCAATGGCGTCAAAGAGCTACACCCAACAGATCACGCTGCAATCCCAGATCGCATCGTTGCCGGAACTTGGGCTTATGCTGCAGCAATCACGCAGGGCGATATAACGATTCACAATGCTAGGCCGCAGGTTCTGGAACTTCCACTCGACAAGTTAGTCGCTGCTGGTGCGGTTGTGACTGCTACGAAGGATGGATTGCGGGTGAAGATGACGCATCGGCCAGTGGCCGTGGATGTCGCAACTCTTCCCTACCCTGGATTTCCCACGGATCTACAGCCATTTGCCATCACATTGAGCGCGATCGCTGATGGAAATTCGCTTGTTACAGAGAATGTCTTCGAGGGCAGATTCATGTTCGTCAACGAATTACTTCGGCTTGGAGCGCAGATTCGAGTCGATGGACACCACGCCTCCATAACTGGGATTCCGCGCCTATCCTCCGCTCCGGTAGTCGCACCGGATATCCGCGCCGGAGCAGGTCTAGTTCTAGCGGGCTTAGTCGCCGATGGGATTACTTATGTAGAGGGCGGCTACCACGTTGATCGCGGTTATCCGAATTTTGCCGAAGAACTTAAGAAGCTCGGCGCCGATGTAGAACGAGTCGATTAGCCGACTAGAACGTCGGTAATCCGACCGGATTTGATCGAAACCGTGATTCGGTTTATTCGATAATCGCGGGTCAAAGCGAATTGCTCGCCATCTTCTTCGCCTACTCGATACAACCAGCCATTTACTTGAGCACAGATCTCTGCTGAGCGCTTGGTTAGGCCGATCAACTGGGAAGCGCTTCCTTGAGGGATGGCAATCTCTTCTTGGAGAGGCGCCGGGCAATCCCCAATTTCGCTACCAATCTCCATGACTTCACCACGAACTTCATTGACTCCAACTGCGACGATTGCGGTGGCAGCCCCGCGAGATCGAATCGTAACCGTGTATACGCCAGCCTCCCCTATCTGATTTATCCGCGAAAGGAAAAGATAACGCTGACCGCCAAAGGGTTCGAAGAACTTACTCCGTTCGTTGATTGCAAGGCGGATTAATTTTCCACTAGGCGACTTCATTGAAACTATCGGAAGTCGTGAGTTCTTCAAGGAATTATCTGGCGAGCGATCGAAGATCAGATACTCCGCTTTAAGTCTTTCACCTTCTGCGAGCGCAAAGCGAAAATAGCGGTTTTGGCTGGCTTTGGTGAAGTTAGCGTAGACGGCCCAAGAGACCATGCCATCGGCCAAGATGGGGCTCTCTTTTACCTTGCTATCTGCGTTAGTGAGATTTACGGGTTGGTGTGCAACCGAATTCGGAGGTACGACTAGCGATACTGCAAGGAGCAGAGCGCTACTAAACGCCAGCTTCGCCCAGAATCGAGACGCGATTATTCGCGACTGAGAGAAAGCCACCATGCACCTCGAATTCTGCTACCGAACCGTCAACGCCTTTGATTGAAACTTTACCGTCGACGAGAACACCTAGAAGTGGTGAGTGATCCGGCAGGATTCCTAGATCACCTTCGAGGGTTCGGGCAGAGACCATATTGGCCTTGCCCGAGAAGATCCTCGATTCCGGCGTTACAAATTCGACGGTAAGTACGTTATCGGACATTACTTAGCCAATTCCTTCGCCTTGCGCTCCACATCATCCAAGCCACCGCACATGAAGAATGCCTGCTCAGGGATGTGGTCATAATCGCCATTTGCCAACGCATCGAAGGCAGCGATGGTCTCGCTCAATGGAACGAATGAGCCATCGATACCGGTGAATACCTTCGCCACGAAGGTGTTCTGCGATAGGAAGCGCTGGATACGACGCGCACGGCCAACGAGGATGCGATCCTCTTCGGAGAGTTCATCGATACCAAGAATTGCGATGATGTCTTGGAGATCCTTATACCGCTGGAGAATCTGCTTGACGCGGTTCGCGACACGGAAATGGTTCTCGCCAATGTAACGGGGATCAAGGATGCGAGAGGTCGAATCAAGTGGATCCACAGCTGGATAGATACCCAACTCAGAGATCGGACGGGAGAGAACCGTCGTCGCATCCAAGTGGGTGAAGGTGGTGTGTGGAGCTGGGTCAGTGATGTCATCGGCTGGGACATAGATGGCCTGCATCGAGGTAATCGAGTGGCCACGTGTTGATGTGATGCGCTCTTGGAGCACGCCCATCTCATCAGCAAGCGTCGGCTGGTAACCAACGGCAGATGGCATACGGCCAAGAAGCGTTGAAACCTCAGAGCCTGCTTGAGTGAAGCGGAAGATGTTGTCGATGAAGAGGAGAACGTCCTGCTTCTGAACATCGCGGAAATACTCCGCCATAGTAAGTGCGGAGAGCGCGACGCGAAGACGGGTCCCGGGTGGCTCATCCATCTGACCGAAGACCAAGGCAGTCTTATTGATAACGCCGGTCTCGGTCATTTCCAAGAACAAGTCGTTACCTTCACGAGTACGCTCACCAACGCCAGCGAATACGGAGACGCCACCGAAATTCTCAGCGACTCGATAGATCATCTCTTGGATAAGAACGGTCTTACCAACACCCGCACCACCGAATAGTCCGATCTTTCCACCCTTTACATAGGGAGTGAGGAGATCGATGACCTTGATGCCGGTTTCGAACATCTCGGTCTTGGATTCGAGTTGGTCGAAAGCTGGGGCTTGGCGATGGATTGGCCAGCGCTCTTTCACATCTAGTGAAGCCGTTGGAACATCTAGTGATTCGCCAAGTGCGTTGAATACATGGCCCTTGGTCACATCTCCGACTGGAACAGAGATTGCCGCACCAGTATCGCGGACTTCGACGCCACGGACCATACCGTCAGTTGGCTGCATCGAGATCGCACGCACCATGTTGTCGCCGATGTGCTGTGCCACTTCGAGCGTCAGGGTGCGTTGCTCACCACCTAGGGTGATGTCGATCTTCAACGCGTTGTAGATCGCAGGCATCGAATCCGATGGGAATTCGATATCAACGACCGGTCCAATCACACGCGCTACGCGCCCGGTTGCTGTCTTTGTTGTCATCATTCGCTCCCTGCGTTTGCTGAGGCCAGCGCGTCTGCGCCACCCACGATTTCACTGATTTCTTGCGTAATTTCGGCCTGACGAGCCGCGTTTGCAAGCCTGGTCAACGACTTGATCAATTCATCAGCGTTGTCAGTCGCTGACTTCATCGCCCTTCGGCGAGCAGCATGTTCGGATGCTGCCGATTGGAGTAATGCGTTATACACGCGTGACTCGATATATCGCGGAAGAAGCGCGTTGAGGACTTCTCCGGCATTTGGTTCGAACTCATACATCGGCAGTAATCCAGCAGGCGCCGGACCATCAGCCTCAACGACCTCAAGCGGCAACATCCGCTTGTTGATCGCAACCTGCGTGACCATCGATTTGAATTCGGTGAAGACGATATGTAATTCATCAACGCCCTCAAGATCAACGGCCGCATCCTTCAAGAAGGCGGTAATCAGCTCATCGGCAATCTCTTTAGCGTGGGCATAGGTCGGCTTATCCGAGAAGCCAGTCCAAGAGTTCTTAACATTTCGATTGCGGAACTTGTAGTAGTTCACGGCCTTGCGACCGACTGCATACGTCAGGACTTGAAGACCTCGCTCTTTCAGAGTGACAATCAACCCTTCTGCTTCTTTGATCGCATTCGCCGAATACGCGCCAGCCATTCCGCGATCAGCGGTGATTATCAATACCGCAGCGCGCTTTGGACTCTCTGACTCGGTGGTCAGCGGATGGTTGGTATTCGAGAAAGTGGCAACTGCGCTAACGGCACGGGTCAACTCATTGGCATAAGGAGTCGAAGCTGCGACTCGCTGTTGCGCCTTGACGATCCGCGAGGCAGAGATCAACTCCATCGCTCGCGTGATCTTCTTGGTCGACTTTACGGAGCGAATCCGTCGCCGATAGATACGTAGTTGCGCGCCCATTGGTTACTTCTTATACCTCGTGATCTGCTCACTGCCATCGCTAGCTTGCGCCTCGGCCTCTGCCTCATTCACTTGCTTAGCGACTGAAGAGACGAACTGGGCCTTGAAGGTGTTGATTGCTGCGGTTAGCTGAGCGACAGTGTCATCACCAAGCTCCTTGGTCTCTGCAATCACATCTAGAACGCCCTTATGTGAGCGCGCCATGTAATCCAAGAACTCGCTCTCAAAGCGGCGGATATCAGCAACCTCCACGGAATCAAGCTGGCCGGTCGTGCCTGCCCAGATCGAGACGACCATCCGCTCAAGTGCGAATGGCGTGTATTGCGCCTGCTTCAATAGTTCGACCAGACGTGCACCACGCTCTAGCTGCGCCTTTGAAGCAGCATCGAGATCCGAACCGAAAGCTGCGAAGGCTTCGAGTTCGCGGAACTGTGCGAGATCAAGGCGGAGTCGACCAGCAATCTTCTTCATCGCCTTGGTCTGTGCCGAGCCACCGACGCGCGATACCGAGATACCGACGTTGATAGCTGGACGAACACCAGAGTTGAAGAGGTCTGTCTCAAGGAAGCACTGGCCATCGGTAATCGAAATAACGTTTGTTGGAATGAAGGCAGATACGTCATTTCCTTTTGTCTCGATGATCGGTAGTCCGGTCATGGAACCGCCACCCATCTCATCGGAGAGCTTCGCGCAACGCTCAAGCAAACGAGAATGTAAATAGAAGACATCGCCCGGATAAGCCTCGCGCCCTGGTGGTCGACGAAGCAACAAGGAGACGGCTCGATACGCCTCTGCTTGCTTTGAAAGATCATCAAAGACGATCAATACATGTTCGCCCTTGTACATCCAGTGCTGGCCGATTGCCGAACCGGTGTAAGGAGCGAGGTATTTGAAGCCTGCTGGATCGGATGCCGGAGCTGCGACGATTGTCGTGTACTCCATGGCGCCAGCCTCTTCGAGTGCGCCCTTTACCGATGCGATTGTCGAGCCCTTCTGGCCGATTGCTACATAAATGCACTTGACCTGCTTCTTCTTATCGCCGGACTTCCAGTTATCGCGCTGGTTAATGATTGTGTCGATCGCAACCGCTGTCTTTCCAGTCTGACGGTCACCGATGATCAACTGGCGCTGACCTCGACCAATCGCAGTCATGGCGTCGATCGCCTTGATACCAGTCGCAAGCGGCTCCTTAACCGGCTGGCGCTGAACTACAGAGGGAGCCTGGAGTTCGAGTGCGCGGTTAGCCTCCGCCTTGATTTCACCCTTGCCGTCGATTGGACGACCTAGCGGATCTACAACGCGACCCAAGAAGCCATCTCCCACCGGTACCGAGAGGATCTCGCCGGTGCGACGGACAGTCTGACCTTCTTCAATTCCACTGAAATCACCGAGGACGACGACACCGATCTCGCGCACATCAAGGTTTAGTGCGATTCCGAGCGTGCCATCATCGAACTTGAGCAACTCATTAGTCATCGTTGAAGGAAGTCCTTCAACGCGCGCGATTCCATCGGCAGTCTCGACGACTGTTCCGATTTCATCACGGGATGCAACTCCGGGCTCGTATGACTTAACGAAATTCGCTAAGGCATCACGAATCTCTTCGGGTCGAATCGTGAGTTCCGCCATGGTCTTTTCTCCCTATTTATCCTGCGAGCGCTCTGCTCGCCTCGGCCAAACGACTGACGATAGTTGCGTCAATCAATTCATCTGCAAATCGAATCGAGATTCCACCGATAACTGTTGGATCGATTTCGACATTTAACCTGACCGGTTGCCCGATCTTCTTTGCCAATGCCACAGTCAACTTCTCACGCTGAGCATCAGATAACGGAACTGCAGATCGGACATTCGCAATCACTCGATCACGTCGCGCTGCAGTCGATTTCACATAGTGCGCGATAGTTCCTTCGATATTCCGGCCACGCAGACCACTGACTAAATGGCCTAGAAGTCGACCGGTTGATGCGCAGACCTTTCCACCAAATAACTTCGCGACCAATACTCGCTTGCCCTCGCTCGAGTACTTCGAAGCGCTCAAGCTCTGGCGAAGTTCGCTATCGCTGGCGACGATCCGGCCAAAGGCAAATAACTCTTCCTCGAGGCGATCCAATTCACCCGCAACATTGGCCGCTGAGGCCTCCGCTTCGATCGCTAGTTGTTCGACGGCATTCGCTAGATCAGAAGGCCGAGACCACTTAACCGCCACCAAAGAGCTGACTAACTCGACTACAGACTTGCCCGCGCTCTTACTCAATAGCTCATTGACTAGCGCAGCCTTATCTTTCGCCTCTCTTGAAGCATCGGTCAGCGCCCTGCGAAGTGGCGCCGAGGAGTCGAGAATCGCAACCACAGCAAAGAGATCGCTCGCGAACTTTGCGGCATCTCCGGCCGATAGACCCTTGAGGGCGTTATCGAGCGCAGAGCGAGCCGCGGCGAGTGATTGGCGGCTGGTGCCGCCCAGTTCCTGGGTTGCCATCTCTCCTACTTACTCTTCTCTAGATCTGCCAAGAAGCGATCGACGATTCGTGATTGTCGGACCTGGTCATCAAGTGCTTCTCCGACTATCTTCGATGCCAATTCAGTCGCCAATGTTCCAACTTCGGCGCGAAGCGAGTTAATCGCCTGTTGCCGTTCGGCTTCGATTGCTGCTTGCGCCGATGCTGTGATTCGAGCTGCCTCTTCCTGGGCTTTAGATCTCATCTCTTCGATGATCGCTGCACCCTGGACGCGAGCTTCTTCTCGGATTTGCTGCGCTTCACCGCGAGCATCTGCCAACTGTGTCTTGTATTGGGTGAGAGCAACTTCAGCTTCGCGTTGTGCTCGCTCAGCTCGCTCCATGCCACCTTGGATCGCATCGGTTCGCTCTGCGAATGCCTTTTCAAATTTCGGCACCACAGCACGGCGAAGGACCAGGTACAACAGAGAGAACGCGATGGTGCCGACGATGATCTCTG
>JBEGNC010000092.1:0-3710 GCA_041182705.1 Actinomycetota bacterium | reverse complement strand
CCTTCTCTTCTTCCTTCGCTTCGACTGGTTCGTGGGTCGGAACTACTTCTCGATCGAGCGCCCGCTTATTCACCGGCTCCATATGGACGTGAATCCCGCGACCGCCACAACTATCGCATGTAGTAGAGAAAGCTTCAATAAGTCCCTGGCCAACGCGCTTTCGAGTCATCTGGACCAGACCAAGGGAAGTTACTTCTGCGACTTGATGCTTGGTGCGATCGCGACCTAGGCATTCGACCAATCTTCGTAGAACTTGCTCACGGTTCGACTCTAGAACCATATCGATGAAGTCGATGACGATGATTCCACCTAAGTCACGAAGTCGAAGTTGGCGAGCAATCTCCTCTGCAGCTTCCAAATTGTTCTTGGTTACCGTTTCCTCAAGGTTTCCACCTTTACCGATGAATTTTCCAGTGTTTACATCGATTACAACCATCGCTTCCGTGCGATCGATCACAAGAGAGCCGCCAGATGGAAGATAGACCTTCCGATCCAGAGCCTTTGCGAGTTGCTCATCAACGCGGTTTTCGGTGAATAAATCCTTTGCGCCGGTCCACTTCTCTGCCTTCTTAAGAAGATCTGGTGCGATGTGGCCGAGATAGTTGTTGATATCTTCCCAAGCCGAATCTCCTTGAACAGTCAATTTACGGAAATCTTCATTGAAGATATCGCGAATCACGCGAACAGTTAGATCTGGCTCACCGTAAAGGAGCGCCGGAGCAGAGATCGAATTATTTTCCGACTTCTTCTTAATATCTTCCCATTGCGCCTTGAGCCTAGTTACATCTCGGGTCAATTCCTCTTCAGATGCTCCTTCGGCGGCGGTTCGTACAATCACACCTTCCTCATCGGTGATTAGACCTTTGAGAATATCTTTGAGTCGGTTTCGTTCACTCTCTGGAAGCCGACGCGAGATTCCACTCATGCCACCACCAGGTACATAAACCAGATAGCGACCAGGGAGCGAAATCTGGCTGGTGAGACGAGCACCCTTCTGGCCGATGGGATCCTTAGTGACTTGTACGAGGACAGATTGGCCGCTCTTCAGCACGCGCTCGATCTTCTTCTCTTGGTTATCAGCTAATCCCGACTCGTCCCAATTCACTTCACCGGCATAGAGGACAGCATTTCTGCCTTTTCCGATATCGACGAAGGCGGCCTCCATAGAAGGCAGGACATTTTGCACCTTGCCCAAATAGACGTTTCCTACATAAGAAATATTGCTACTTCTATTCACATAATGCTCTACGAGTATGTTGTCTTCCAATATCGCAATCTGAGTGCGATCACCCTGTTGGCGCACCAACATCTCTCGGTCTACCGATTCACGTCGAGCTAGAAACTCGGCATCGGTGAGAATGGTTCCGCGACGGCGATTCTCTCGGTAATCACCGTAACGCCCTCGATCGCGGTCACGTCCACGATCTCTGCCACGGTCGCGATCTCGACCACGATCTTTGCGATCGAATTTCTTCCGCTCGACGGGCTTCTCTGGTCGAGTCTCGCGAACCTTTACAACAGTGACTACGCCATCTTCTTCGACAGTCTCACCAGGAGTGATTCCATCTGCACCCGATCTGCGGCGACGTCTACGCTTCTTGAATACTGGTTCACCCGCAGGAACAATCTCGGATTTGGATTGGGTCTCGGTGGCTTCACCATTTTGTTGATCGTCACGTTCTGATCTACGTCTGCCTCTTCCGCCACGACGGCGACGGCGACGGCGATTTTCGCCATCCTCGGAATCTTCTTTGGCTGGTTCTGGTCGAGCAGCACGCGCCTTCACCGGAGTGGTTGGTGGTGCTTGGAATATCGGAGTTGGGATTGCCGCCGGCTTCTCTTTCTTGCCTTCGACTTTCTTCTCGCTCTTCTCAGCGCTTGCTTTCTTTACCGCACGCTTACGCGTCTTTTTTGGCTCTTCGGCCATCTTAAAAACCTCTAACTGCACCCCTTGAGGTGACTTTCACTAAAAACTTCGGTGGCGCCTGCTTCCGGATCAGCCGACCGCACCTATAGAGCGGTCTGGCGACCTCATGGACTCGAGGCGATTTCGAGGGAAAGTATGTCAGAAGGGGCAGAGTTCTGCCTAATTCCCCAGATTTTAGCTATCTAGAGCGTTGATAGACGTTCTGCAATAGCCCAATTGCGATCATATTGGCGAACATGCTCGAGCCACCGTAGGAGAGGAATGGCAGCGGCACTCCGGTCATGGGCATCAATCCCATAGTCATTCCGATGTTCTGGAATATCTGAAACGAGAACCAGGCAACAACTCCTACTGAAACCAATCTTCCGAATTGATCTTGGGTTCGTCGGGCAATCTGGAAACCGCGCATCAGGATTATCGAATAGAGAATCAATATGAAACTTGAACCAAGAAATCCAAGTTGCTCACCAGAGACGGTAAAGATGAAGTCAGTTTGTTGCTCTGGAACGAAACGACCATTGGTCTGTGGGCCCTCGAATAAACCTGTCCCTAAGAAACCTCCGGAACCGATAGTGATTCGAGCTTGTCGTAGCTGGTAGCCACTTGCTTGTGGATCTGCGTAAGGGTCCACAAACGAACGAAGACGATTCAACTGATACTCGCTCACCTCACCGCTAACAACTGCAAGATACGCACCGCTGATTCCCAAGACAATCAAACCGAGTACCCATCGAAATCTAGCTCCAGATACCGCAATGATTGAGATTACCGCTGCCGCAATGATCAACACTGTTCCTAAATCTGGTTGTGCCACAATCAATGAGATCGGTATGGCGGCTACGAGTAAAGATATGAGGACTTGGCGATTATTCGGTTCATTCTCGCCAGCAGCGCGTTCGGAAAGAATCAGCGCCATTCCAACGATAATGGTCAATTTAGCCAACTCAGCCGGCTGGATCTGGAATCCGCCCGGGAGTGCAATCCACGATCGAGCACCATTTACAACGCTTCCAACTCCAGGAACCAAGACCAAGAGCAACCCGAAAACTCCGATTCCCCAGAGAATCGGTGTGTAGGCTCGAAGTAGTCGATAGTCAACCAATGTCGTTCCAAATGCTAAGGCGAAACCGATCAAGACATTGGTCAATTGCCGCTTTAGGTAATACTCTGGATCGAGATTGTTCATGGCATACCAATCTCTGGTTGCGGCATAGACCAACACGATTCCAGCAGCTGACAGAAGCAAGATCGCTATATTTATGAGTGGGTCACTGCCGGTGAGGAAATTCCTACGTTCATTCCGCGGCCGATTCAGGATGCTCATGAGGAGCCTTTTGCATTGAGCTTGATCGACGGAATCTGAGTTGAGGCTCCGTTAGGGAAGATGGCTGTCTTGCCATTCTCTCCGAAAATGTGTTCGTAGATTCTTCTCACGCCAACTCCGCTTGTTGAGGCGCCAAAACCGCCTTGGCTCACCATCATCACAACGACAAACTCTGGTTTCTTGCTTGGAGCGAATGAAGCGAACCAAGATGTGTCATCTTTTGCCGAGCCATCCAGATTCCGACCGAAGACCTGCCCTGTACCTGTCTTACCACTAACTTCAGTTTGCAATCCCGCGAATGCCCCACGAGCTGTTCCACTTGTAATGACGGCGCGCAACGAATTTTGTAAGAATTTAAGGGTGCTGCGCTTGATAGGTAGCTCGCCTGTAACTTTAGGTTGGAATTGCTTCAAAACTTTACTTGTTGGAGAAACCACGGCACGCGCCACAATTGGTTGC
>JBEGNC010000091.1:0-4444 GCA_041182705.1 Actinomycetota bacterium | reverse complement strand
GCATGGGTGGGAATCGCGTATTCCGACCGCAAAATTGAACTCTTTCTTAGGGCAATTGGTTGGCAGTACCCCGCCACCGATTAGAGGGGGGCGACTTCCCAAAATACTCTTCGCTACCCAGGCTGGTATCGCGCCGCCAACATTCATCATCTTTGCCACTGATTTCATTGAACCGTCATATCGGCGATTTATAGAGCGGCGGCTCCGCGAAGAGTTCGGATTTATCGGTACCCCGATTCGGATTTCAGTCAGGATTAGGGAGCGATAGTCTTACTATTCCATAACGGGACGTAGCGCAGCTTGGTAGCGCACATGGCTGGGGGTCATGTGGTCGCAGGTTCAAATCCTGTCGTCCCGACTTATGTTTACAGTGCCCAACCTGCTTACTGGTCTTCGCGCGCTCGGAATTCCAATATTTCTCTGGCTAATCCTCTCTGCTGAGGCGTATCCGGCTGCAGTTATCGTCCTGGTGATTGCTGGGGCAACTGATTACTTCGATGGCAAGTTAGCTCGAGCCCTAAATCAGGAGAGCCGATTTGGGGAACTAATGGATCCGGCCGTGGATCGCCTTTATATAGCCGCCGTACTCATTGCGATGTATGTAACGGAGGTAATTCCGCTTTTGGTTCTAAGTCTGATTATTCTCCGAGATATCGCCCTCGCCTTTTTACTACTCGCTATGAAGGGAAGGGGAATCCCGCCTTTCAAGGTGACTTATCTCGGAAAGGCAGCGACCTTCAACATCCTTTACGCGCTACCTCTTCTTCTACTAACGGTATCGGCCGAGGGAAATTTGGCCCAGGCTGCATTCATTTTGGGTTGGGCTTTTGCTGGCTGGGGGATAGGTTTATACCTCTGGACCGGAGTTAGTTATGCCGTGAGCGGTATCCGATCGATTAGAGGAGTTAAGGATGTCTAACGTTCCTGCCGAGTTGAGCTATACGAAGGAACACGAATGGGTTGCAAAGACTGGAGCATCCAGGTTTCGGGTCGGTATCACTGATTTCGCACAGGGCGCCCTCGGAGATATCGTCTACATCCAATTACCGAAGATCGGTGATCAGATCGATTCTGGCAAGGTTTGCGGAGAAGTTGAATCCACCAAGAGCGTTTCAGAGATATTTGCCCCGCTCTCCGGGAAGATCGTCGATGTGAATAAGAGTCTGGAGAGTGCTCCGGAGACCGTCAATGCTGATCCGTATGGGGCTGGCTGGATATTCGAATTGGAAATACAGGAGAGTAATCAACTGGCGCAGTTATTAAGCGCTGACCAATATCAAACCCTTACGGCTTGACTCTCTAGTTGCGCCACCCTAAGGTGAGCCTCAACAGAAACCTTAGGTTTAGGTTCAGTCAAGGGGGAGAGATGTCGGCTGCTGAAGATCGCTCGCCGGATCTAACCACCACAATCAACCTCTCCTCTCTGCGTGCTGTCGGTGATCCATTTGGAGATCTACTCGAACGCGCAGATGGCGAGACGCTCGCTGTTCTATCAGCCCTCCCGGCTAATGCTGCCATGTTGGTGACGCTCAATGGTCCAGGGAAAGGTGGGCGATACCTCCTTGATGCGGGCGAGACTCAAATCGGTCGGTCACGAGAATCTGGAATCTATCTCGATGACGTAACCGTGTCGCGAAAACACGCAATTGTCGTCAATGACATGGGGCGTATCTCCTTCGCTGATCTTGGAAGTTTAAATGGCAGCTATCTAAACGGAAGAAGCGTCTCGAGCGCTGAGCTAAAACATGGTGATGAATTGCAAATCGGTAAATTTCGGTTACACCTTTTCATTGGGGGGAAGAAATGAGCGTTCCAGCTCGCGCATATCTGAGTATCGGTGAGGTTTTGGGAAAACTTCGGAGTGATTTCCCTGATATCACGATTTCCAAGATCCGATTTCTTGAATCGGAGGGTTTAATAGATCCACAACGGACCCCATCGGGTTATCGCAAATTTACTTCCGGCGACTTAGAGCGTCTTAGGTATGTCTTGCTCGCGCAACGTGATCAATATCTACCATTGAAGGTAATAAAAGAAAATCTCGATGCTCTCGATCGGGGATTGGAGCCGAGCGCTACCGGCGCCGCTTCTCCTCGCATGGTTCCAATTGATGCCACCTTGGCTCCTTCGTCATTTGTCGAGCAGAGCGAATTGAAGCTCTCTCGAGAGGAACTTCTGAAGAGTTCGGGATTGAGCGAAGAGCAACTTGGCGAGTTGGAAGGTTATGGTCTCATCACTATGAAGGGACGCTATTTCGACGGAGATGCGCTTACAGTTGCGAAAGCGGTTAGCGAATTAGCGGCATTCGGAATTGAAGGTCGACATCTGCGAGCCTTTAAGACTGCGGCTGATCGAGAAGTTGGGTTGGTAGAACAGGTAATTACGCCATTGCTGCGACAGAAGAATCCCGACTCGAAAGCTCGGGCGGATGAAGTTTCGCGTCAACTCGCCTCGCTATCAGTCCGCCTTCACGCGGCCTTGGTCCGAGCGGGGCTTCATAGAGCCCGATGAATTTCCACGCGTTAGATGTGGTTGGCGTTCGGGTTGAGATGCCCTCAAATCAACCGATTGTTCTGCTCAGGGAGATTGGTGGGGTTCGATACCTGCCGATATGGGTTGGCGCCGTCGAAGCGACCGCAATCGCGTTCGCCCAACAAGGAGTACAGCCGCCGCGACCACTCACGCACGATTTACTCCGAGACCTCCTAGAAGCCCTCGGGGCGAAGATTGATTCGGTTCAATTGACCGAGCTCAAGGAGGGTGTTTTCTATTCTCAGATCAATCTCTCGGGTGGAATATCAGTGTCGGCAAGGCCCAGCGATGCGATTGCCTTGGCGCTTCGGACGGGAACACCGATTCTCGGAAGCGAGGAGCTTCTGGGGGAGGCTGGAATCGAGATTCCCGAAGAATCCGAGGAAGAGGTTGAAAAATTCAAGGAGTTCCTTGAAGGGATTAACCCGGACGACTTCAACGGATGACCCTCAAGTATTACTTGAGATTTAGAGTGTGTCGGTCGTTGAGTCAAAGGTAATCAAGTCTTACCGTTCTCCTACTTGGATGAGAGGCTTCCCCCATGGCTAAGGATTCAGGTACCGAGGAGATCGGCTACCGAGGAGCGACTGCTTGCACGGCCGCAGGCATCTCATATCGTCAGCTCGATTACTGGGCAAGAACTGGTCTAGTGGAGCCCACCGTTCGCAGCGCATCAGGTTCCGGAACGCAGCGCCTCTATGGCTTCAAAGACATATTGGTTTTGAAGATTGTTAAGCGTCTCTTGGATGCGGGCGTTTCCCTGCAGAACATCAGAAGCGCTGTGACCCATCTCCGGGAGCGCGGAGCCTCGGATTTAGCCCAGATCACCTTGATGAGTGATGGCGCGTCAATCTATGAATGTACCAACTCGGAGGAGATTTTCGACCTGCTCCAGGGTGGGCAAGGCGTCTTTGGCATTGCAATTGGTCGGGTTTGGAATGAAGTTGAGGGTTCGTTAACGCACCTCCAGGGCGAGAATGCCAAGGATGGATCTATTGTTGCTGAGGGCTCAGATGAGCTAGCCCTTCGCCGCAAACTTCGCGGCGCATCTTGATTAAGTAGGACCTATTCTTCTCGCCGTGGTACGGCGTGAATTTCGAGATCGACATATCGGACCCTCCCATGAGCAGGTTGGGACGATGCTCCATGAGCTGGGCTATTCGGATATCGATGCCTTCATCTCTGATGTTCTTCCAGACTCAATCAAATTGGGTGAAGTTTTCGGCAAGGCTCTACCTGCTCCGATTTCAGAACCTGAAACTATCTCCGCGCTCAGGCGCATGGCGGAAGAAAATCGACCATTTCGAAATTTGATTGGACTTGGATACTACGGAACTCATACGCCACCAGTCATCCTTCGTAATGTTCTAGAGAATCCAGCTTGGTACACGGCCTACACGCCTTATCAACCAGAGATATCTCAAGGAAGATTGGAAGCGCTCTTCGCCTTTCAGACAATGGTCAGCGACCTGACAGGATTGCCCATCTCTAATGCTTCCATGCTGGATGAAGCTACTGCGGCAGCCGAGGCGATGACATTAGCGCGCAGGTCCTCTGATAAGGCTGATGATGCGGTCTTTGTAATCGACCGGAACCTTCATCCCCAAAGCAAGGCCGTTATTAAAACTCGCGCCAAGCCTCTTGGTATCAAAGTAGAAGAAGTGAACCTGCTCGGATACGACGATTTCGAGCACGCCTTCGCAGTGCTGCTCCAATACCCAGATACCTATGGCGCGTTACCAGTGATCGATACGCTCGTCGAAAAGATAAAAAAAGCAAATGCCCTTTTCATAATGGCCAGTGATCTCCTTGCGCTTACTGTGATTCGATCGCCGGGGGAGTGGGGCGCAGACATCGCGGTTGGCTCCGCGCAGAGGTTTGGAGTTCCCATCGGATTCGGTGGCCCACATGC
>JBEGNC010000090.1:0-3396 GCA_041182705.1 Actinomycetota bacterium | reverse complement strand
ACTCCACCATGATTTATCGCGATCACTTACGAAAACAACCTTCACTTATCTCGCAAATCGCAAGTCTCGGGATAAGCAGTCACGTCGTTTACGGTGAGAATGACGATGCGTGGCCCCTTTCGGAGCAGAATGCGATGGCTACGGAATTGAATGCGGAACTAACCGTCCTGCCAGATTCTGGGCACTGCCCAAATGAGGAGAATCCAGCTTTGTTGGCTGGGGAGCTTGTCCGCTTCTGGAGTTCAAAGTAATTGCGCGCCCGAGAGGATTCGAACCTCTAACCTTCTGATCCGTAGTCAGATGCTCTATCCGTTGAGCTACGGGCGCAATTTTCCCGCGAAGCCTAGCATTTCCTTACGGTCGGTAAATTTCACTCTCGGCTTTCCCTTTGGCTCACCCGCCTGAACTTCAGCCGCACTTAACTGTTCCCAATCACCTTGCGAAAGATGGAGAACGCCACGTTGTGAAAGAACAGAGCCCAAATCAAATGCTGGCTTCGGAGCGCCCAAGCCATTTACCAATAGTTCAACAACGGCTGCAGCATCACTCTTGTTGGTTCCGATTACACCGGATGGTCCACGCTTCGCCCAGCCGACTACGAAGAGATTAGTACCGGTCACTCGACCAGCTTCATTCGCAACTCTTCCATCTACCATTTGAATTCCAGGTATTGGGTTGGCCTCATAGCCAATCGCTGAGATGATCAATCCCGTCTTGACTCGATAAGTGTCCTTGGTTTGAACGACCTTGCCATCCTTGATTTCATTAATCGCAAATACGACTTCTTCAACTCGATCTACTCCGAGAATCTCTATTGGTGAGGCAAAGAAGTGGAAATTGAGATTTCGCTGGTTCCCTTTCTTCTCGCTCTGGGCGATTGCAAGCATGGCATCGAGGTTCGACTTAACCTCTTTTTGAATCTCGCCTTGAGCACTCACCCGCGAGAGCGCATCCTCAATATCGCATTCGCCGATCTCTACATCGGTGTGCTCTAGTTTTGGAAGTTCCCTCAATTCCGGGGAGGTGAAAGCAGCATGTTCCGGACCGCGTCGTCCAAAAATATGTACCGTCCGAATCTTCGACCCGTGTAAGGCTTTTAGAGCATGCATTGCGGTGTCGGTAGGTTCCAACTCGGAGGCTGGTATCGCGAGGATTCGCCCGACATCCATCGCTACATTTCCAGCGCCAATAACAACAGCGGTGTCTGTATCAAGTGGGACATCAACATCAACATAATCCGGATGTCCGTTGTACCAAGGTACGAATTCCGCTGAGGATAAAGAGCCTCGTAGATCTTCCCCCGGTATACCCAATCTCTTTCCACGGCTCATCCCGGTAGCGATAATCACGGCATCATAATTTGTGCTTAATTCCTCTACCGAGAGATCCTTACCGAGTTCGACGTTACAGAAGAGTTGGAAACCTTCCGTAGTCGCAATCTTTTCAAATACCTTTGAAACGGTCTTTATCTTCGGATGATCTGGGGCTACGCCACTTCTCACTAAGCCCCAAGGCGTGGGTAGGCGTTCGATCATGTCTATTTCGAATTTGCGATCTTCGTTCTGGAGATTCTGGAGTGCTTGCGCGGCGAAATATCCGGCCGGTCCAGCGCCGATAATCGCCACTCGGAATAACGACAAGTAATCTCCAAATCCTGTACTTCTGAATCTCAACACTCATTCTATAGGGCAATCAAATCCTGCATTCTGTATACGTTTAACGACGCCTGGGGTTGCTTAAGGGCAAGTCGCTATTTGCTTAAGCGAATCGCTGGGTTAATCTTTCGCATATGAAGCGGGTCCTCGCCTCCCTTGTAACCCTCTCTCTCTTTGCTTGCCTAGTGCCGAGCGCCCAGAGCGCTCAAATCTCTGCTGGCGCTTCTTGTAAGAAGCAAAACGCTTCGAAGAAGGTTGGCTCCGTAACTTTCACCTGTAAGAAGGTTAAGAACAAGCTCGTGTGGACCTCGAAGGCGCCATCTGGTCCAGCCAATAACCAGAACCCTGATAACTCAAAGAAGTTTGTAATTGGTTGGATTTGTGACGGTGTCGCAGATGCAAAAGGTGCCAAAGATGCGAATGGCGTTGAAATAGTCTGCGTCCAAGGCGGAGATGGAAAATTGGCCTGGATTGGGCGTGAGGAATACGACCGAGGGCGAAGCGCACCTCCAGTGCCAAACAACAACCAGAACCAAACCCCTGCAACGCCAGCAACTCCGGCAAACGGCTTGCCATGCACTAAAGCTGGAGATGAATTCATAACCCCCGCGGGAATTGAACTAACTTGTTTAGCAGGTTCGGATTTAAAGACCTTCTGGTTTGCTGGCGATCAGACGCCAAAGGCCGCTCTCTTCGGTAACGAAAATATTCGTGCATCGATGCGCGCCTTCCCCAGGCCGCTGTTACACAAGTGCCAACCCGAGCCGGGCCAGGAATATCAGTATTACCGCACCGGAAAAACCTTTGCGATTGACCCATTCGATACCAAGCATTACATCGTGGCGGTGGAGCGACTCGGGATCTTTGAAAGTTTTGATGCCGGTGCTACTTGGGTTCCTGCCTCGACCGAAGGAATGCTCTTCGATATGAAGAAGTCAGATAACACGGTCTGCTTCAAGGAGTCACCACCAATCAAGTTCGATCCCGCAGTGAAGGGGCGGATCTACATTCTCTTCGGCGGCACCGGGACTATCGAGACCAAAAAGTGGCAGGCTCGCGGTTCTGGACTCTATGTGAGCAATGACAGCGGGAAGACTTGGGAATTCCTAACTAAGCCAGAGATGAATAGCTACACATTGTCGCTTGCGATTGATCCAAAAGATTCGAACACCCTTTATCTGGGCTCAGGCTCGAGCCCGCTCACCTCAACCGAGTCTGATTTGAGTCAGACCTTTGTAAACGTGGGAATTGTCTACAAGTCAGTTGATGGTGGGAAGAATTGGGTGGAGTTGAACACAGGCTGGGGAAAGCACACGCGTGCCAATTTCCTCAGGGTGGACCCGACCAACTCAAACACAGTCTTGATGGGCGTATTCCAGACTCCGCTTGGACAGGATCCGAACAATAAATCCGCATCTGGCACCAATATGAAGCCTGGGCTTCATATCTCATATGATGCAGGAAAAACTTGGGCCCAACTTGGAAATACGCCGAATCACCAACTATCTATATACAACATGACCGTATCTGATAACGGCGAGGGCATTATCTTCGCGCCACAACAATCAAGTGTTAGTACTTCTTTCTACTCAACCGATGGCGGAAAGACCATAAATCCGATACCAGGTAACCAGATCTTGCTTCCTACTTTCGTGCCAGGCTCAAATCTGATCGCCTATGGAATTCGTGAGGGCACTCCTTCAAACCCTCGCGATGAGTTGCTAAGAACAACGGATGGCGG
>JBEGNC010000089.1:0-23040 GCA_041182705.1 Actinomycetota bacterium | reverse complement strand
GCCTCGCTGATTTAGCGAGTTGGCAATCGCTTGCGCAACTGGATGATTGCTCTCCCGCGTGACCGCATGAACCGCCATCTCAATCTCCAAGAGATTGATAGAGATCGCCTTACTTTGGGCTACGACGGAGGATTGGAGCTGCATAACACCGGTAGTAAGAGTTCCAGTCTTATCAAGGACAACAGTGTCGATCTTTGTTGCAGTCTCCAACGTCGCTGCTCGACGAAGGATGATTCCGTTGCTCGCACCTTTCCCTGAAGCGACCAAGAGCGCAACCGGCGTAGCTAGGCCAAGGGCGCACGGACAGGCGATAACCAGTAAAGCCACTGCAGCCGAGATCGATGGCGAGATTGCATTACCTAGAGCAAGCCAGGTAGAAAGTGTTATCACGGCAAGCAGTAAGACCAGTGGTACGAAGATTCCACTGATTCGATCGGCCAATCGTTGAATCGGCGCTTTCTCAGCTTGAGCCGCAAGAACCATCTTGGTTATCCGTGATAGTTCAGTATCAGAACCCACGCGTCGAGCTTCGATGATCAATCGGCCGCCTTGATTTATTGCGCCAGCAGAGACGCTTGATCCCACGGCGACTTCTATCGGTAAAGATTCACCGGTAAGGAGCGAATTATCAACCGAACTTATACCCTCCAGCACCACGCCATCAGTTGGGAAACGCTCGCCTGGTCTAACGACACAGTGATCGCCGATCTGCAGATTCGCGATTGGTGCGCGAACTTCCTCACCACCGCGCAAGATTGTCACTTCCTTTGGATGAAGTGAGAGTAGTTGGGCAAGCGCAGAACCCGCTCGCCGTTTAGCAATCGATTCAAGATATCTACCAAACATTATGAAGGTGACTACGGCAGCTGCGACTTCGGCGTAGATATCGCCGACACCTGTGGAATTGGCATAGATGGACCAAGTCAATGCGGTGAGCGAGCCGAGCGATATCAAATTATCCATAGTTGGATGGAGGAGGTTGCGAAGGGCCGCTCGATGGATTGGCCAAGCAAGAAGTAGGACGACAGGCGCGCTCAGTGCGATTGCCAACCAACCCCAAGGTGAATAGAGCGGTGCTGGGATTCCGAAGCGTTCCAATTGATCGAGAATCAACTCATCTACCCGATAATGAATCGAGTGCCACATCGAGATTGTGATCACTGGAATTGTAAGGATTATCGCCAAAATCAATCGCCAACCAAGATTTCGCGTGTTAGAAAAACTCTCACTTTCATCACTACGCAACTTTGCAGAATAGCCGGCAGACTTGACTGCATCGAGCAAGACCTTGGTAGTGGTGCCATTCGGAACCATCACATGAGCGCTCTCCGTGGCTAGATTCACGGTTGCCTGTGCGCCAGGCACCTTGTTCAACGCTCGTTCCACTGTAGCGACGCAAGATGAACAGGTCATTCCATTGATCGATAGGTCTATCTGCTCCAAGTTCATATTAACCGCGAATCTCCTCGATAAAGCGTTGATGCAGCGCGCGATTAGTCGATACGCCACTCTTGCCGAAAGGTCCAACTACTCCGGTTAGATCACTGAAGATGCCGCCAGCTTCCTCGACGATTATCGAATTCGCCGCCATATCCCAGAGCGCCAATGATGGTTCGGGAGCGATCTCGACCGCTCCTTCAGCAACCAACATATGGGACCAGAAATCGCCGATACCTCGGACTCGCCAAACGCTATCCAAGATAGACAAGAGGGAACTCTTCCGCTCACCCCAACCAGTGAGATCTGAGAAGGAGAGTGAGGCATCGGCCAACTCTGCGACCTTGGATACATGTATCTGAACAGCTGGGCCACCATTTACTTCGGTGAATGCGCCAAAGCCGGCCGCGGCGTACCAACGCCGGAAGAGGGCAGGTGCGCTAACCATCCCTGCGATAACGCGGTCATCTCCAGTTTCATCGCGATGCACGATTGCAATCAGGGTCGCCCATATGGGAACGCCGCGGAGAAAGTTCTTCGTTCCATCAATCGGATCAATAACCCAGTACCTGGAATTGGGTGCGATCGAATCTGGTCGTCCAAATTCTTCACCGACAATCAGATCATGGTTTCGTTCCTTAGCGAGAATCTCGCGAATCTTCGCTTCTACCGCACGATCTGCATCAGTGACCGGAGTCAGATCGGGTTTGTTTTCAATTTCTAGATCTTGAGCGTTGTAGCGATCCATCGAGATTGCATCACTCTCATCAGCTAGGAACTTGAGTAGTTCAATATCACCACTTAGATCACCGGGATATCGGAGCTGCGAATTCATAATGGCTAAGGTTATCGCGCTAAGGCAGATCGTTGCTTTGTGAGGAAAATGACTAATCGTTTTGGGAATAGCTCATGCTGGAATTTAGCAAGCGCCGGAGGCTCTCTACCCGGGCATGAGATTCTTCACCGCCCAAGCGATTCAAGCCACAATTAGGCTCGTTATGTGAGCAGTTCTTGGGGCAAGATTCGATTGCTTCAGCAAGATCGGCGAAGGAACTAATAACTCGATTTCGATCTATATGTTCTAAGCCGAAGGAGCGAACACCTGGGGTATCAATCAGCCAACCGTTTGCAAGTGCGAAGGCATGGGCGCTCGATGAAGTGTGACGCCCTCTTCCGGTTGCATCATTTACCGAACCGGTTGCGCGCGCCTCGGTGCCAAGCAATCTATTTAAGAGAGTCGATTTGCCGACCCCTGAGTGGCCGATAAGAACCGATACTTTCCCATCAAGGAGTCCGAGCAACCTGACCACTGCTTCGCTCTTTTCAGTACTGTTCTTTGGAATCGAACTTGTAATCGTCTCGAACTTCAAGTCTCGATAAGTCTCGATGAAATCAGCTGGATCAGCTAGATCGCATTTTGTAACAACCAGTATTGGCTTGATTCCTTGGTCGAATGCGACGGCGAGGCAGCGATCGATGAAGCCGTGACGTGGTTCGGGATTGGCGGCGGCGACCACGATTACCATCTGATCGATATTGGAAACCAACACCTTCTCGAAAGCGCCGACATCATCTACCGTGCGCGAGAGTTGGTTCTTTCGAGGCATAACTTCAACGGCGCGTGCGAGCGTGCCGTCAGCGCCAGTCACATCACCGCTTAACCTGATTCGATCTCCGACTACAACTGAATTCTTGCCAAGTTCCCGGGCCTTCATAGCGGTAACGACTACGCCACTATCGGTTAGGCAGGTAATTCGGCCACGATCAACGGTCGTCACAAATGCTGTAGGCGCAGTTGAATAATCTGGTCGGTCCTTGCTCCGTCGTGGATTGGAGCGGGATGGACGAATCCGGACATCGCTCTCGTCGTACCTACGGGGCGTCATTTATCGAGAATCTCGCTCCATAGTCCAGGAAAATCAGGAAGCGTCTTTCGAGTGGTCGCAATATCTTCGACGAGAACATCAGGGACCTGTAATCCGATGATCGCACCAGCGGTAGCCAGGCGATGATCCTCATAGGTATGGAACGTGGCTCCATGTAGCGGCTGAGGAATTATCCGAAGCGCATCGGCTTCTTCGATTACTTCACAACCCAACCCACTCAATTCGCGGTTAAGCGCGGCGAGCCGATCGGTCTCATGCAGTCGAAGGTGACCGATGCCGCGCAGATACGAGGGAGTTTGTGCAAGCGCTGCGACAGCTGCAATTGAAGGAGTCAATTCACCTTCATCATGGAGATCAATTTCGATGCCGAGAACTTCTCCGGTTCCGGTTATCTTCAAACCTTCGGGCACAAATTCCATCGAACCGCCCATCTGCGTGAAGATATCCCGGAGGCGATCGCCAGGTTGGGTTGTCGCTTTAGGCCAATCACGGATTATCAATTCGCCGCCGCAAAGTAGCGTCATCGCCATGAATGGCGCGGCATTAGATAGATCAGGTTCAATCACGATATCCGCTCCGGAAAGTTTGCCGTTCGCTACTTTCCAACGTCCAGCTTGCGAGCTATCGACATCTGCACCGAATCGACGGAGCATTGCGATTGTCATATCGATATGGGGCTGCGAAGGAAGATTTGCGCCGGAATGACGGACTGACAAACCATTTGTCATCTTCGCTCCGGCAAGAAGTAATGCAGATAAGAATTGACTTGAGGTGCTGGCATCGACTTCGACTTCACCGCCAGATATCCGACCATCGCCATTGATTGTCAAAGGGAGTGCGTAGCGAGCATGGTGATCGATTAGGACGCCTAGATCCTCCAGGGCTTTGATCAACGGAGCTAATGGCCGTTCGTGAGAGCGCGGGTCGCCATCAAAGTTGATCAACCCAGTTGCTAGTGCGGCGACTGGGAGCATAAAGCGCATGACCGTTCCAGCATTTCCGACATCGATTGAAGCTGGGCCAAATAGCGGTGCTGGCTTGATGTGAAGTAGCTCGCCATCTAGTTCTATCCCGACGCCGAGTGCGCGAAGGCCCTTAATCATCAACTCGGTATCGCGAGAGATTAGTGGGCGGCGCAAAATCGAAGGCGAATCAGATAGGGCAGCAAGGATTAGCGCCCGATTAGTTACTGATTTGGATCCAGGAATAGTGACGATTGAATTGATCGGATTGCGACCTCGGAATGGTGCGCGCCAGAGTTCCGTAGATTTAGCCATGTTCAATCAGTGGCGATCTTCGTTACGCGGCAGCATTGGTCGATTCTAGCCATCGGACCTAGATTAGGAGGATGTGCGGAAGATTCGCCCTCTCAGCGATGCTCTCGGATATCGCAGAAGAGTTCTCTACGACTGCCGAACCCAATCGCACACTCCCGTATGACTGGAATATCAAACCGACCCAAGATATTTACATAATCAAATCAGAGCGTCAGATGGAGATCGCGAGTTGGGGCCTGATCGCGCCTTGGAGTAAGAATGGCGATGATGCTTATCGCTCCCAATCACAAGCAATTAATGCTCGTTCCGAGACAGTCCATGAAAAACCAACTTTCCGGAGCGCTTTTCGGAGCCGGCGCTGTTTGATTCCGGCCTCTGGCTATTACGAGTGGGCTACTGCTCTCGGTGATTATCCGAGTAAGCAACCCTTCTATATCTCGCGAGCGGATTCTCATCTGCTCGCATTCGCTGGGATACATGATCTCTGGACTTCGCCGGAGGGAGTGGATAGAAAGAGTGCAGCCATCATCACCCAAGATGCGACTGGAGATTTAGCAAAGATACATAATCGAATGCCGGTCATCCTTCCCAGAGAGCGTTGGGATGAGTGGCTCGATCCGAGCCATCAAGAGCTCGAGGAACTTCGTCAGTTGATGCGCGTTCCGAATCCGACGGCCGGTCTGAGGTTCTGGCCGGTCCGACCGTTGGTTAATTCCATTAAGAACAATGGCGCGGAGTTGATCGAAGCGATAGAACTTGGCGACCCACAGACGCTTTTCTGATTACGCCTTGGCTCGGGATTTGTGTGGAAATGCGCCTAGTCAGCGACGCACGATAGCCTTGCGCTAATGGCAAAGGAACTTTCTAAGGCTGACTCCAGTAAAGCTGGAGAGTTGGTGCGCGTCGATCGCGAGAAAGAGTCCGCCGCTGCTCGGGCTAAGAGATTCGAGCGCGATGCCCTCCAGTATATGAATCAGCTTTATGCAGCAGCTCTTCGCTACACCCGAAACCCGGATGATGCGCAGGACTTGGTGCAAGATACTTATGCAAAGGCTTACACCTCATTTCATCAATTTGAGCCAGGTACAAATCTCAAAGCATGGCTTTATCGAGTTCTCACTACGACCTTTATAAACACTTACCGAAAAGATCAGCGCAGGCCACAGACCTCTGATTCCGAGGTAGAAGATTGGCAATTGGCGAGCGCTGCCTCTCACACCAGCGATCAAGGTAAGTCCGCTGAAGATCTGGCGCTTGAGAGCCTCCCGGATAGTGATATCAAGCGGGCGCTTCATGAAATCCCTGAGGAGTTTCGAATCGCCGTCTACCTGGCAGATGTGGAGGGCTTCTCCTATAAGGAGATTGCAGAAATCGTCGGGGTCCCTGCGGGAACTGTTATGTCGCGCCTCCATCGGGGAAGAAAACAGCTCCGCGAGAAGTTGACCGAGTATGCCCGGGAACTGGGATATGTGAAGGGGGGAGCATGAGCGCCTTTAGTTGCGACCAATGTCAAGAGTCGCTGATCCTCTTCATCGATAATGAGATCGAAGATTCTGCAACATTTAATGAGATAGCTTTCCACCTACAAGGTTGCCTGGATTGTCAGAATCGATTCGAAATCGAACGGCGGACCGTGAATTTGATGCGGGCGCTATTGACCCGATCCTGCTGTGAAGTTGCGCCGCAGTCCCTTCAAGAGCGAGTCGCCCATCAGCTTCACCAACTTCAATTTGCCCAGATGGCTGGATTCACCGAAATCATCACGCAATATCGCCGCACCGAGATCACAATCGATGGTGAAACGCAGATTGAGATCGAGACCTCCCAGGAAATTCGACGCGACTACCCCCTCAAGTAATCGACTACTCAGTTGCTGGCGATTACTGCTTCGTGCCGCTTTACTATCTTGATAACTCGGTAAGTGATTGGTAACAGCGCCACTTCAAAGAGGGTCTTATAGAGATAGCCGGTCGCTAGATAATTCAAGAACTCCTCGAAATTCAAACGCCCTAATGATGCAATCAAGGTGAATACCAAGGTGTCTACGAACTCGCCGACGACTGTAGAGCCGATTAGGCGCGCGCCCAGTTGTTTACCTTTGGTCCGCTCTTTAAGCCAGGAGAGAGTGAAGGAGTTGGATAACTGCCCAAGGAGAAATGCGATGACGCTGGCAGCGACTATCTGCGGGACGAATCCGAGGATGGATTCGAAGGCAGCTTGATTCTCCCAACCATCTGCCGCAGGTGAGATTTGGACGAGCCAGAATGTGAAGCCAGCAAGGATCCCGATAGCAAAGCCGGTGTAGATGACTCGCCGGGCAGCTTTGAAACCAAAGATCTCCGTGAGGATATCGCCCAAGATATAGGTAAGTGGGAATAGGAATGCTCCGCCATCAGTCTTTATCGGTCCGAAATCAATAAATTTGGTGGCTCCAATATTCGAGATCAATAGCAGGGAGCAGAAGATTGCTGCGATTATCGGGTACCAACTCTTGAGGTGTGCGCTGTTGTAGTGTGCGCTATTGGAGTGAGTGGCTTCCATCTAAGTAAAGATACCTCAACTCCTAATCGCCGCCCACCTGGCCCCACTTGGCAGTGATTGATGTTGGAAGACTCGGTGGCAGTTGCTCGTTATTGGCCAGCTAGCCCATTAGATTAAACCTGATGCAGAGCGATAATTTGATCGGCGCGGTTGGGATTTCCCAGATGATGGTCCGACCGGGCGATACCGCATTGGCTCATGGCAGTGGTGATATGCCGATTCTCTCGGCTAGTTTTCTTCTCACTCTGATGGAAAGCGCCGCGAATTCCGCGCTTGCAGAGTTCCTCGAGAATGCTGAATCGACGGTACTTAGCGATATCGATATTGAGGTGTTACATCCAGTGGCGATTGGTTCAGAAGTTCAAGGTTCTGCAACCTGTATTGCTTTTGAGAATGGCTCTCTTACATTTGCCTGTGAAATACATGACGGCCCGCGCTTGGTCGCTGCATCAATGATGCGTAGAACCGTTGTGGAACGAGTCTCGTTCCTTGCGCGAGCCGCCGCTCTATCAATAATGACTCAGAAGAGTGAATCCACACTCCTCTCAGATAACCCAGACTCCAGATAACCCAGACTCCAGATAACCCAGACTCTAGTTAACTACTTCTTCGTTGCCCAGAAGATCTCAGCTATCTCATCGATCTTCGAAATCAACTTCTCGGCGACCGCAACATCGTTGGTGCCCTTTGTGCCTGCCGCGCCGGCTAGCTTGGTCGCTTCATTGAATAGGCCGTGAAGTTGAGGATATGCCTCAAAGTGATTTGGCTTGAAGTAATCAGTCCAGAGCACCCAGAGATGCTCCTTAACTTGGTGGGAGCGCTCCTCTTTGATTGCGACGGAGCGTGACTTGAAATCAGGATCGCTAGAGGCGGCATATTTCTCCATGCAGGCCTTAACGGAGAGAGCTTCGATCTTCGCTTGAGCGGGGTCGTAGACGCCGCAGGGTAGATCGCAATGTGCGTAAATCTTCAACATAGTTACCTCGCTTAGTAGTTCATCCACTTCAGATTTGAGTGGAAGACTACCGGCCATGGGAAATTTCCGCGCCCTGAGGGGGATTTGGCCCTTTCGCTTCGCTGAGGTCAGCGGAATCTCGATGTCGCCCACTTACGAAGATGGCGACGTGGTTCTTGTCCGACTATTTCGCGAGCGAAGAGAAAACCTTCCCCTCGCAATGACGGTTCTTGTGGAACGTGATGAAATGCCAGGGATCTTCTATGTTAAACGGATTGAGAAATCCCATGGCGGTGCTTTTTGGGTAGAGGGAGACAATCGGGATCCATCTGCTCAGGAGCGAATGCAAGACTCACGAACTTGGGGTTACATCGGTGCGCATGAAGTGAGAGGGCGCGTTCTATTTAGGGTAAAGCGCGCTCGTTGAGCTATTCAAAGTTAGATTGCTAGCGAGAGATTGCTAGCGAGAGAATGCCTCGGCAATTAACGCTTTCTGTTCTTCTTCATGCACGTGGATACTTCCGGTCGCCGGGCTCGCTGTCGCGCGTCGCGAAACGCGTCGGACTTCTCTGCCACCTAATTCGCCATGGATATTTGCCCAGAAGAATGGCCACGGACCTTGATTTGCTGGTTCATCTTGGACCCAGAGAACGGTGGCATTTGGATGTTTACCCATCTCGGCGAGAATCTCTTCCACTGGAAGTGGATATAACTGTTCAACGCGTGCGATTGCTGTGCCTTGATCGCCAAGACGTGCGCGTTCGGCCAGAAGTTCCCAATAGATCTTTCCACTACAGAGAATCAAGCGATTCGCATTGTTGGCTTCAGGGTCACTTATAAAGGGTCGGAAGGTGCCGGTTGTTACATCCTTGAGAGTGGATGCAGCTGCCTTCAAGCGAAGCATTGACTTCGGCTCAAATACAACAAGCGGCTTACGTGCCGGATTCTTGACCTGCCAGCGGAGAAGATGGAAATAGGAAGCAGCCGAGGATGGCTGGGCAATCGTCATGTTGTTTTCGGCGCAGAGGGTAAGGAAGCGTTCGATGCGAGCAGAGGAGTGATCTGGACCCTGTCCCTCATAGCCATGGGGTAGAAGTAGAACTACCGAGGAGCGTTCGCCCCACTTCTGCAACGCCGAGGAGATGAATTCGTCGACGATGGTCTGGGCGCCGTTGGCGAAATCACCGAATTGAGCCTCCCAGAGGACTAGTGCATTGGATCGCTCCAAGGAGTAGCCATATTCGAAGCCCATGGCCGCGTATTCCGAGAGTAGTGAATCAACTACGAAGAATTGATTCTCACTTCCAATCAGCGCGCGTAGCGGAATCCATTCACTGCCATCGTTGTGATCACGGATAACCGCATGACGATTGGAGAAAGTGCCGCGACCAACATCTTGGCCGGCGATTCTGATCGGGTGCCCTTCGAGCAATAGAGAGCCAAAGGCGAGCAATTCGCCGCCAGACCAATCGATTGTTCCATCGTCAAGCATCGTTACGCGACGCTGTAACTGTGGCAACAGCTTCGGATGTACCTTGAAATTATCTGGGACGGCAATCTGGGTTGCGGCTACCTTTCGGGCAACCTCCTCACTGATTGCGGTATTTGTCTGACGCGGATCTGCCTCTTCGAGTCGATCGAATAGTGGCTTCTCTGGCAACTTGTCGTGAACTGAGGCGAAGATGCCCTCTAGTTGAGTTTGGAATTCAATGGCAATCGCATCTGCTTCTTCTTGAGTTATGTCGCCGCGCCCTACTAGGGCTTCTGCGTAGAGAACTCGGGTGGTTCGCTTTGCATCAATCAACTTGTACATCCGTGGCTGAGTGAAACTTGGTTCATCGCCTTCGTTATGGCCTCGACGGCGATAACAGACCATATCGATTACGACATCTTTATTGAAGGTCTGGCGGTATTCAAAAGCAACTCGAGCGACGCGAACGCAAGCCTCGGGATCATCGCCATTCACATGGAAAACCGGCGCCTGAATCATCTTCGCAACATCAGTTGAGTATCGCGATGAACGGGCTGATTCTGGCGATGTGGTGAAGCCAACTTGATTGTTGATGATTATGTGAATCGTTCCACCAGTTCGATATCCGCGAAGTTGTGACATATTCAAGGTTTCGGCGACCACGCCCTGGCCGGCAAAGGCCGCATCTCCGTGGATTAGAACTGGAAGCACGGAGAAAGCGTTCTTCACATTCTTCTTATCCTGCTTTGCGCGGACGATTCCCTCGAGAACCGGATTGACCGCTTCGAGGTGAGAAGGATTTGCGGCAAGGTAGATCTTGGTCTTATCACCGGATTCAGTCACAAAGTCGCCATAAGTTCCGAGGTGATACTTAACGTCTCCGGAACCTTGGACCGAGTTCTCTTGGTAGTGGCCCTCGAATTCTTGGAAGATTTGCCCGTAGGACTTCCCACCGACATTCGCCAGAACATTCAATCGGCCGCGGTGTGGCATTCCGATGCAGATCTCATCGAGCTTCGCCTTTGCGGCATACCGGGCAATCGTGTCAAGTAATGGAATAACCGACTCGCCACCTTCAAGTGAGAATCGTTTCTGCCCGACGAATTTAGTGTGCAAGAAGGATTCGAAGGCCTCTGCTGAATTGAGTTTTCGAAGGATGCGGAGTTGCTCTTCGCGCGGGAAGAAGGGCGAGCCAACTTCGACCTGGTCCTGGATCCATTTCCGCTCTTCTGGCGAATCGATATACATATATTCGATCCCAATCGAGCGACAATATGAATCACGAAGAGTTCCGAGGATATTGCGCAGTTTCGCTGAGCGCTGGCCGCCGAATCCACCGGTTGCAAAATCGCGATCGAGATCCCAGAGGGTCAGCCCGTGAGTAACGACATCAAGATCCGGATGGGTGCGCTGCTTATATTCCAGCGGATCGATATCTGCCATCAAGTGGCCAAAGGTGCGATAGGAATTGATTAATTGTTGGACGCTCGTGTTCTTATCTATTGCGTTCTCGCCCTTGGAGTCAGTATCTGAGTACCAGCGAACCGGAACGTATGGGATTCGTAGCGCTGCGAAGATCTCGTCATAGAAGCCTTCAGCGCCAAGGAGGATTTCGTGAATTCTTCGGAGGAAGTCACCCGATTGGGCGCCCTGGATGACTCGGTGGTCGTAAGTTGAAGTGAGCGTTACGACCTTTGAGATTGCCAATTGTGCGATGGTCTCTTCGCTTGCACCTTGGAATTCCGCGGGGTAATCCATAGCACCTACGCCAAGGATCAATCCTTGTCCTTGAACGAGGCGTGGGACGGAGTGGACAGTGCCGATTGTGCCGGGATTGGTTAGCGAACAGGTAGTGCCGGCGAAATCTTCGACTGCCAGTGTTCCTTTACGAGCTTTCTTGACCAATGATTCATAAGTTGACCAGAACTGGCCGAAATCCATCGTCTCGCAGCCTTTGATCGAAGGGACTAGCAATTGGCGGGAGCCATCCTCCTTCGCAAGGTCTATCGCGATTCCAAGATTGATGTGATCAGGGAAACCGATTGCTGGCTTGCCATCTTTCTCGGTGAAGAAGGCGTTCATCTCCGGCATCTGGCGAAGCGCCTTGATCATGGCGTAGCCGATGATGTGAGTGAAAGAAACCTTGCCGCCGCGGGCTCGCTTGAGGTGATTATTGATAACAGTGCGATTATCGATCATCAATTTCGCGGGGATGGCGCGAACGCTAGTTGCTGTAGGGACCGATAATGAAGCCTCCATGCTCTGCACAACGCGATTGGCAACTCCGCGAAGCGGTTCGATGCGGGCAGAGGTTGGAGTGGCAATCTCAGTTAATGGTTTAGCAACAGCTTGAGCTGGCGTTGGCGTAGGTGTGGCAGCAGGTCTAACGATTTGTTGAGGTGTTGCGTGAGAAACTTGTTGGGGTTGCACCACAACATTTGGTGTTGTTGCAGGACTTTCAATCGGCGCAGAGGCTGGAGTTGAGGCTTGTGTTGGAGCAGATTTGCTAACGCCTTGATCTCTCTTGGGGACCGGGGGAGTTCCCGGTTTCGCTGATCCATTTACTTGTGAACCATTTACTTGTGATCCATTGAGCGGAGCGCCCTCTTTATATCCAGCGAAGAAAGCTTTCCAATCCTCTCCGACCGAATTTGGATCGCGGAGATACTGCTCATACATCTCATCTACGAGCCACTCATTGGGGCCAAATGAGCCACCGAACTTGTTTTCTGGAGTCATGCCCGCCACGAGACCTAAGCCTATCGGCGAATCCAGATGGGCAGCCACCGGTAAAAGCTCCACCAAACTGTCTGATTGATTACTCGCCTAGGCGGTAGCCCATAACTGGCCACAGATTCCGAATGCATTGGGCCCGAATCGATCAAGCGCTAACGCTCGAACCTAGCGATCGATGAAGTGCGTGAAGGACCAGCCCCAGAGGAGAGCGAATGTGAATACACCGAGTACATAGAGAATTTCCATTTCTACAGAGTACCCCGGCAGATAAGGATTCTCGGTAATTAGTTGATTCAACAAAAGTGGGGTGAGCGACGGGGCTCGAACCCGCGACATCCCGGACCACAACCGGGTGCTCTACCAGCTGAGCTACGCCCACCACGATTAGAAATGAATTGCAGGGAAAGTTTAGCCGATTTTACGGAGAGTTAAGTTCGCGCGGTTCGAGACCGTACGCAGCGTGACTTTTCCACTTAATCGCGATGGGACCTACCAGAGTCAAATAAGTAGCCCCTAGGAATCAGCCATGTCTAATCCGGCTAGTGTCCCAGAGCCCTCCGTAGAACCCTCTGAAAACTTCGGGCCACTGCAGATTTTTTTGGCAGATCCTGAGATTGAAGAGATCTGGATCAACTCGCCCCAGCGAGTCTTCATCGCTCGCAACGGGGTTAGTCAACTGACGAATCTCGTTCTCACTTCACAGCAGATTCAAGCCTTAATGGACCGGATACTTCTATGGAGCGGTCGCAGAATTGATCTATCGCAACCCTTTGTGGATGCGCGTTTACCTGATGGAAGTCGATTACATATAGCCATACCTGAAGTAACAGCCGAGCACTGGGCGATAAACATTAGAAAGCATCTCTTTCGAGGAAAATCTCTCTCGGATCTTGTAGCACTTGGCGTAATGAATGAAGCTATGGCCGAAGTACTAACTCGTTCGGTAGAGAAGCGGCTCAACATTCTGGTCAGCGGTTCGACGCAGGCCGGGAAAACGACGCTGTTGAATGCTCTAGTTAGCGCTATTCCAGTATCCGAGCGGGTAATCACCATCGAAGAAGTTTTCGAATTGCGCCCTCGACTCCCGGATGTTGTCGCATTACAGACTAGAGGAGCGAATCTTGAGGGAGTCGGTGAGATAACTATTCGTAGGCTGATTAAAGAGTCGCTTCGGATGCGTCCATCAAGAATCGTCATTGGCGAGATTAGAGAGGCGGAATCCCTCGACCTATTAATTGCTCTCAATTCTGGGATTCCAGGAATGGCGACTATTCATGCAAACTCTGCCCGCGAGTCGATTCGAAAACTTCAAACACTGCCATTGCTCGCCGGAGAGAACATAACGCAGGACTTCTTGACCCCAACAGTGGCTCGCGCAATAGACCTAGTAGTCCATGTTGGATTAGCCGAGGATGGGATGCGGAGAATCCGCCAGATTTGCAAGGTAAACGAGCGGAGTGAGTCGCACAATATTGAACTCGAAGATATTTTCACCTGGCGAAATGGTGCGTTTAGCCGAGGGCTGGGCCAGATTCCATGAAAGCTCAACCATCAATCTCTCTTATGCAAATTGCTGACCTTGGAGAAATGAAACTTCTACCAATCGGCGCTGGAACCGTCGCAGCGTTTGTGGCCTACGTCGGCTGGAGCTCAATAAATCGAGTGCTACCGTCCATGCAAAGCAACAAACGAATTAGTGCAACCGAGATTATCCAATTCGCAAATATGCTAATGGTCTTCGCCGGATCTGCTCTTCTTGTCTTTACGATCACAACTTCTATCGACATCGCCCTTTCCATCGGGCTTCTCCTAATGGGTATTCCATTCATCCTCGCTCGACGCAAGGCCGAAAGGACTAGACATGATCGGGAGCGGTCGTGGCCTGTGGCGATTGATGGAATCGTATCTTCTCTCCAGGCTGGGCAATCCGTCACCGAATCAATCAATCAACTTTCAGAACATGGCCCAGATCCACTCAAACCGTATTTGAATCTCATGGCAAGCGAGCTACAGCAAGGCGAAACCTTTTCCAGAGTAATGGAAAAAGCAATGCAGCGACTGAATTGTCCAATTGCCGATCAAGTCCTTGTCGTACTCTTTTTCGCAAAGGAATTCGGCGGCAAAGATGTCACAACAACGCTTCGACTTCTCGCTTCTTTCTTGCGCGATAGCAACCAGGTGCGAGAAGAAGTTGATACGAAATTTGGCTGGGTAAGAAATTCAGCTGTACTCGGCGCGATTGCCCCTTGGCTCCTTTTAGCTTTACTTTCACTGCAGCCAAAGACAGTGGAGGCTTATGCGACTTCAAATGGTCGTATGGTTCTTTCCATTGGCATAATGGCAACTGCAATCGCCTTTTTGTGGATGGGGAGAGTGGCGAAACTGCCGGAGATGCCAAGGGCGTTTTCCTCTGCCCAGCTGATGACAAGAGAATCTGCGAACTAGCAAGTGACCATGAAATGAACTTCGATTCAATCGACCAGGTTCTTACCCTTTTGACGGTTGCACCTTTAGTGATTCTGGGCGCTTGGTATATCGCTGTAGAGAGCTTTGCGGGAGCTGACCTGCCCCATAGCTCGAGGACGGTAGAAAGTCTGGAGAAATCAAATTATGAAGGGATAGCGAAATGGAAAAGTGCTGGGTTAAATGTCCAATTCACATTCTGGTCGGGCGCGATTCTCCTCTCTTCTGTAACTCTACTTCTACTTTGGGAGAAATTGGGCGCGGCGATTTTTCCGGCATTCGTGGCAGCAGTTTCGCTAATAATATTCCGACAGCGGAAAGATGCCCATCTCCAAACTAAAATCGCTGAACAGATTACCTTGGAGTTGCCGCAAGTTATTCAGACAATTTGTCTCCTGATAGCTGCGGGAATATCGCCCATTAAAGCACTGCAGATTATTTCCCAGGGATCAAATTCCAACGTTGCACTTGAATTCAAAAAGGTTTTGACAGATGTTTCAAATGGCATGCCTGCAATCACTGCACTTGGCCGTTCACTTACTAGAGCACCAAATGGAGAAATGCGTCGATTCATAACAAGCATGGTTATAGCGGTCGAGCGGGGCTCGCCATTAGTGCCAATCTTGATCTCCCTCGTTCGAGACTCCCAAGGAGAGTGGCGTACCCAGCTTCTGAAGCGAGCGGGCAAAGCCGAGATTGCTTTAATGATTCCAGTCGTATTTCTTCTCTTGCCACTCTCCGTCCTATTTGCTCTCTTTCCCTCCATTCTTGAATTGCAAGGGTTTTAGCCGAGCTTAGAAAAATGGACGCAATTGGGCTAAGCCCTTCATCCACAAAAATTTCTTTTCCACAGAAATTGCTATTTAGCCATTGGGTTGTCGGTTGTCATTGATGATTAGTAACCCGGCTGTATATGGAAATTCTTCCATTGGGGGCGATGCGGTTCTCATGGAAGATCCTGAATTCATGGATTAGAAGAGAAGACTTCATCAAACTGTGTGGCAGATTGCTGAATCGAGATAAATGGGGAGATATATGGAGAAAGATTTCAAAATCAGGAAAGTAAGCAAAAACGATAAGACGGGTAAAACAATCAATAACAGAGAGCCTAGTGGTGTGAACACCTATTCGAGTTTAGATGGCTCCATGGTGGATTCTGATTCCAGCACAAATACGGGTATGGGTACGAGTTATCCTGTGATTCAATCTACTGGAGAAGATCTAGAGAGCCATATCAAAGCTGACAGAGGGAGTTGGGGAATAAGGATTCTATTTGCAGCTGCAGACTTGATAATCGAGCTTGATGAATTCATTGCCCGGGTTGCGAATAGCATTTTTAGGGCTCTTCCAGAGCGTGGACAGGACTTCTTTAGAAGGACCAATAATCAATTCAAGTCTGGACGTAATCGTGTACTTGGCTTAGAGCCAATCCCAGTCTCTAAAAATGAATTCCATGGTAATCCGCCCGGAGAAGCTCGTGTAACGCCGACTGATCTTGAAATGGAGAGGGGCGATGTGCCCGGTTGGGTACTCGTCGTACTAATGACTACTGGATTAGTGACCGCCCTTTGGACAATCGCAGCTCCGCGTCTAAGCGCTATATTGAAAAACTCGTTGGACACAATGAACAACATTCGATAATGGAAGTCAATGGCGGGCTGAATTATGTTGATTACGGTTCCGAAGGCAATATCTTCAAGCGGGCTCGCTTGATGAAGGCGGTTCACTACTACTGCAAAATCACAGTGAAGCGGCAAGGCCTCTTTCGCGGCTTCGTCGCAAGTAAAACAGCACGAAAAGATTCTGGTTTCGGAGCTAACTCAAAGATGGACGAGATTGGATCTATTGAATCAGGGCTGGTCTTGATCCCGACAATGATCTTCTTCCTGGCACTGATTCAGATTGTAATTATGGGGTCATTCCAGCTAGTAGATAAGGCATCCCTTCATTCTCTTGTAATAAAGCGAGACATCGAAGGCCAATTTCCGGCGGAAATTGAGGATGGCTTGCCGAGAGGAGAAGTTAATTTTGAGTCGCATTACATACCAGGGGTAGGAGACTTACAGATTGCGCGCTCGCAAAGAGCTGTACCGACTCTCCTACTAGGCTGGATTGGTAAAGACTTGGGCAGCGATTCTAAATCGCAACTAGTTACCCGCAACTTTGCGGTTGCATTCGATTAGTTAAGGCAATTTTGATTAGAGGCAATTGATCTGTGCGGAAAATAGAAGAAAATGAGGAATCCGGCTCAGCTATAGTCGAATTTTTGACGGTAGCTTTGCCGCTATTTCTCCCGGCCCTGATCTTTTTCATGGCAATGTCCAATACCGCTAAACGCGAGATTGAGACGATTATGATCGCGCGGCAGGCTCTCCATGCATTCTTGGAAGCTGACAGTGATTCCCAAGGATATTCCAGGGTCAATCTCTTGATCCGTGAGTATAAGAATCTAGGAGGAGCCCTGTACGAAGAGCTTGATTATGAGATTAGCTGTTCCAAGACGCCCTGTTTAACGGCAGAGGGAATCGTCGAGATCTTGATAGAGAATGGTGCCAAGAACGAAGCCACTGCAAGAGGATATGCTGATAAGTGGCAATGAAGGTAAGCGCTGTTCTAGATTCACCTGCCATAGAGAGGATTCGGATTAACCAAACTAAGGGAATTGGTGATGACGAAAACGGCTCGATTGCACCTTTAATCGTTTTTCTCTTTGCCGTCATTTTGATTCTGACTTTCCTGGTATCGAATGTTGCGGCAGCTTATATATCTAGAAGGGATTTGGTGGCACGGGTCGAGACATCACTGGCAAGTGCGATCAGGGAGCTTGATGAATTTCGCTACTACTACGGTAATCCTTTGACGGAGTTTCTCGCGCAAGATGATATTGCTAGAGGTGAATTAAAAATTCCAATCGACTGTAATGCCGCCCAGGCGAGGTTTGTGAATGAATTGAATCTCTCCTCAGCCAGCAGCCCGAGGGATACCTCTTTTCCCAAAAGGGAATTAGATGGTGCAGCAGTGAAAAATGCGATTGGAAGCCCGATAATCAGAAGCATCAAATGCGATGGATTTGAACTTATCGCAACGGTTTCGGAGGAATTACCATTGCCATTTCAATTACGTGTCTTTGGCATAAAGAGTTTCATGAACACAGTCCAAATCGGAAGTGCATCTGTGTATGAAACGATTGACTAGGAGAAAAGAGAGTAAAACAGCCAAACTGGAAAGCGTTATCCTTTGCCGATGGCCGAGCGCGATTATCGAAGTGAGATTCAGGGTCTGGAAAAGACCCTCACTTCAATTGAGGCTGTCCTGGATGTATCAAGCCTGAAATCTGAATTGGCGAAGCTTGAAGAAGCGGCGGGAGCACCGGACCTTTGGAATGATCAAGAGAATGCGCAGAGGGTAAATAGCGCACTTTCTCGAGTGCAGGGGACTCTCAACAAAGTTGGGTCGCTACGTAATCGAGTAAGCGATCTTCCCGTTCTACTGGACCTCGCAGAAGCGGAGAGTGATAAGCAAGCATTTGTGGATTTGGGTCATGAGCTAGATTCATTGCTCAAGGCAATTTCTGATCTTGAAGTCCAAACTCTATTGAGTGGCGAATATGATCATCGTGACGCTCTAGTGACAATCCGTTCTGAGGCTGGTGGCGTTGATGCCGCAGATTGGGCGGAGATGGTCTCGCGAATGTTCTTTCGATATTGCGAGCGGCATAACCTCTCCGTGACTGTGCTGGAAACCTCATATGCTGAAGAGGCCGGAATTAAGTCGACCACATTTAGGGTTTCCGGACCTTATGTATATGGAACGCTATCGGTTGAGCAAGGCACACATCGACTTGTACGCATTTCACCTTTCGATAGCCAGAATCGAAGACATACATCTTTTGCTGGAGTTGAAGTAGTTCCGGTCGTAGATCAAAGTGATCATGTAGATATTGATGAGAAAGACATTCGAGTGGATGTTTATCGATCATCGGGACCCGGTGGTCAGGGAGTAAATACAACGGACTCCGCAGTAAGAATCACTCACATTCCTACCGGAATCGTTGTTTCTTGCCAGAACGAACGATCCCAAATTCAAAACCGCGCTACTGCGATGGCAGTCTTGCAATCCAAACTCCTAGAGCGGCGCAATCAAGAGGAAAGAGCGAAAATCGACGCATTGCGTGGTGACAATTCGGGCTCTTGGGGAAATCAGATTCGCTCTTATGTTCTTCATCCGTATCAAATGGTTAAGGACCATCGCACTGATTATGAGACCGGCAACACTCAGGCTGTGTTAGACGGTGACCTCGATGGCTTTATTGAAGCCGGCATTCGCTGGCGAATGAATAAGAAGTAAGTTTCAGAGCCAACATTTAAGAGACTCTCACGCGTGAATTGGGATTTTCCTCACGCGGCACACGACATTCTCAGCCGAGCGAGAGCGTATTTCCCCGGCATCAGCCGGACCGCTACCTAGAATCCACCCGTGATCAAGTTCGAGAATGTAACCAAGGTCTATTCGAAAGCGGATAAGCCTGCCCTCGACAATATCTCCATTGAGGTAGAAAAGGGCGAGTTCGTATTTCTTGTCGGACTTTCTGGTTCTGGAAAATCAACCTTCCTTCGACTTGTCTTGCGTGAGGAACGACCAACATCGGGCGTAATCCATGTTGCTGGAAAAGATCTGACGACTCTTTCGAATTGGAAGGTTCCAGAGCTTCGTAGGCAAGTAGGAACTGTATTCCAGGATTTTCGACTTCTACCAAACAAGACCGTAGCGGAGAACGTCGCTTTCACTCTCCATGTTCTTGGATTCTCAAGGAAAGAGATTGCCCGAGAAGTTCCTGAAGTACTTGAGCTTGTGGGTCTTGAAGACAAAGTAGATCGTAAGCCTGGTGAGCTGTCCGGCGGAGAACAACAGAGAGTTGCTATTGCGCGCGCTTATGTCAGTAAACCGGCGATTTTGATTGCTGATGAGCCGACTGGAAATCTTGACCCTGCGACATCAGTTGGAATCATGAAATTACTTGATCGTATTAATCGCGAAGGCACTACCGTCGTTATGGCTACCCATGATTCGGGAATCGTGGATCAGATGCGAAAGCGGGTCATCGAACTCGACGGCGGCCATGTAATCCGTGATCAGGCTCGTGGCGTATATGGATATACGGGTTGATCAGATGACTATCCAAGTAAGTGGGCGGAAATTGACTGGAGGAGAATCTAAATGAGAGCCAGATTCATCCTTAGTGAAGTAGGAATCGGTCTTCGTCGAAATCTCACGATGACCTTTGCGGTGATGATCACCGTCGCTATCTCACTATCTCTGCTTGGAATTGGACTTCTCTCGAACTCCCAGGTTCGAGTCATGAAAGATTATTGGTACGACAAGATCGAGGTTTCGGTATTCCTCTGCGGATCCCTCTCCGATGCTCCATCTTGCTCAGCTGGTGTCGTTACCGATACTCAGCGCTTGGAAATTCAGCGGGACTTAGAAGCCCTGCCTGTCGTTGATACCGTTTATTACGAATCGCAAACAGAAGCTTTCGAGCGCTTTCAGGAGCGATTCAAGGAATCTGCAATCTCGCAGAACGTAACGGTTGATCAACTGCCAGAGTCTTTCCGGGTCAAACTCAAGGATCCAACGCAATTCGCCATAATTCAAAGTGCATTCTCGGGTCGCCCCGGAGTTGATGTCGTTCAAGATCAACGATCAATCCTGGAGAAATTCTTCCGACTTCTTAATGTCCTTCGCGATGGAGCTCTAGCGATTGGCCTGGCAAGCGTTCTTACTGCGGCGATGCTCATAAGTAATACCTTGCGTATCGCAGCCTTCAATCGTCGCCGTGAAACTAATGTTATGAAACTTGTTGGGGCCAGCTCCTTCTCAATTCAATTACCTTTCATTCTTGAAGGAATCTTCTCCACCTTGATTGGTTGGGGATTCAGCGTCGGGCTACTTTCTGGCCTGAAGTACGTTATTGATGATCGAATTGCTCCTTTGCTGACCTTCACTAATTTCTTTACCTGGAACGATGTTTGGGTCAGTTCGCTCTATTTGCTGGGCACCGGTTTACTAGTTGCGACCCTTGCCTCTACCCTTACCTTAAGGAAATACCTAAAGGTTTAGTCCAAGAATCTAGATTGGGCGAGAGGGAGATAGGGCAGTACCGTGGCCGTAAAGAAACCCTCTCGTAATCCTTCGACTCGTAAGGTCAAGAATCCACCCGCCAAGCGCCGCAACGGCAATACTCAAACAATCAGATCTCGAACAGTCGCATCAGATAAGTCGAAAATTGGCGATCAAACCTTGTTGCTATCCGCAAGTAGCGGGAGAGAAAAGACAGAGATAATCTTGAGAGCAAGCGCCCGACCAAACACAGAGAAAAATCGGCCATCAGAAGATTCAGTTAGGCGAGCATTCCTATTCGTTTTCATCGCAGCTCTCTCCTTCGTACTTGGAACGGGGGTCGGAAATCAGACAAATCAATCTCTAGTCGATAGCGCCATTGAGAAATTGGTGGAAAGTGCGCCCAACGAACTTGATAAGAGTGAATTAGAGCGTGCCGCCATTGAAGGTGCAGTAAAGGCATCTGGCGACGAGTGGGCAAATTACTTTCCTCAGTCAACCCTTGCACAATTGAGCCAAATCACCTCCAATACTCTGACCGGCATCGGAGTATCAATCACAGAGGCAAGATCTGGAGCAATCCGGGTAAGCGATGTTCAAGAGGATTCGATTTCGGCACGAAGCGGTATAAAGATCGGGGATCAGATCCTCCGCGTCAATGGCGTAGATGTCCAAGGCGCATCGGCCACTGCTGTCGCCGCTCAAATTAGGGGAGAGATTGGCAAAGAGGTTGAGTTAGCCATTCGCCGAGATACCGAAGTACTTGAGTTTTCGCTTTTTACCGAGAAAGTAGATTTAAGGACTGTCGATTACTCTCAGATAGATTCCAATGTCGCCTTCATTTCTATCTCAAGTTTTTCTACGGGAACAGCCCAAGAAGTCCGGGATGCACTTGCCAATATTCGAGGAAATAGGGGAGTCATCATCGATCTCCGGGATAACCCCGGTGGAATCATCGAAGAAGCTGTTCAAGTGGCTGAGGAATTCATCGGTCGAGGAGTTATAGTCTCTTATAAAGTAAATGGCGATGAACGGATATTTTCCGCTTCAAACCGAGAGCCAAATCCAGCTCCCGTAGTCCTCCTAATCAACAAACGAACAACTAGCGCCGCGGAACTTTTGGCCGCTGCTTTCCAAGACCGGAATCGTGGCGTCGTGATTGGTGAACGCTCCTACGGCAAGGGTTCGGTGCAAGAGTTTGTGACTTTGCGGGATGGATCCAAGTTGGAGTTGACCGTGGCTCTTTACCTAACTCCATCCGGTAGAACAATCGAAGGAGTAGGTGTAACCCCAGATCTATTGGTGCCAGAGTCAGATTTAGCGATAAAGGCTCTTCAAATCCTTGGCGGCCTTTCGGAACTAACCACTAAATCATCCAAATAGCGCGTTCGATTTTCCAAAAACCGCTCAATCGGCTCCTTCTTCATAAAAGAGATTACCCTTAGACCATGGTCAAGGAAGTAGGTAGAAAATTGATTGCCCAGAATAAGAAGGGGCGTCATGACTATTTCATTGACGAGGTCTTTGAAGCAGGTCTTGTTCTAATGGGCACTGAGGTCAAGTCACTTCGCGCTGGGAGAGCGACTCTCACCGACGGTTACGCATCAGTAAAGGATGGCGAGCTCTGGCTAAGTGGTGTTCATATTCCGGAATACAACGAGGGATCTTGGACGAATCATGAACCGCGGCGAGAACGAAAACTCTTGATGCATAAGCGTGAGGTAGTAAAGCTAATCGGCAAGCTCAAGGAATCTGGATTGACTTTGATTCCACTTTCACTTTACTTCAAAGATGGTAAGGCGAAAGTCGAAATGGGACTTGCGAGGGGTAAAAAAGCGCACGATAAACGAGCTGCTCTCATGGAGCGCCAAGCCGGTCGTGAGATTGATCGTGAGCTTTCCCGGAGATCTTCTGGAAAATCGAGTAAGAGTGGTGGCAGGAGCGCCCGCGACGAGGAATAAAGGGGATTTTTCCCTGGTTCTACTGCCGTACAATTCACTATCTAGCTTCTAATCCATAAGGCAACCACAAGTTGGAAACCTTGGGGGTGAACGGTCTCGACTTCGATTGTTGAGCCAGGGGAAGCGGGCCGAGGAAGCCGGGATGATCTCGTTAACCACAAAAACCCGCGCAATCAATTAGACGCAGATAAAA
>JBEGNC010000088.1:0-15984 GCA_041182705.1 Actinomycetota bacterium | reverse complement strand
CCATTCGGTGTGCTTAAGGTTACCGAGACGATTCCAGTCTCACCATCGAAATCTGCTGGGTTTCGCCAGACAACTTCTACATCTCGGAATGCTCTCTGTGGTTCTGCGCCAAGCCAATCTTGAATTGTCTTCTCATCACCAGCGATTTCAATTCGCTTCAACTCAGCGACTGCTTTCCCATCGCCAGATGGATGATCTTCAGTCTGCCACTCGATGAAGAATGGAAGTTGTGAATCCTCGAGAGTTCCTAGGATTCCGATCTGCTTCCATTTCAATTCTTTGCCATCTGGTCGCTTGCGTGAACCTTCGACAGCATTCCTACCAAGGCGAGACTCGACTTTCGAAATATCCTCCGTCGAAACAACCCAAGTCATCCAACCGCCACCGGCGCTAGCACGTTGGGAAACAGCGCGGCCGAATGGTGAGGATTCCGCAGCTGGATGTTCTAATGGGCAGACAACCTCGATGTAATGATTGTTCTTCAAAGGAAGGAGGAAATTTCGCGTTCCAAAACGAGGATGGATTCCGCCATCAGTAAATGCGCCCCCGATTCGCGAACCAAGCCGTTGAACCACGTCGACTAGTTGATCGTGCGGCGCTGCATACGATAGATGGTCCAATTTGAATGGCATGGCGGAATTCTGCCCTAGCCAAATGGGTGCTGATTACCACGCCCGGCGACGGCTACCTCGGTGAAGAAGCTCTCCAACAAGAGGGTTTGAGAGGCATTTGTCGCGAGAAGTTCCCGGATCTCTTGGAGGCGGAGGGCTAGGCGGGTGCTCCGCTCCGGGCTAAACCGCCCGCGGAACTCCCGGATTTCATTGGCTAAATCGAGATTGATGATCTCATCGTCAGCAGCCAAGACATCCCGCAAGAAAGATGCGTAATCGATAAGGGAGTTATCGAGTTCATCACGGATTGTTCGATTCAACCTGGCTTTCTGATCCTTCTCCAGATCCTTCAAGGCTTTAGCGCCGCCAGAGACTAGTCCGCGAGTGCCACTTGAGAGAGCGGCTCGTAATTCACTCTCTTCTTTCTCGTTGCCTTGTTGTAGTCGAAGTTCGGCACGTTCTTCAGCAAGAGCAATCAATTCACCAGCTGCTCGAATAGCGCTCGCCTCTGATTTGATTCGAAGGAAGATCTGGAGCGCCTTACTTCGCCAACTTTGGAACTCTCTACTTTGAATCGCGGCCCGCGCTTTGCCGATATGTCCTTGCGAGATACTGGCCGCTAATCGCGCCGCTTCAGTATCTGCACCCAACTCCTTGACAAGATAGTCATATATCTCTGATGTGGTTGGTGTTTTAAGTGCGATGTGGCGACAACGCGATCTGATTGTGGGTAAGACATCGTGGAGCGTTGGAGCGCAGAGCAACCAGATGGTCTGCGCGCCTGGCTCCTCTAGGGCTTTGAGTAGAGCATTGGCCGCAGCCTCAGTCATACGATCACAATCTTCGATTACAACTACTCGCCAATCTGAAGTCGCTGCACCCCAAGCAGAACGAGAGACAATCTCCCTGATTTCATCAATCTTGATGCTCAATCCACTAACGTCAAGAATTTCGACATCCGGATGCGAACCGGCGCCTGCAGTGACGCACGCATTACATTGGCCACAACCACCTGACTTACAAACCAGTGCCGCTGCAAAAGCTTTCGCAAGATTCGATCTACCTGATCCTGGCGGCCCAGTAAAGAGCCAGGCATGGGTCATATCCTGATTGACTGAGCGATTCTGTGCGGCAGACACCGCTTTTTTGATGGTGGCGACCGCTTCGCTCTGGCCGACTAGGGAATCAAAGACTGACATCGCTCTTTCGCAGCAACTCTTCGATCTTGGCGACGATCTCACCATGAATCTCTCTGATTGGCCGTCGCGCATCGAGAACCAGATAGCGCTCTGGATCAAGAGCGGCTAGTTGGAGATATTCCTGGCGGACTCGATTATGGAATTCGATTGATTCGCTCTCCAATCGGTCGGCGTTCTTTATCCGCTTGAGACCAACTTCCGCTGGCTGATCAAGGATTATCGTAAGAGTCGGAATCAATGATTCAGTGGCCCAACGACTGATTCGAGCAACTTCACCTGAGGACAAGGTGCGACCAGCGCCTTGGTAGGCAATTGACGAGTCGAAGTAGCGATCTGTGATCACTACTTCACCGCGCTCAAGTGCAGGTCGAATGACGGAGTAAACATGATGTGCGCGATCAGCGGCGTATAACAGCGCTTCGGCTCTCGGTGAGATAGCGCCAGTCGCGTTATCGAGCAGAATCTTCCGCAGCCCAGTTCCTAGTTTTGAACCACCAGGTTCTCGGGTCAGCGTGACTTCCTTGCCTTCTTCCTCGAACCAACCTTTCAACAACTTCGCTTGTGTAGATTTCCCAGAACCCTCGCCGCCTTCGAAGGCGATGAAGATTCCTTCATTTCTAGGAGAAGTTATCGCGCCAAGTTCGCCACGAAGTGCGCTTGCAATATCAGACCAGAATGAGACACCTGGACGATCCTTCATCTGGTGATATGAGATAAGACCAACAACGGTTGCAATCGCGCCACCGATCAACATAGTGAAGGCTGCGCCGTTATAGGTGAGCTCTGCTTCGCCCAAGTTATAGGTGTGCTCTCCAATCGCAGCAGCGATTAAGGGCGCGATCGCTAGAACTGCCACTAGCGAGACGCGAACCAGGGCTTGGACAAAGGCAAAGGTTCGACCGCGGATATCGTCGTTTACCTCCATGCCCAGCATGGTGAAGCCGGTGACCCAAGAAACCCCAGAAAAGGCCCCGATTATCAATACGACCAAGATAGCCAGCACCAGATTCTGAAGTAGCGATAGCACGATCAACATTGAACCGGCGACGGTCAACGCTGCTCCAAAGAGGCGGCGGCGAGAGAACTGGGCGAAGACCTTTGGACCGATTGCGATACCAAGTGCCAAACCGGTGAAGACGGTACCGAAGAGAATTCCATATGCAGCATCACCTGCATTTAGGTCACCCACATAGGTACGTGCTAAACCGATGACGGCGCCAGCTGCGACAAATGCGCCAAGCATTCCGATTATCAATCCGCGGATGACACGGGATGAAGAGATGAACTTCGCACCATCAACGAGGGATGTAGCTAAGGATGGTTGTTGTTCATTCTTGGTCAGATACTCTTTAGGGATTGCGATTCGGGAAATTACAAAGGCGCTAAATAGAAAACTTGCGGCATTGAGGTATAGAGCTAGATCGATTGCAGTGTAATTCTCTAATCCAAAGGTTGCGCCAACGGCTGTTGCTGTGATGGATAAGAAGGCGAAAGCTGCCGCTGCGATTGGTGCGCTGCCATAACTAGCGAATAGTGAGATCTGGTTAGCGTTCTCTAGTTTATGTTTAGGTACCAGATTTGGGACAGTAGCTTCTTTGGCCGGGCTCCAAAAGAGCGTCACACATTCAACAAGAATCGTCGCTGCGTATAGCCAGAAATAATTACCTACAATCGGAATCGATAGAAAGAGTGCGGCACGCAAAATATCGCCGATTACCATCAATCGTTTCCGATCAAAGCGATCTGCTATGACGCCAGCGATTGGGCCAAGAATCACCGATGGTAAAAGGCGTGCGATGAATACACCTGCGATAGCGAAGTTAGCGGTTGCATAATCCCCGCCGGCTAGTTGTTGTGCCAGCGCAGTAGTAGCCAATAGCCCCAGCCAATCGCCGAAAGACGAGAGCGCCATCGCATTCCATAGCCTGCGGAAAGCAGGTATCCGCAAGACGCTCTCGCTCGCGCGGATGGCGCCAGCGCTTGGATTTGGGATGGTCCCACTCATAGGGAGAGCCTATTACTTGGATTTTTTCGGCTTACCGTCAGCGGATTTCTTCGCTTTCCGCTTCGCGCCCGCTTCTTTGACGGTCTTCTCGGTCAATGTAGGCGCGCTCTTCTTCTTGCTGCGGCCTGACTTCTTAACCTTAGGGGAGCCTTCATTTGCAAGTTCCCAAGCACGTCGACCAGCTAAAAGCTCCAACGCACGTTCGATCGTCATCGCCTCAACAGTGTCACCACGACGTAAGGTCGCATTGGTCTCACCATCTGTCACATACATCCCAAATCGACCATCTTTAACAATGATTGCACGGCTAGTCGCTGGGTCAACACCCAATTCCTTCAGTGGCGGTTTTGCTACACCGCGCCGTCGTACCTTTGGTTGTTTATAGATCTCTTCTGCATCATTTAGCGAGATAGAGAAGAGCAGATCCTCTGAAGGAAGGGTTCGCGAATCAGTGCCGCGCTTCAAGTAAGGACCGTAGCGACCGTTCTGGACAGTGATCTCTTCACCAGTGGAACTGTCAACGCCCAATACTCGGGGTAGTGCAAGAAGTTTGAGCGCATCATCTAAAGTAACAGTGTCAAGGGTCATAGTTGAAAGTAGTGATGCGGTCTTTGCTTTGACTTCTTTCTTTTTCTTTTTATCTTCTGGCTCTGGCATAACTTCGGTTATGTAAGGGCCGAACCTTCCAGATTTAGCGATGATCGGTAATCCGGTATTCGGATCGGTACCAAGTTCGCGCTCTCCCGATGGAGCAGCAAGTAGTTCAATCGCTTTGGCTAGAGTCAGTTCATCAGGCGCCATATCCTCTGGGATATTCGCGAATTTACGTTCATCGCCCTGACCTTGCTGTAGGTAGGCGCCGTATCGCCCGACGCGAATTTCAATATCTTCACCCATCTTCATGGTGTTGATCTGTTGAGCATCAATCGCACCGAGATCTGCAGCTAGGTCCTGTAACCCAGGTTGACCATCGTGGCCGTAGAAGAAGTTGGTTAGCCAATTAATCCGCTCTTCCTCGCCATTGGCTATCCGATCGAGGTCTTCCTCCATCGATGCAGTGAATTCATAATCAACCAACTTGGTGAAGTGCTGCTCGAGAAGCCCAGTGACTGAGAAGGCGAGGAATGTTGGGACTAGGGCGCGGCCCCGCTTCACTACATAACCACGATCCTGGATGGTTTGGATGATCGATGCAAATGTTGAGGGACGACCGATTCCAAGTTCCTCTAACTTTTTTACCAAAGTCGGCTCGGTATAGCGAGCTGGTGGCTTGGTCTCATGAGATTCATATTTGAATTCAGTCACTGAGACTGGCTGACCTTCCACCATCGCCGGCAATCTCTTATCTGATTCTTCATCGCCCTTATCTTCAGTCACATCTTCATAGGCAGCTAGGAAGCCAGGGAATGTGACAACCGATCCATTTGCGCGGAAGACTGCAGCGCGCCCATCTTTAGCTCTTACATCAAAGTCCACTCGAGCCTGCATCTTCTTCGCATCGGCCATCTGGGATGCAACAGTGCGTTTCCAGATCAAGTCATAGAGCGCTAATTGATCTCGAGTTAGTTCCGGCGCTAATTCACCTGGAGTCTTAAATGATTCACCGGCTGGGCGAATTGCCTCATGAGCTTCTTGGGCATTCTTTGCTTTACCTTCATAGAAACGTGGTGAATCAGGGATGTGGTCGGCGCCGTAGAGGGATTTTGCTGCTGCGCGCGCTGCCTTGATGGCAGTCTCTGAGAGATTCACTGAGTCAGTACGCATATAAGTTATGTAGCCACCCTCGTAGAGGCTCTGGGCGATTCGCATAGTCAGTTGCGCGCCCCAACCAAGTCGACCGCCAGCATCTTGTTGCATCGTTGAGGTGGTAAAAGGTGGTTTTGGCCGCTCGGTTCGCGGTGAATCCTCAATCGATTTAACGATGAGTTTCGTATTAAGTAAAGCATCTGCAAGTGATCTGGCTTGCGGTTCATCGAGAATGAGGACTTGCCCCGCGCTCTTCTCTTTCAGAGCGCCGGTTGAGTCAAAATCATTGGTTGTGGCTACCCGTTGACCATCTACCGAGATCAAGCGTGCCGTGAAGTTCAGTTCAGTCTGTGCGGTCAGGTCCCACCAAGTCGATGCCAGGAAGGCCATCCGCTCGCGTTCGCGTTCGACAATCAATCTAGTAGCAACTGATTGAACGCGCCCCGCAGAGATGCGTGGCATGACTTTCTTCCAAAGGACTGGCGATAATCGATAACCAAATAGGCGATCAAGAACCCGCCGAGTTTCTTGGGCATCAACCAATCGTTGATCGATATCACGGGTGTCTTCAACCGCCTTAAGAATCGCATCCTTGGTGATCTCATTAAAGACCATCCGCCGTACTGGGACTTTGGGGCGGAGGATCTCCATCAAATGCCAGGCGATTGCTTCACCTTCGCGATCCTCGTCTGTTGCGAGGATTAATTCATCAGCTTCGGCAAGAAGTTCCTTTAATTCTTGGACCTTCTGTTTCTTATCAGGATTGATCACATAAAGTGGTGCGAATTCATTCTCGATATCCACTCCCTCGCGCGACCAGGGGAACTTCTTGTACTCCTTGGGGATATCGGCCGCGCGTTGTGGCAGATCACGGATATGGCCAATCGAGGCTTCTACGATGTAGTCATCGCCAAGGAAGCCACCGATTTTCTTGGCCTTAGCTGGTGACTCAACGATCACCAGCTTCTTAAGCTGCTTTGCCAAGTTAGCCAATCATCGTTGATTTACGTCGTCCGCGGATTAGCGCGCCGACGATCACAACGGTTGCGAAGAGTGCGATTGCGGTGCTGACCGTATCGTTGCCTTCGAGAGCGAACTTAACTACCGCTGGAGTGATCAAGAGTCCGACCAAGTTCATAACCTTGATAAGCGGATTGATCGCTGGGCCAGCAGTATCTTTAAATGGATCGCCAACGGTGTCGCCGATAACAGTCGCGGCGTGGGCATCAGATCCCTTGCCGCCATGATTGCCATCTTCCACCATCTTCTTAGCGTTATCCCAGGCGCCGCCCGAGTTCGCTAGGAAGACCGCCATCAGCGTGCCGGTGCCAATTGAGCCGGCTAGATAAGCGCCAAGTGCGCCTACACCGAGCCCGAAACCAACAGCAATTGGCGCCATGACAGCCAGTAATCCTGGAGTAGCTAGTTCACGGAGTGAGTCACGAGTACAGATATCGACTACGCGACCGTACTCAGGCTTCTCTGTGCCCTTCATGATTCCTGGGTGAAGCTGGAATTGATTTCTGACTTCCATGACCACTGCGCCGGCTGCGCGTGAGACTGCGTTGATAGCAAGACCAGAGAAGAGGAAGACGACAGATGCGCCAATGATCAAGCCGACCAAGTTTCTTGGATCTGCGACATCAAGTACGCCTTGGAATTCAAGATCAGTGACTGTGACGGCTGCTTCCTTCACCGCTGCTTTGATCGCATCAGTGAATGCGCCGAAGAGTGCAGTAGCGGCAAGGACTGCGGTTGCAATCGCAATGCCCTTTGTAATCGCCTTAGTGGTGTTACCGACAGCATCAAGAGAGGTAAGAATCTTCGCGCCATCACCCTTTACATCGCCAGACATCTCAGCGATGCCTTGTGCGTTATCAGAGATCGGACCGAAGGTATCCATCGCAACAATCACTCCGACAGTTGTAAGAAGACCACAACCAGCAAGAGCGACTGCGAATAGCGAGAGCACGATGGTTCCGCCACCAAGTAAGAATGCGCCGAAGACCGCGGCAGCGATCAATAGTGCGGAGTAAACGGCAGACTCGAAACCAACCGAGACGCCAGCGAGGATTACGGTGGCAGCGCCAGTCTTTGATGAAGCCGCAACATCATTAACCGGACGCTTACCTACTTCGGTGAAGAAACCGGTCAACATTTGGATTGCTGCAGCTAAGACGATACCGATGATCACAGCGCCGAGTGCGAGAACTCGAGGATTGACTGTCGTTGCACTTGCTAGTTCTGGAGCTACACCAGTTAGCGCGGTGAAACTATCTGGTAGATAGGTATATGTCGCAAGGCCCACAAGAATCGCGGAAATAACCGCCGATAGATAGAACGAGCGATTAATAGCGTTCATCGCGCTCTTATCGGTCGGGCGGAGGCGAGTTAGGAAGATTCCTAGAATTGCAGTGAGGATTCCGATTGCTGGAACGATCAATGGATAGACCAGACCGCTATCTCCAAAGGCGGCCTTACCGAGGATGAGCGATGCAACCAGGGTTACTGCGTAAGACTCGAATAGGTCGGCAGCCATACCAGCGCAATCGCCGACATTGTCACCAACGTTATCTGCGATGGTGGCAGCGTTTCGTGGGTCATCTTCTGGAATGTGCTTCTCGACTTTACCGACCAGGTCGGCGCCGACATCCGCAGCTTTGGTGAAGATACCGCCACCAACGCGCATGAACATCGCCAACATGGCTGCACCGAATCCGAATCCTTCTAGAACAGCTGGAGCGTCAGCGCGATAAAGGATCACGACGATTGATGCGCCAAGTAATCCAAGTCCAACGGTCATCATTCCCACAACGCCACCTGTGCGGAATGCGATCTGAACTGAACGCTCCGCTGAACCTTGGCGCGCAGCCTCTGCGACGCGAACATTTGCTCGTACTGCAAGCCACATTCCTTGGTAACCGACGATTGCTGAGAATGCAGCGCCAACTAGGAAGAAGATAGATCGACCGATCTTCACATCAGTATCGCCTGGAAGCGCAAAGAGCAGAATCACGACAATAACGACGAAGAAGGAGAGGGTTCGGAACTGGCGAGCTAGATAAGCAGCGGCACCTTCTTGAACAGCGGCCGCGATCTCTTTCATCTTTGCAGTTCCATCAGATGCGCTCAATACCTGGGCACGTAGTGCGAACGCGATTGCGAGCGCTACTAGCGATACGCCAAGGATTATGTAGACCAGGGTCAAGTTGCTCCCAGAAACTTCTACAAGTGAGCTAGCCGCAAGGTGGGCTCTCATATCTCCTCCATTACCTATTCGGGTTACCTATTTGGGACAAGAGACAGCGCCACCTGTGTCGGCGCTGCGCACAATAAGGTGAAGTGTAAGCGGCAGACCCCCGATTAGACCTAATCCCAGCGTGCTGGGGGGATTTCAGAGGCCGAGCTCGCCCAATTGGAAGGCGGCGCGGTATTCCAGGCCGGCGCTCGCAACTTTCTCTGCGGCGCCTCTCTCGACTATCACGGCAACGCCAACGACGATCGCACCGGCTTCCTTCAACGCTTCAACGGCGGTCAATACTGATCCACCGGTTGTAGAAGTGTCTTCAACAGCAAGTACGCGTTTGCCTTTGACATCCGGGCCTTCAATTCTTCTTTGCAAACCATGGGCCTTCTCAGATTTACGAACAACGAATGCATCTAACTTCCGGCCCCGCTGTGCTGCTACATGCATCATCGATGTTGCTACCGGATCGGCACCGAGCGTCAATCCACCAACTGCTTCGTAGTTAAGGTCTTTAGTCAGATCCAACATGACTTCGCCGACGAGTGGTGATGCGACTGAATCCAGAGTTATCCGTCGTAGATCAATGTAGAAGTCTGCTTCCTTGCCGGAAGAGAGAATCACTTTCCCTCGGACAACAGCTTTATTCAAGATTTCTTCACGGAGACGATCACGAACTGACATGGTGACACCTTATTACCCGCGGGCGCGTCTGATGAAATCTCCCCTTAGGTCTTCGCCTTTCGTGGCTTCTGCAAATTCTTCAAGCGCACGCTTAGCTTTCCCATCTACCCGCTGGGGGACTTGCACTTCGACAGTAACCATCAAATCCCCTGCGTTAACGCCTTTTTTGACGCCCCGCCCCTTAACTCGAAAGGTCTTCCCATTGGCAGTTCCTGGAGCAATTCGTAATTTCACCTCTTCACCTTCAAGAGTCGGCACTGGGATATCAGCGCCAAGGGCGGCTTCGGTGAAACTGACTGGGACCGTAATATGTAAGTTCTCACCCTTTCTCGAGAAAGCTGGGTGTGGAGCCACATTTACAAGCACATATAAGTCACCTGGGCCAGCTTCGCCAGGAGCCCCTCGACCTCTAACCCGGACCTTGCCGCCATCGCTAATCCCGGCTGGAATTCGGACGGTTAGATTCGGACGGATCTCAACCTCTTTGCCAAAGATCGAATCGCGAAATGAGATAGTTACTTCGGCTTGAACATCAGCGCCTTTGCGCGGCCCGCGACGACCGCCAAATATCTGAGAGAAGATATCGCTCGCACCATTGCCAAATAGATCACTGAAATCGCCGGAGAATTGATGAGCACCTTGGCGGAATGCGCCAGATTGAAATGCTGCGCGCGCTTCGTCGTATTCAGCGCGCTTCTTCTCATCGCCAAGTATGTCGTAAGCCTCTGAGACCTCCTTGAAGCGATCTTCCAATTTCTTATCGCCCTTGGTCTTATCTGGATGTAATTCGCGAGCTAGTTGCCGATACTTTTTCTTGATACTTGGTGCATCCGCGCTCTTATCTACGCCGAGAATTGCGTAGTAATCCTTCTCGTATAGATCTTTGGCGGCCATGGTTGGAGATTACTGGGGGTCAGTTACAACTACTCGCGCAGGTCGAAGAATTCGTTCCTTATATCGATATCCAAATTGCAGAACCTTTGTGACCGTCGTGCTCTGGACATCTGTCGAAGTCTCGTGCATCAGCGCCTCGTGGATCGCAGGATCGAATTCGCTTGGCGCCTGGCCATACTTCTCCAATCCAAGTTTCGCCGTAACGTTATGCAATTGATCAGCGATTGACTTGAATCCGCCGGTCAATTCACCGTGTTCAGCAGCGCGATCCAAGTCATCCAGGATTGCGAGTAATTCGGTGAGAGTGCCGGCGACTGCGAACTCCGATGCGAGAGCCCGGTCGCGATCGACCCGCTTCTTGTAATTCGAATATTCCGCCTGGAGTCGCTGTAAATCCTCAGTCAACGCAGCGACCGGGTCCTTCTCACTAGGAGCGGACTCGGTCGGAGCGGTTACTTCTTCAGTGACCTCGTCGGTCATTACTTATTCTCATCGACGATTTCGGCATCTTCAACGCCATCATCTTTTGGTTGTTCCGCTGAAGCGCTGGCTGCGTTCGCAGCATAGAGAGCTGCGCCGAGTTGTTGGCTCACCTCTGCCAATTTCTCAGTGGCGCTCTTGATGGCGTTCGAATCAGTTCCTTGAAGCGCTGTCCTGAGCTCGCCCATTGCGCTCTCTACCTCTGACTTCTTCGCAGCCGACTCACCATCTTTGAACTTATCCTCATTATCTTTGAGGAATTTCTCGGTCTGGTAGACGAGTGAATCGCCAGAGTTTCGGATCTCCGCTTCCTCGCGCCGCTTCTTATCTTCTTCGGCGTGGGATTCGGCATCACGCATCATTCGCTCAATCTCATCCTTAGGCAGAGCAGAGCCGCCAGTAATGGTCATGCGTTGTTCTTTACCAGTTCCAAGATCCTTGGCAGAAACATGGACGATACCGTTTGCATCGATATCGAAGGTGACTTCAATTTGCGGAATTCCTCTTGGCGCCGGTGCGAGACCGGTCAATTCGAACATTCCAAGGCGCTTGTTGTAAGCCGCCATCTCGCGCTCACCCTGGAAGACCTGGATCTGTACCGCTGGTTGATTATCTTCGGCGGTAGTGAAGATCTCTGATCGCTTTGTTGGGATTGTTGTGTTTCTCTCGATTAGTTTTGTCATGATGCCACCTTTGGTTTCGATACCAAGTGATAGCGGTGTTACGTCGAGAAGAAGAACATCTTTGACTTCACCTTTGATTACGCCTGCTTGGAGGCTTGCGCCGACTGCTACTACTTCGTCGGGATTTACCCCTTTATTTGGCTCTTTTCCGCCAGTTAGCTCTTTAACCAGATCAACGACGGCTGGCATGCGGGTAGATCCACCAACTAGAACAACATGGTCGATTTCAGCGATTGGAATTCCAGCATCCTTGAGAACAGCTTGGAATGGGCGACGGCAGCGATCCAATAGGTCAGCAGTCATCGCTTGGAATTGTGCTCGCGTTACCGTCTCATCTAAGAAGAGTGGGTTCTTTTCTGCATCAACCGTTATGTATGGAAGGTTGATTGAGGTCTGTTGTGAAGAAGATAGTTCGATCTTCGCCTTCTCCGCAGCTTCGCGGACGCGTTGCATCGCCATCTTATCTTTGGTCAGATCTACGCCATGCTTAGATTGGAAAGTTTTGACTAGATAATCAACTAGCGATTGATCCCAATCATCACCACCTAGATGATTGTCGCCGTTAGTTGCTTTGACTTCGACTACACCATCGCCAATCTCTAGAAGTGAGACATCGAATGTTCCGCCGCCGAGATCGAAGACCAAGATGGTCTGTTCTTTATCGCCTTTATCCAAACCGTATGCAAGAGCAGCTGAAGTTGGTTCGTTGATGATTCGCAGAACATTCAAGCCTGCAATCTCGCCGGCTTCCTTAGTGGCTTGACGCTGGGCATCATTGAAATAAGCGGGGACGGTGATGACTGCATCAGTGATGGTCTCGCCAAGATAACTCTCCGCATCTCGCTTCAACTTCTGGAGAATTCGGGCTGAGATTTCCTGGGCTGTGTATTTCTTGCCATCAATATCAATCGTCCAATTAGTTCCCATATGTCGCTTAACGGAGCGGATTGTTCGCTCAACGTTTGTGACAGATTGACGCTTGGCTACTTCGCCGACAAGGACTTCGCCGTTCTTAGCGAAAGCAACGATCGAGGGAGTGGTGCGCGCGCCCTCGGCATTAGCGATAACGGTGGCTTCGCCACCTTCCAGTACGGATACACAACTATTGGTGGTACCCAGGTCGATTCCGACAGCTCTGGCCATGTGATTTAACTCCTTGGGATTTCTGACTTTGCCCTCGAAACCCGGATTTCGACCGGTTTATTCCCGCGCCCCCATAACCTTGCCTTATGAACCTAGCCCTCGCCCTAGTTAGCTATGGGATAACGGTCGTTGCGGTCGCCCTCTTCGCTTCCCGCAGCCTCGAGCTTTACCGGCGGATCCGCGCCGGCCAACCTGACCCAACTCGCGGCAGTGAACGCCCGCTCCGGCTCCGCGTGACTATAAAAGAGGTATTGGGCCATACCAAGATGCTCAACTTCACCGCCAGCGGTATCGCTCATTGGTTTGTGATGATCGGCTTCGTAACCCTGAGTGGAACCTTGTTGACGGCTTACGGGCAGTTATTGAATCCGAAATTCCATCTCCCGCTAATCGGTATGTGGGCTCCATATAACTTGTTCGTAGAGGCGATCGCTTGGCTTACGGGTTTCTCCATCGTAACTTTAATCTTGATTCGTCAGGTCACTCGATTCGTTAGAACAGGAAAAAGCTCTAGATTCTTCGGCTCCTATAGCAAGCGCGCTTACTTCGTCGAAGGAGTCATTTTGGCTATCGTCTTCTGTGTCATCTCGCTCCGCGGCCTTGAGGGTGCGCTCCTCGGTTATGACGGAAGCTCCTGGGATTTTGCGTTAAGTCGCCCAGCAGTAACTGCATTCGATGGACTATCCGATGAATCGCTTAAGAATTGGATCTCGATAGTCGCAGCTTTGAAGATCGTAATCTCGATGGCTTGGTTCATAGTCGTCGCTGCGAATCTACGGATGGGCGTCGCCTGGCATCGATTCCTTGCTCCATTCAATATCTTCTTCAAGCGAAATATCGAAGGCCCAACACTTGGCGCGTTGCCCGAGATGATTTCACATGGGAAAGCAATTGATTTCGAAGATCCAAAAGATGATGACCTTTTCGGTATCGGCAAAGCTGCTGATATCTCCTGGAAAGGCTTGTTGGATATGGCGAGCTGTACCGAGTGCGGTCGCTGCCAATCACAATGTCCGGCCTGGCATACCGAGAAACCGCTCTCGCCAAAGTTGCTTGTTATGGCCATGAGAGATCATGCTTTAGCGAAAGTTGTAAGCGACCAACCGATAGTCGGAGAGGTCATTTCACCGGATGTGCTCTGGTCTTGTACGACTTGTGGCGCCTGCGTCAATGAGTGCCCGGTTGATATCGAACATATCGATCACATCGTGAATATGCGGAGATTCCAAGTTTTGGTTGAGTCTGAATTCCCAACTGAATTGGGTGGCACATTCCGCAACCTTGAGAAGGCTGGCAATCCTTGGGGTGCGAATCGGATGGATCGAAATGCTTGGATTGCCGAGTGTGATTTCCCCGTTCAAGTGATCGATGGTGAGTTGCCTGAGGATGTCGAGTATCTATTCTGGGTTGGCTGCGCTGGCGCCTTCGAAGAGCGGGCGAAACGCACTACGAAGGCGGTCGCTGAACTCCTTTATATGGCTGGTGTTAAATTCGCAGTCTTGGGTGCTCGAGAGACTTGCACCGGTGATCCAGCCCGCCGAGCTGGAAATGAATTCCTCTACCAGATCCTATCCCGTGAGAATATCGAGACCTTTAAAGAGGTCTATGTGAATTACAAGGGCAAGAAGAAAGTGGTCGTTACTTGTCCACATTGCTTCACGACTATCGGTCGGGATTACAGGCAACAAGGTTATGAGCTTGAAATGGTGCACCACACGCAATTACTAAACACTTTGGTTAAGAGCGGTGTACTTAAGCCGGTGAATCGAGCAACTAAGAAGTTGACCTATCACGATCCTTGTTACCTCGGCCGGCATAATCAGATTTATGAGCCACCAAGAGAACTCTTGGAGTCAACGGGCGTGGAACTGGTTGAGATGCCGCGAAATAAGGAGCGCTCATTCTGCTGTGGCGCTGGTGGTGGCCGGATGTGGATGGAGGAGAAGTTAGGAACTCGGATCAATCTAAATCGAGTTGATGAAGCGATTGCAACTGGCGCTGAAGAGGTTGCGGTTGGCTGTCCGTTCTGTCGAGTTATGGTCTCCGACGGGGTAACTGGTCGAAGTGCCGGAGTTGAAGTTCTAGATGTCGCCCAAGCGTTGCTTCGGACGGTAAAGCAAGAAGGTCATAGCAGTCCCACCAATTAGCCCGCCAACATGGGCTCGCCAATCCACTCCGCCTAAAAGGAAACCTAGGGCGAAGTTGATGCCAACAATCACGATTATTCCGCGCCACTCGATACCCAATCGATCACCAATCAGAGCGAGTGAGCCAAATAGGCCGAAGACCATCCCGGATGCACCGACGCTCGCTACATATGGTTCATTGAAAAGAGCGCTCGCGAGCGAGCCAGTGATTAACGAGCTCAATAACACCAAGATGTATTTCGTCTTACCGAAGTAGAGCTCGACTGGAAGTCCCATCAGATGTAGCGCATAGAGATTGAAGCCGAGATGAAGAAGTCCGCCATGGACCAGCGCAACGGTAACTAACCGCCAATACTCGCCCTGGTCGAAGTCGATACCAGATATCCAGAGCGCGCTCTCATAATTGGGGATCAATAGTTGTATGAGATACGAGAGCGCGATACCGCCAACAAGAATATTTGTTATTAATTGGCCGCGAAGGCGCATTAGGCGAGGGAGACCGATTCGATCTTCACAGCTTGGACTGGGCGGTCGGCGCCGCCAGTCTTAACTTTGGAGATCGCATCGACAACAGCTTGGCTCCTCTCATCCTTCACTTCACCGAAGATAGTGTGCTTTCGATTTAGCCACGCGGTTTCAGTGACAGTGATGAAGAATTGTGAGCCATTTGTGTTCGGTCCGGCATTCGCCATCGCCAACAAATAGGGGCGATCAAAGACCAACTCTGGGTGGAATTCATCGGCGAACTTGTATCCAGGTCCGCCAGTCCCAGTGCCGAGCGGATCGCCACCTTGGATCATGAAATCTTTGATTACTCGGTGGAATACCGTGCCGTCATATAAAGGTTGGTTTGTCTTAGTTCCAGTATTTGGGTTCACCCACTCGCGCATTCCAGCAGCAAGTTCGACAAAGTTAGCCACGGTCTTCGGCGCATGATTCGGAAATAGTTCGATGACGATATCGCCCATCGATGTATGAAGTGTTGCTCGGGAGATTGGTGGCATATCGCTCATTGTTAAACCTTTCCTCTTGTGGAGACTAGGGGAATTGAACCCCTAACCCCCTGCTTGCAAAGCAGGTGCTCTACCAATTGAGCTAAGTCCCCATATCGCAGCACTGGCTTCGATATGGTGGGCCTAAGTGGACTT
>JBEGNC010000087.1:0-4164 GCA_041182705.1 Actinomycetota bacterium | reverse complement strand
GGGGTGCTGACATAGCCGTCGGCTCAGCACAGCGATTCGGAGTTCCCATCGGATTCGGTGGACCGCATGCCGGATTCATGGCGGTTCGTTCTGGGTTAGAGCGGGGATTGCCAGGTCGTTTGGTTGGGCAGAGCGTGGATAAGCATGGCGATCCTGCGCTGCGACTGGCTCTGCAAACTCGAGAACAACATATTAGGCGCGATAAAGCTACGAGCAATATCTGCACTGCACAGGTTCTTCTCGCGAACATTGCAGGGCTCTACGCAGCATGGCACGGCCCGCAAGGTTTGCGGGAGATTGCTTACCGAACTCACACGTTGGCAAGGCGTTTTGCGGCAGCTGTTCGTAGGAGCGGATTCGAATTAGTGAGCGATGTCTTCTTTGACACCGTCTCTTTCCGCGCTATAAACAACCAAGCGTTGGTAGAAAGTGCAGAGCGAGCCGGCATTAACGTCAGAGTTATAGATGGTGGTATCAGTGTCGCTTTCGATGAAACTTGTGATGATGAAGTCGTTGATAGATTGTGTCGTACCTGGGCATTTGGCTATGACAAGAATGAAGTCTTCGGCGGAATAAATGATCTTCGCGATACTGCCTATCTAACACACCCTACTTTCAACACCAATCATTCCGAGACGGCGATGCTGCGGTACTTGAGGTTACTATCCGATCGCGACTTAGCTTTAGATCGAACGATGATTCCGCTGGGATCGTGCACGATGAAGCTCAATTCCACTACGGAGATGGAAGCCATCACATGGCCAGAATTCGCCGAGCTCCATCCCTTTGCTCCTGCCGAGCAGAGCCAGGGCACTAGAAGACTTATTCGCGAACTTTCCAACTGGCTTGTTGAAATCACCGGATACGACGCGGTATCCCTCCAACCTAATGCAGGTTCACAGGGCGAATTTGCCGGGCTATTGGCGATTCGCAACTATCTAGATTCGATAGGGGAGAGCCAACGTGACATCTGCTTGATTCCATCCAGTGCGCACGGCACCAATGCAGCGAGCGCCGTCATGGCCGGCATGAAGGTCGTGGTGATTTCCTGCGATGAGGATGGGAATGTCTCGTTAACGGATTTGCATTCAAAGATTTCGAAGTATTCCAACCGGATAGCGGCATTGATGATTACCTATCCATCGACGCATGGAGTCTTCGAAGCTGCCATCTCTGAAATTTGTGAATTGATTCACGATGCTGGGGGCCAGGTTTACGTAGATGGTGCTAACCTCAATGCTCTAGTTGGCTTAGCCAAGCCCGGCAAATTCGGTGCCGATGTTTCTCATCTAAATCTCCACAAAACTTTCTGTATCCCTCACGGTGGCGGGGGACCAGGCGTCGGTCCGGTAATCGCTCGCCGCCATCTTGCGCCATTTCTTCCAAATCATCCGCTGGATATCACAGCAGGTCCGGCAACTGGGCCTGGACCCATTAGCGCTGCGCCATTTGGTTCGGCTCTTATCCTGCCAATCTCTTGGGCATACATCCGAATGATGGGTGGCGCCGGGTTGCAATCAGCCTCAGAGATCGCAATCCTTTCGGCTAATTACATTGCCCATAAATTGGCGCCACATTTCCCGATCCTGTACACGGGGGAGAAAGGATTGGTGGCCCATGAATGCATCATCGATCTACGCGGAATCACCAAAGAAACTGGCGTAACTGTTGACGATGTTGCCAAGCGTTTGATGGATTACGGCTTTCACGCCCCAACAATGAGTTTCCCGGTCCCTGGAACGATGATGATTGAGCCGACCGAAAGTGAAGATGTTGCCGAATTAGATCGCTTCATCTCGGCCATGATCGCTATCCGCTTGGAAGTCAGCGAAATAGCTTCGGGTCAAATCCCCTTGGAAAGCTCTGCGCTTCGAAACGCACCGCACACCCTTAAGGACTTAACATCTGATTGGGATCGTCCCTACAGCCGCGAGAAGGCAGTTTCGCCCACAGGAATTGAAACTGGACTGGGACGGCGCGGAAAGTATTGGCCTACGGTTGGGCGCATCGATGGGGCATATGGGGACAGGAACCTAGTTTGTAGCTGCGAACCGATCGAAGCTCTGGCCATTAATTAGTTGACATAATGTAAATTATCGGGTGAATACCGAGCGACGAGACCATAGGGCCAGCAATCCAAATACGGCTAACCAGCTCCAGGATGTAAAGCCGGATGCGATCGTCTTCGCGCTTCGTAGCCCAATTTCCATCTCCAAGACTCCTGGCTCGAATTGAGGCAAGCGTCTCTCAATAGCGCCATCTGCGCCAATCTTCGCCGTAAAGCCGGTCGTACTTACTACCGCAATATCTTTGCCGAGCTCAGCGGCGCGTGCGCGGGTAATCTGAAGTTGCTGTCCTGCCTGAGGACTTCGTCCAAATGTCGCGTTATTGGTTTGAGCCACCAAGAAATCGGACTCATGGCTAGCCATTCGTATCAAGTCATCGTCGAGAACCTCGAAGCAAATTACTGATGCGAAGCGAGCCCCTTCAATATCGTGAATCGTCCAATTCATTCCTGGCTGGAAGTCGCGAACTCGCTTGGCCTCCGGCGCAATTTGCTCGGCTATTACTCGTAAAGGCATGTATTCGCCAAATGGCGCAAGATCTTGCTTTTGATACCGACTCCTAATCTGGCCGTCAGCGCCATAAAGGATAGAGACGTTTGTTGGGCCTTCTGACTCCTGAGAGACCGCTCCAACCAATATGGGCTTTCCGACATCAGAGAGTAGCGCCTGTAGAGCCCTTTGAGCGACCACATTCCGCTCCGGATCGATATCGGCGGCGTTTTCAGGCCAGATGACGAGTTTACTTTCCGAACTTACCGATTTAGTCTGCTCAAGATGACGATTGAAAACTGACATTGCCCGACTACTGAAGTCTAAGCCTAATTGATCAACTCCACCTTGAACGGCCGTAACATTTATTGTTGAAGCGTAGGAGATATTATTTGTAATCAAGGGAATCAATAGGAAAAGTGAGAATCCAAAACTCTGTCGAAGGTTTATGCCAGCCAGAAGCGCGGATATCAGTGCTACCAAAAAGCTTACTCCGGTAACGCCAATGATTGGATAGATGTGGCTGAGCGGTTCGACCTGAGTAAAACCGATTCTCCCCCAGCCAAAACCCCCGAATGGCACCTTCATTCGTAGAATCTCAAGGGTTACAAAACTGGCGGCGAAAGTCCATGGGGTAAATCGGAAGATTCCGATCAATGAAAACAGAGTTGCCTGAAGAAAGGTCAATAGAAGCCAGGGCAATGCACCTACATAGCTACCGCTCCAATGTAACAGTGGCGCGAAGAAGGATATCCCCGTCAAAAAAGCCAACAAAACTCGCTTCGCTCTCGATGCATCCTTGAGATTTTGGAAGAGGAGAAGAAGTCCAAGAAATGGAGCCGGCCACAGTTCGAGTGGTGCGAAACCTGCCCAGAGTGCTAAGCCAGCTGTGATCGCCTTTATCAGGACCAATTCAGTGCTGCCTTTATCCTCGAAGTAGAACTAGTCAGATTGAATTCATCAGTCAAATTCTTCAAAGCCGCCGCGTTCGCGGGATGCTTTGGTACCTTGTAATCGATTTTCGGTAAGCGTATATCCCGAACACAAGATACAAGTTTGGTCGCCTTCTTGGCATATTCAAGATCAGCGAGAATCTTCTTTCGAAGATTATCTGGGATAGCACTGCCTTCTGAAGTTGCTTCCGTAATCAATTCATCCATGCTCTGATAAAGGAGTGCCAACTTTGCCGCGCCCTTCTCTCCTATACCGCGGATGCCAGGCAAGCCATCTGAAGAGTCTCCTCGAATCATCGCAAATAGGCCGTAACGTGATCCGGGTATTCCATATTTCTTGGCAATCCATTCCTCGTCTACAAGTTCGTGTGCGCTTATCCCCTTTGCAAGATAAGCGACTCGAATATCGCGTTTATTATCTACTAGCTGGAACAAGTCACGGTCGCCAGTGACAATTCTTTTCGGTCCATCTTCTTGCTCCGCTAATGAGGCAATCACATCATCGGCCTCATAATCATCTAATCCGATAATCGGAATCCCACAAGCGTCGAAATACTCCAAGATCGTGGGAATTTGCGGAGTGAGCAGATCCGGTTCATCCTCCTCGCCAGAATCATCAATCCGATTGAGCTTGTATTCAGGGAAAATCTCAACTC
>JBEGNC010000086.1:0-13782 GCA_041182705.1 Actinomycetota bacterium | reverse complement strand
TGACCACCAATTTCTTCTTCGGGTTGAGCGGTCGACGAACCTTGGGGATGTCGATCGATTTCCTTCCCGAGATATACGCGCCCGTCATCGATCGCTTCGAATCGATCAGCGCCTGGAGATCGCCACTAACTACGATTTCGCCGCCATGCTCGCCAGCACCGGGGCCGATATCGACTAGCCAATCTGCGGTTCGGATTGTCTCTTCATCATGTTCAACTACGATCAATGTGTTTCCGATATCGCGTAAGTGAGTAAGCGTCTCTATCAGTCGCCGGTTATCGCGTTGATGAAGTCCGATACTTGGTTCATCTAGAACATATAGGACGCCGACCAAACCAGAACCGATCTGCGTAGCCAGACGGATACGTTGCGCTTCACCGCCGGAAAGCGATGCCGCCGGACGCGCCAAGTTCAAATACTCCAGCCCAACATCCAATAGGAAGCCCAATCGAGCATGAACCTCTTTGAGGACTCGCTCAGCGATCTTCGCTTCTCGAGCTCCTAACTTGATCTCCTTTAAGAACTTAGCGCATTCCGCTATCGATAGTTCGCAGATCTGGGCGATGTTCTTTGCGCCGATAGTGACGGCAAGGACTTCGGGCTTGAGCCGACTGCCATTACAGACTGCACATGGCGTCTCTCGCATATAAGCCTCGTACTTCTCCCGGCTGTAATCGCTATCCGTCTCTGAATGGCGTCGCTCAATGAAGGGAATTACCCCTTCGAAACCCGTTGAATAATTTCGGACTCGGCCATAACGATTCCGATATTTCACATGGACTTCGTATTCATAGCCATGAAGAATCGCGTCCTTCGCCTTTACTGACAATTTCTTCCACGGAGTGTTCATGGAGAATTTCACATCTTTGGCGAGCGCCTCTAAGAGATTGTTGAAATAGTCAGCGCTCTGGCCACCGGCCCAAGGTGCGATTGCGCCCTCAGATATTGAGACAGAATCATCGGGAATGACTAATTCCTCATCGACGACTAATTTTGAGCCGATTCCGGTGCACTCCGGGCAAGCTCCAAATGGGGAGTTGAACGAGAAGGATCGCGGCTCCATCTCCTGGATAGAGATTCCGCAATCGTGACAGGCGAGCAGTTCACTGTAGGTGCGCTCCCTCTCTGCCCCATCCTTGGCATCTACGAATTCCAAGGTAACTAAGCCATTTGCCAACTTCAGTGCAGTTTCTATCGAATCAGTAAGTCGCTGCTTCGAATCGGGCTTTGCAGATAGTCGATCCACCACGACTTCGATTGTGTGCTTCTCTTGCTTCTTCAATTTTGGTGGCTCGCTCAATTGGACGGTTACGCCATCAACCCGAGCGCGAGCAAATCCTTGGGTGGATAAATCGCGGAATAGATCTAAGAATTCACCTTTTCGGGCCCGAATGACCGGTGCTAGTACTTGGAACCGAGTGCTCTCCGGAAGGGCGAGGATCTGGTCAACGATGTTCTGTGGAGTCTGCTTTGCGATTGGCTTTCCACATTTCGGACAGTGCGGCTTGCCGGCGCGCGCGAAAAGCAGGCGAAGATAGTCATAGACCTCGGTGATTGTTCCAACTGTCGATCTGGGATTTCGATTGGTCGATTTCTGATCGATAGATACCGCTGGTGATAGCCCCTCGATAAAGTCAACATCGGGTTTATCCATCTGCCCGAGGAATTGTCGAGCGTATGCCGATAGTGATTCGACGTACCGCCGTTGCCCTTCAGCGAAGATAGTGTCGAAGGCAAGTGAGGACTTGCCTGAGCCAGAAAGGCCGGAGAAGACAATCAGTGCATTACGAGGTAGGTCGAGTGAGACATTCTTGAGGTTATGCTCTCGCGCACCGCGAACAATCAAGCGATCTGCACTCATCGCAACCCACCCTCCTCCATACTCCGTAACTCGCGCTTCAACTCTTTGATCTCATCGCGAAGTCGGGCAGCGAGTTCGAATTGAAGTTCGGCAGCTGCATTCCGCATCTGCTCTGTCAACGATTCGATCAAGCCCATCAACTCAGCGCGTGGCAAGGCTACGAGCGACTTGGCGTGTACGCCAATTGGAGTCTCCGTTATTGAGCCCCGTTTCCCTTTTGCTACTAAGGCAGCGGTATCTTCACTCTCTTTTGCGATTAGATCCGTAATATCGGCGATCTTCTTTCGCAGCGGCTGTGGATCTATACCAAGCGCCTCGTTATAGGCAACCTGCTTGGCTCGACGTCGATTGGTCTCGTCGATTGCCCGCGCCATGGAATCGGTCAAGTTGTCGGCGTACATATGCACTTCACCCGACACATTTCGCGCTGCTCGACCGATGGTTTGTATAAGTGACCGGGTAGAGCGGAGGAAGCCTTCCTTATCCGCATCTAATATCGAGACGAGTGAAACTTCGGGAAGGTCTAGGCCTTCGCGCAGCAGATTGATGCCAATCAGGACGTCATATTCCCCAAGTCGCAGCTCGCGTAATAACTCAACCCGGCGAAGCGTGTCGACCTCGGAGTGGAGGTACCGGACTCGAATTCCCGCATTAGCGAAGTAATCAGTCAGGTCCTCCGCCATCTTCTTGGTCAGAGTTGTGACCAGAGTTCGCTCATCGCGTTCTGCTCTAGCCTTTATTTCCCCCATCAGATCATCAATCTGGTTCTTAATGGGCTTAATGACAATCTTCGGATCCACTAAACCAGTCGGTCGGATTACTTGTTCTACAAATACCCCACCAGACTTCTCTAGTTCGAATGGCCCCGGTGTCGCAGAGAGGTAGACCTTCTGCGGCGTTCGCTCCAAGAATTCGTTGAATGTCAGTGGTCGGTTATCGAGCGCACTAGGCAACCGGAAACCATGCTCGACCAGCGTTCGCTTTCGCGAGGCATCACCCTCATACATCGCTCCGATCTGCGGCACCGTTATATGTGACTCATCAATCACACAGAGGAAGTCCTCGGGGAAATAGTCCAGTAAGCAATTAGGTGGCGAACCTGGCTCACGCCCATCAATGTGCCTTGAATAGTTCTCGATTCCGGAGCAGAAGCCAAGTTGGCCGATCATCTCCAGGTCGAATTGAGTGCGCATCCGTAATCGCTGCGCTTCAAGTAACTTATTCTTACGCTCCAACTCTCCCAGTCGGATGGCTAGCTCCGCCTCAATCTGAGCGGTGGCTCGCTTCATGGTTTCTGGACTGGCCGAATAGTGGGTAGCCGGAAATATGAAAACTTCCTTAGAGTCACTAACTATCTCGCCCGTAAGTGGATTTAGCGTAGTAAGTCGTTCGACTTCATCGCCGAACATCTCGATGCGAATCGCCAATTCCTCATATACCGGAATGATCTCGATTGTGTCCCCACGTACTCGAAAGGTTCCTCTTTCAAAGGCCATGTCGTTTCGCTTGTATTGGATATCCACGAATCGCCTTAGCAATTGATTGCGATCGAAACTATCTCCAACTGCGATTCGAATCATCCGATCTATGTATTCCTGCGGAGTTCCTAGACCATAAATACAGGAGACCGTTGCAACCACGACGACATCTCGTCGCGTAAGAAGTGAATAGGTGGCCGCATATCGAAGGCGCTCGACCTCGGAATTCACCGATGAATCTTTCTCGATGAAAGTGTCAGTCTGGGGAACGTATGCCTCTGGCTGGTAATAGTCGTAGTACGAGACGAAATATTCGACCGCATTATTTGGGAGGAGTTCGCGAAATTCATTGGCGAGCTGCGCCGCTAGAGTTTTATTGGGCGCAAGAATCAGAGTAGGACGCTGTACCTGTTCTATCAACCACGCGACGGTTGCGGACTTTCCAGTTCCGGTAGCACCCATCAGGACGATATCGGATTCGCCGCGATTGACCCGATCAGTCAGATCAGCAATCGCGTTCGGTTGGTCACCGGCTGGCTTGAAATCGCTGATTACCTGGAATGGCCGATCCGCCCTTGGCGTCTTCGTTATTGCCCGAGTCATCGTTGCAGCCTCGGAAACAACTCCCGCTCCCAGAGTTCGGTTACGACGCGCTCCAACTCGTCAATCGATCCATCGTTTTGGATCACGAAATCAGCAATAGCAGCGCGCTCCTCATCGCTTGCTTGTGCTTTCATCCGCGCCTCAATCTCATAGCCCTTGAGTCCGCGCTCTTTCAATCGAGCCGTCCGATTCGCAACGCTTGCTTCCACAGTTATGACTAGGTCGAACCGGCTAGCCCCATTCGTCTCAACCAATAGCGGAATCTGATTTATCACGATCGCCGAATCGCCAGCGCGAGTTGCAATTGCCTTTGCTAAATCCCTTACCTTTGGATGGATTATCGCTTCGAGGTCTTGTCGAGCTCTTGGATCAGAAAAGACGATGGCCGCCAATTTTGAACGATCAATCTCGCCATCGGCAAGAATCTGATCTCCAAATCTGGCGACCACTTCATCAAACCCATCGGTTCCACGCTCGATTGCTTCCCGGGCGAGTTGGTCCGAATCAATCACTATCGCACCGAGCTCTTCTAAGAACTCGGCAACAAGTGACTTACCGGAACCAATCCCGCCAGTCAGAGCTACCGAAAGCATTGGAACCTCCGGGTTTAGTTACTCCTATTACTCCGCGGGCTGCTCAGTTGCAGCTGCAGCAGCATCAGCAGCTTGGGCTTCCGCCTTCTGCTTCTTGTGCGCTAAGAATCTAGCTTGAGCTTCGGCGTATTGGCGCTCCCACTCTTCGCGCTGCGCCTCGTAGCCAGGCTTCCACTCTTGGCTCTGTGGATCAAATCCCTCTGGATAGATGAAGTTGCCATTCTCGTCATAACGGGCTGGCATTCCATACTGAGTCGGATCGAAAGCTTCGACAGGTACATCATGACCCTCGTTAGCTTGCTTAAGCGATAGCGAGATTCGACGACGCTCTAGATCGATATCGATGATCTTCACGAACAACTGATCGCCAACCTGGACGACCTGCTCAGGAATCTCAACATGGCGCTCGGCAAGTTCAGAGATGTGAACCAAGCCCTCGATACCGTCAAAAACCCGGATAAATGCGCCAAATGGAACTAACTTCGTGACCTCACCTGGGACAACTTGATTGATTGTGTGGGTGCGAGCGAATGCCTGCCAAGGATCCTCTTGAGTTGCCTTCAAGGAGAGCGAGACTCGCTCACGCTCGAAATCGACCTCAAGGACTTCGACGGTCACCTCATCGCCGACCTGGACAACTTCGCCCGGATGATCAATGTGCTTCCAGGAGAGTTCGGAAACGTGAACTAGGCCGTCAACTCCACCTAGATCGACGAAGGCGCCGAAGTTCACGATGGACGAAACAACGCCGGTGCGAACTTGACCTTTTTGAAGCTGGTTGAGGAATGTGGTGCGAGATTCCGATTGGGTCTGCTCGAGATATGCGCGACGCGAAAGCACCACGTTATTTCGGTTCTTATCCAATTCGATGATGCGAGCTTCGACTTGCTTGCCGATATACGGCGAGAGATCGCGAACTCGACGCATCTCAACTAGTGATGCAGGAAGGAAGCCACGCAGACCGATATCTACGATCAAGCCACCCTTGACTACTTCGATCACCGTTCCGACGACGACTTCGTCGCGCTCTTTCTTTCCCTCGATCTCTCCCCACGCCTTCTCATACTGAGCGCGCTTTTTCGAGAGAATCAAACGTCCTTCTTTATCTTCCTTCTGTAGAACGAGCGCTTCTACGCGCTCGCCAATCTTTACCAATTCACTTGGATCTAGATCATTCCTGATAGATAGTTCGCGTGCTGGAATCACGCCTTCGGTCTTGTAGCCGATATCCAGAAGTACTTCATCGCGATCCACCTGGACTACTACTCCAGATACTAGGTCGCCATCATTGAAATTCTTTATTGTGCCTTCGATTGCGGCAAGGAATTCAGCTGCCGATCCGACATCATTTACTGAGATTTGAGTTGACAAGTTACTCCGAGGGGAAATTTTCTAGTAGGGCACGCTTTAGTTCCGACTCCAAGTTGACTTGGGCGATTCCTACTAGGTCCGAGGAATTGCAAGAGCCTTAAGCGCGGAGCGCAAGGCTACTTTTCACCGATAGTAAAGGTCAATTTGGCGAAAGAGGGCACTCAGTGTCCGGCTTGGTCCCAATTCGGTCCGAATCCCACGCTCACATCTAGCGGGGCGCGGAGCGGATAGGCGCTCCCCATCTCTCTTCTGACCAATTCCTCCATTTCACTCCGCTCGCCCTCGGCAATCTCGAAGATCAACTCGTCATGCACCTGAAGCAATAGCCTTGAACGCAGTCCCGCGTTCATCATTGCGTTGTGTGCCTGCAGCATCGCCACTTTGATTATGTCAGCAGCTGAACCCTGGATCGGAGCGTTTAACGCCATCCGTTCAGCCACTTCACGCCGCTGTCGATTCTCATGGTTCAGATCCGGGAGATATCTACGGCGACCCAAGATCGTCTCCGTATATCCCTTCTCCCTTGCTATGCGCACAACATCCTTCAAGTAATCCTGGATGCCGCCAAATCGCTCGAAATACTTACCCATCAATGCGCTCGCATCAGTTGGAGAGATATCCAACTGCTGGGCCAGTCCGAAAGAGGATAGGCCGTATGCCAATCCATATGACATCGCCTTAATCTGCCGTCGCATCTCGCTATCGACTTCGTTTACCTTCACCCCAAAAACCTGAGCTGCAACTGTGGAGTGGAGGTCCTCCCCTTCATGGAAAGCTGTTAGTAGGCTTTTATCCTCGGAAAGGTGCGCCATTATCCGCATCTCAATCTGACTGTAATCCGCAGTCATCAATTCGGTGAAGCCATTACCAGCTACAAAAGTGGCTCGAATCTTCCGGCCCTCATCGGTTCGAATCGGGATATTCTGAAGATTAGGTTCAGTAGACGATAAACGCCCGGTTGCTGTCACAGTCTGCTGGAAAGTCGTATGAATCCTTCCATCACTTCCAATTGCAGCCTGCAAGCCCTCGACCGTCGTTCGGAGTTTTGAGACCTCGCGAATTTTCAAGAGATTCTCCAAGATCGGATGCTTGGATTTGGCGAAGAGCCACTCTAAGGATTCTGCATCCGTGCTGTATCCAGTCTTGATTCGTTTCGTCTTCGGAAGGTCTAATTCCTCAAACAGTATGGATTGAAGCTGTTTGGGCGAGGCGACATTGAATTCTCTACCCGCCGCCTTATGCGCCGCCGCCGTTGCATCACCTTCGATTTGCGCAAAATATCGATGCAATTCGCCAAGTTCATTCCGGTCAACCGCAATTCCGATCCGCTCCATCTCTGCTAGTCGATGCATCGTAGGCAACTCCAAAGTTCGATAAAGCTCCAGCAATTGCCGATCCGCCAACTCCTTCTCCAGAAGCTCCTTGAGGGGTATTAAATAGGTCGCCGATTTCGGATCGATTGAGCCGCCGAAGAGGTCCGATTCCCCAATCGCGATTGAGACACCTAGATAGCGCTCAACAACTTCGGCAAATTCCAGGTCTCTCGTACCTGGATTTAGCAGATAGGCCGCGAGCTGAGTATCGAATTCGACCTTCGGAATCTTGCCATCACGTATCAATGGTTTAGCATCATGTGTGATTATCGAAGACTCAGTAAAGTTTTCCGGGAGCTTTGCAACTAATGCTACTTCGGATTCATTGGACGCTATCGCAAAACCTTCATCCAATACTAAGATTCCTACCGAACCAGAACCATTTGAAGCATCTATAAATTCGCTACTCACCTTGACCGGTTTCAACTTCTTGATTGGCTCTTTAGTAGATTCCGTATCACCGGATAGCGCTCGGGCGCGATCTCTTAGTGCCTTGATTTCCAATCGTTCGAATAAAGTGATTGCATGATTGACATCGATGCCAGGCCACTTTAAGTTGGCCAAAGTCACTTGGATTGGGACATCATGGCGAAGTTGTGTGAGTTCTCGATTACGGATCACATTAGGTAGACAATTCCGGAGCGATTCACCAGCTTTACCGGAAATCTCATCGATGCGCGCAATCAAATTTGAGAGCGATTGATATTCAACGATCCACTTGGCTGCTGTCTTCTCCCCTACTCCAGGAATCGATGGCAAGTTATCACTCGGGTCACCTCTAAGGGCAGCAAAGTCGGGGTATTGCTCCGGGCGTAATCCATACTTCTCAATCACGGCATCGGGTGTCATGCGCGCTAATTCGGTTACACCCTTCTTTGGATAAAGAACAGTGACTCGATTGCTCACTAATTGGAAGGCATCTCGATCTCCAGTACAAATCAGGATATCCACATCTTCGCCCATCTCGCTGACGATGGTCGCAATTACATCGTCAGCTTCAAATCCCGCCACCTCAAAGCGCGGTATCTGGAAAGCATCTACTAATTCATTGATGTAGGTGACTTGTGAGCGAAATTCATCTGGGGTGGCTGCCCGATTTGCTTTGTATTCAGGGAACATCTCACTTCGAAAAGTCTTTCGAGATACATCGAATGCGGCCGCGATATGTGTCGGCTTTTCATCTCGAATCAAGTTCATCAACATTGATGCAAATCCATATATGGCATTTGTATGCTGACCAGTCGATGTAGTGAAGTTCTCCACCGGCAGAGCGAAATAGGCCCGATAGGCGAGCGAGTGGCCGTCAATAAGTAGAACTCGATTAGTCATCACCAGCAATCCTAGGGATAGCCGCCTACAATTGAGCCATGATCGACTTTATGGAGATTTTGCGCGAGCGTGGCCGTGGCGCACTTGATAAGAAGATGGGAATCGAAATCATCGAGGCCTCTCCCCAGCGTCTCGTTGGCACTATGCCGGTTGAGGGAAATACCCAGCCGATGGGACTCCTTCATGGCGGTGCAAATGTGGTTCTTGCCGAAAGCTTAGGTTCGGTCGGAACTCAACTGCACGCTGGTCCGCATCGAAAGATTGTCGGCGTCGATATCAACGCCACGCATCACCGGTCAGCGACCACGGGCGTGGTGACTGCTGTCGCTACTGCAATCACACTTGGCAAGACGCTCTGTTCATACAATGTTGAGATCACTGATGACCAAGGTCGGAAGACTTGCACGGCGCGAATCACTTGCTTGATCTTGGCGGAGCGGTAAGTCTTAGGCCCCAGTACCGAGATAGGCAGCTCGCACAGCAGGATCATTGAGTAATCCCTGGCCAGAACCTTCTTTTGAGATCACTCCGGTCTCCAAGACATATGCACGATCTGCGATTTGGAGCGCTTTGGCGGCGTTCTGCTCCACCAGAAGAATCGTGACATCTTGCTTCTTGATTTCTTGGATTATCTCAAAAATCGTCGCGATAAATTTCGGCGCCAAGCCCATCGATGGCTCATCCAATAGAAGCATCTTTGGGCGACTCATCAAGGCCCGACCGATTGAGAGCATCTGCTGTTCGCCACCGGAGAGAGTGCCACCCAATTGAGTGCGGCGATCTTTGAGCCTTGGGAATAGATCAAAGATTCTCTCCAAATCCTCTTCCATCTCTACTTTTGCGGTAGCCCGGCTGAATTTGCCTATTCTGAGATTCTCTTCAACAGTCATGCCCGGAAAGATTCCTCTCCCCTCTGGCGCCTGGCAAATACCCTCGATGACCCGCTGATGTGGGGAGATCTTCGTGAGGTCGAGGCCCTGAAACAAGATTGATCCTGCGGTCGGGTTCAACAAACCTGAGATTGTCTTCAACAAAGTCGTCTTTCCAGCGCCATTTGCGCCGACTAGGACTACTACCTCTCCTTGCTTTACATTCAGAGAGATTCCTTTTATCGCTCGAATCTTGCCATAGGAAACCTCTAAGTTCTGAATATCAAGAATCATGATCAGCAACTCCTAGATAGGCATCAATAACCCTTTGATCCTTCTGAATATCTCTGGGAAGTCCATCTGCAATCTTGTTTCCAAAATCAAGGACCATCACGCGATCTGAAACATTCATAACGAGGCTCATGTCATGCTCAATTAAGAGCACCGCCGGTCCTCTATCTCGAATCTTTCTGATCAGCTCGCCAAGTTCAACCTTTTCCTGAGGATTAAAGCCCGCTGCTGGCTCATCCAGTAGTAGCACCTTTGGATCAAGTGCGAGAGCTCGAGCAATCTCCAAACGGCGCTGATCACCGTAGGGAAGGTTTCGGGCTAACTGCCCAGCCCGGTGGCTGAGTCCGATAAATTTCAAAAGCTCCTCGGCCTTCTGCTGACTGACTTTTTCATCGCGCCTGCTTCGTGGCGAGCCAAAGAGTGAACCGATTAGACCCGACTTGTTCAAGCCATCAGCGGCTGTTGCGACGTTTTCCAATGCAGTCATATCACCGAAAAGTCGAATGTTCTGGAAAGTTCTAGCAAGACCAGAACGGGCAATCACGTGTGGGCGCTTGCCGACCAATTTAACGCCACCCAATGAGAACTCACCCGACGTTGGCGCGTAATATCCAGTCACAACATTGAATACAGTGGTCTTACCAGCTCCATTAGGTCCGATTAGCGCAGCAATTTCGCCTTCATTTACATGGATGCTGACATCGTTCAAAGCAGTAACGCCACCGAACTTGATGGTCAGATTCTTAACCTCAAGAAGCTTCTTCGTCACGATAGTTTCTCCGAAATCACTTCGCGCTTCTTCCGCGGAATCAAGCCATTCGGCCTCAAATTCATCATAACCACCATGAGAACGCCAAACATCAAGATTCGGATGTCACTTAAGAAACGTAGCTTCTCGGGTAGATACCCCAACAACACTGCGCCGAGAATTACACCCCAGATATTGCCCATTCCACCAAAGACGACACAAGCGAGGATCATGATTGAGAGGTTCAAAGTGAAGAGCGCCGGCTCAATCGAGAGAATTTGCGAGGCATAGATAACTCCCGCAGCTCCACCAATTGCACCTCCGATAACGAATGCCCAGAGTTTGTATTTGAAAGTCTCGACACCCATAAAGGCTGCGACATCTTCATCCTCTCGGATTGCTTCCCAGGCGCGACCTGGTTTTCTATGAGAGAGGCGAATGATTCCCCAGAGGATTAGAAGTAGAAGAGTCAGGGTGAGCCAGTAATAAGGACGGACGTCCTGGACGCCAAATTCAATCCCGAGTATCGGCGGCGGCGTAGGAATACCGGTCAATCCCGCGGCCCCACCAATCGCTTCAGTATTGACCGCGATGATTCGAACAATCTCACCAAAACCTAACGTGATGATGGCTAGATAATCTCCGCGCAATCTCAGGGCTGGTACACCAAGGATTATGCCGGCCACCATGGCAAATGCCATTCCAAGGAGAAGCACAATCCAGAAATTCAAATCTGTATAGAGACCGAATATGGCTTGCGTGTAAGCACCGATAGCAAAGAATGCAACGTAGCCCAGATCAAGAATTCCACTCTTTCCGACTACAACATTGAGGCCGACGGCCATAACCGCGAACATGACCAACGGATAGAAGAGAACTGATTCGAAACTGGTATTTGGCGTATCGATAATCGGATTATTCAAAATTGGTAACCCGAAGAAGATCGCGATAAGGAATACTCGGAATATTCCCCGCTTTACTGGTGAGGCTTTATCCCACCAATCGCCAAAACGATCGCGGAGATTGAAACCCTTGGATGTCATTTTCATACGCGCGCCCTTTGCAACGCCTCACCGAGTAATCCCGTTGGCTTTACCAGGAGGACTAGAACGAGAATTACGAAGGTGACCACGTCCCGCCAGTTGTAGCCCAAAACGGCCGAGGAGTATTGCTGGATCAAGCCGAGAACGAAGGAGCCGAGCAATGCGCCCCGGACGTTACCGATACCTCCAAGTACGGCAGCGGTGAAGGCTGAAACTCCTACCAAGAACCCGACATTTGACTTGGTCGTTTCATAGAAGACCATATAAAAGGCAGAGCCCGCGCCCGCGAGGATGCCGCCAATTAGGAAGGTCAGAGAAACTACGCGATTTACGTTAACGCCCATCAGGACCGATGTGGTTTCATCTTGGGATACAGCTCGAATACCGAGGCCAAGCTTTGTGTGGTTGATGACTCGATTCAAAAGGAAGAAAAGTACTGCGGCGCCGAAAATTACGAAGAGTTTATCGGCCGTTACATACGCCGAGGAAACGACGAAGAGCGGCTCTTTATCGATGAGTCGAGGGAAAGCAATATTCTTCGAGTCCGTCAAGATTCGGAATAACTCGGTCAAAAAGAAGGATGCACCGATGGCGGAGATCAACGAACTTAGTCGGCTTGCCCGCATCTTACGGAGGCGACGGTAGGCGACGAATTCCAGGACGACAGCAGATGCTCCGCTAGCTAGACCTGCTGCCAGGACAATTAGAGTGAATACCAGAGCAAATCCAGTGAGCGCGAGCGGATCTGCATCAGTGGAGATTCCTAGAAGAAGGGTCACTGCATAACAGGTCATAGTGCCGATCATGAAGATCTCGGAGTGCGCAAAGTTGATTAGCCGCAGTACGCCATAAACGAGCGTGTAGCCAAGTGCGACGAGAGCATAGATGGCGCCTACAACAATCCCATCAAATGTAAGCGAAGCAAATTCGCTTACGAGAATCGAAAAATCCAAGACGGCTCCCTAGGTTGAAAAACTTTTTTAGAATCTGTTTTCAAAACCGGCTAGGCAGAGAGTCACCTCGCTGCCTAGCCGACCTTTAGATCAAACTACAACTTACGAACCCAGACCATCTTTCCATTCTTGATGGTGTATTCGTTCATAACGATGGTCTCGGAATCGCCAGACGGTCCGAATGACATGGTCATTCCGACGCCCTTGATTACCTCATCATCGATGAACTTATTGATGCTCGCTCGAGTTGTGTTTCCAGCCTTGATTGCCTGAAGGAAGAACCAGGTGGCGTTATATGCCTCAAGGGTATAGAGACCTGGCTCGCGATTGAACTCAGCCTTGTAAGCCTTGTAGAGCTTTGGAGCTGCAGTCTTCATCGGTAGGCCAGGAGCAGTTAGGAATGAACCTTCTGCATTCTTTCCAGCAAGCTTGATGTACTCGCCATCAAGTACGCCATCGCCAGCAACGAACTTGACGTTCTTTGTTGCAGGATTATCGCGTAGCGCCTTGATGAAGATAGCTGCTTCTGGGTAGTAGCCGCCGTAGAAGACGGTGTCAGCCTTAGCTGCCTTTACCTTGCTTACGACTGAGGAGAAGTTCGTGGTTCCCTCAGTAACGGCATCAGTACCTGCGAGCTGTGCCTTGGAAAGGTTCAACTTAACGATCTTTGCAAGACCTTTTCCGTATGGAGTTGCGTCGTCAACAACGAAGATCTTCTTGCCTACTCGCTTCGCGATGGTTGCAAGTGCTGGACCTTGGACTAGGTCGTTAGCAACTACGCGATGGAATACTGGCGACTTGTTGGTGAGTGCTGGGTTTGTCGCTGATGGGGAGATAACTGGGACTCCGCCACCTTCGTAGACAGGAACCGCAGCTAGGGTTTCACCGGAGTACATGCCACCGATTACACCTAGCGCACAATCATCTTCTACAACCTTGGCTGCAAGAGCTGGTGACTTTGCACCTGATGCTTCCGTATCGATTGCATCTGCATCGATCTTTACGGTCGCAGTCTTGTTGTAATCCTTGATTGCCAACTTGACGCCGTTGTTCTCGTTGATGCCTGTTTCAGCATATGGGCCGGTTAGAGCGCCCTGGAAATATAGCTTGTAGTTCCCAGCACATGCAGCATGCGCCGAAGGAGCTACCGCTACTGTTACGCCGACCATCATCGCAACGGATGAGGCGAGCGCGAGTACCTTCTTCTTCATTTATTGCCTTTCATTCATGATCATGCCCCCTGGGACAGGGAGGGCGAAAGGCTAGCCAG
>JBEGNC010000085.1:0-10468 GCA_041182705.1 Actinomycetota bacterium | reverse complement strand
TGGTTCAAGAGTGGCTGTGATGGGACTCGGCGGGCTGGGACATATGGGGGTCAAATTTGCCGCTGCTATGGGAGCGGAAGTTACGGTCCTCTCTCACAGCCCGTCGAAGTCTGAGGATGCGCTCCGAATGGGCGCTTCAAACTTCGTGGTAACGAAGGGAGATTGGAACCGGAATCTTCGGAAATCCTTCGATCTTGTGCTCAATACCATCTCTGCCGATATTGAGCTAGACCCCTATCTTCAACTCTTAGATACCGATGGAACTCTCGTTGTAATTGGCCTTCCAGGCAAACCCTATTCAGTAAGCGCTGGAACGCTTTTGGATGGTCGGCGAAGTGTCGCTGGTTCGATGATCGGCGGAATGCCGGAATTGCAGGAAATGCTCGATTTTTGCGGCGACAAAGGCATAATCGCAGATGTTGAAGTAATCACTCCGGATCAGATAAATATCGCTTATGAACGGACTGTTGCTAGCGATGTGAAATACCGGTTCGTCATCGACGCAAGTAAGTTTTAGGACTATCCGAATAGAGTCGCTAGAAGCGGTGCAATGGCTAGCGCTGGCAATAGATCTCCGATTGCCATCTGGCGTACCTTAAGAAGCTTCAATGCGATACCGAATAGCAATACCCCGCCGGTCGCAGTCATTGCGGCAATTTGGAGTTCGTTGAGTAATTTGCCAAGAAAGATGCCGCTGATTGTCCACGCCCCTTGGTAAAGACCCACCGGAAGGGCTGAGAGCGCCACACCAAGTCCGAAGGTGGCAGCGAAGGCTATGGCCGCGAAGAAATCTAGGGTGCTCTTGAGAATCAACTGTTCGATTCCGGTAGACATGCCATCGCTGATACTTCCTAAGATGGCCAGTGGCCCAATTACGAATATCAATGAAGCTGTCACGAAACCCTCGACAAAACCACTATCCGAATCCCTAGCGAGTCTTCGTTTGAGTGATTCTCCCCAGTCCTCCAACCTCTTCTCCAACTGAAACGCGGAACCGATCAACCCGCCCAGCAATAGCGCCCCCAAGATGATGAGGATTGGTGAACCAGAAGGAAGGCTTCCCATCTCTTCATCCCAGAGCGCCATCAAAGCTGAGGCCGCTCCCAGCAAAGTTACTGCTCCAAGCACATCCGTTATCAGTGTGCGAGTTCGTTCTGGTAGAAGATTTCCACCAAGTTTCCCAACGAAAGAACCGATGATGATTGCGATTACATTGATTATGGTGCCGATTCCGGGAAACATCGCTAAAGTCTAAGGGGTTATGCGATAGGCTCAATCGTGACTTCAAGGTTCGCGTTCTTTCGCCCCCATCGAACGGTTCCGAACACGCCTTGGACGGGAAATCATCTCTGGGATTTCGAACCACGGCGCTTCACTATTCTCACTTTTGGCCTATTCATATTTGGCCTTGGAGATGCGCTGATCATCTCGGCCGGCTTGGGTAATGCGCCTTGGTCAGTACTCGCTCAAGGGATAGCAAAGCAACTCGGCATTACTATTGGAATGGCGACGTTGACGGTCAGTTTCCTCGTTCTCCTTCTATGGATCCCACTCAAAGAGAAGCCTGGATTGGGCACGGTAATGAATATGCTCGTAATCGCACTTGCAATCGATTTTGGATTGTGGCTCTTTCCATCTGAGAGCAACGTTCTCCTCGAGGTAGCGATGGTTATCTTGGGCACCTTCTTGGTTGGAGCCGGTTCCAGCCTCTATATAACTTGCGGACTTGGCCCAGGGCCACGCGATGGTTGGATGACGGCGCTCCACTTTCGCACCGGGATCCCGGTTGGCCGGGTCCGGCTTGGCATCGAACTCATCGCACTCACCCTCGGCTGGCTTTTGGGCGGCAGCGTGGGGGCGGGAACAGTGATCTTCGCCCTTCTCGTGGGCTATTCCGTGGCCTTTTCCTTTGGTGTCGTTGCCCGGCTTACCAGTCGGTAGCAAATAGGTTTAGGTCTTCCCCCGGTTCGTGGACTGCCCTCCACGCGGTGTCGCAACCACCACCGTTAAAAAATTAGCGATCTCTCATTTATTTGATGAGATGAAAGGCAGAAAATGCTGGATACCTTCTTCAAAATATCAGAACGTGGCTCCACGGTCGCCCAAGAAGTTAGAGGCGGAGTAGTCACATTTTTCACGATGGCTTACATCGTGGCGCTTAATCCACTGATCATCGGCCTCACAAAGGATGCAGATGGTAAGTACATCGGTGGCGGAGATGCGCCAAACCTCGCGTTGATCGCAGCTGCAACGGCGCTAGTTGCCGGCGTGCTCTCGATTCTCATGGGGGTTGTCGCGAATTTCCCGCTCGCATTGGCCACTGGTCTTGGCCTAAATACCTTCGTAGCAGTTGCAATCGCTTCGAAGATGACTTGGCAAGATGCTATGGGCCTTGTTGTCCTAGAGGGAATCATCATCACGATCCTGGTTTTAACCGGGTTTCGAACTGCGGTTTTCCGCGCCGTCCCTACCCAACTCAAAATAGCGATATCGGTCGGTATTGGCCTATTCATCGCCCTGATCGGTCTAGTTGATGCTGGGTTCGTACGTCGAACCGGACAAGGTCCAGTTCCAGTCACCCTCGGTGACGGTGGCGAACTAGTTGGCTGGCCAATTGTCGTCTTCGCCTTCGGTCTCTTCTTGACCATCGGCTTGATGATTCGCAAGGTCAAGGCAGCCCTTTTGATTGGTATCGTGATTGCTACCGCATTGGCAGTTGTCATAGAGACCTCTTTCAAAGTGGGTCCAAACTTCGATGGCACAAATGTCAATCCAAAGGGATGGGGCTTGAATGTCCCTGCTGTTCCTTCGGATATTGTGGCGACTCCAGATTTCAGTCTCTTAGGCCAATTCAATCTCTTCGGTTCCTTTGAGCGAGTTCCATTAATCACCGCTCTGCTCTTGGTATTCACATTACTCCTAGCTGATTTCTTCGACACGATGGGCACCATGACTGCTATCGGTCAAGAAGCAGGCCTCAATGACAAGAATGGCACCCCACCAAATGCAGACCGAATCTTGCTAGTGGATTCACTCGCAGCTGCAGCTGGCGGCGCGGCATCGGTATCCAGCAATACTTCTTATATCGAATCTGCATCGGGAGTCGGTGAAGGTGCGCGAACTGGATTAGCATCAGTGGTAACTGGCGTTCTATTCCTACTTACAACCTTCCTCTCACCGCTAGTTGCGATAATTCCTTACGAAGCTGCAACTCCGGCGCTCATCATTGTCGGCTTCTTGATGATGACCCAGATCAAGTCGATCGATTGGGAAGATTATGGAATTGCAATTCCAGCCTTCTTGACGATTATCTTGATGCCATTCACTTACAACATCTCGGTCGGTATTGGAGCAGGCTTCGTCTCCTATGTTGTGATTCGTGCCTTCCAAGGAAAGATCAAGGATGTCCATCCACTGCTTCTCTTAGTGGCTGGTCTTTTCATGATTTACTTCCTAAATGACCCAATCAATACCTGGCTAAGCTAGTTACCAGCTTGTCGAGAAGGGCCCGGGGAAACCTGGGTCCTTTTCTATTCACCAGACAATCGGTTTGTAACTGAGCTTTTCTAACATCTCATTGGCTCGGGTGAAGGGTCTGGAGCCAAGAAATCCTCGGTGCGCAGAAAGCGGACTGGGATGCACTCCTTGAATAAGTCGATCCTCTGGAAAGAGATGAGCAACTTCTCTCGCATGGTTTCCCCAGAGAATCGCAATCGATCCGTTCGATGCACATTCCTGAACGATCCGCTCTGTGATACGTTCCCAGCCAAGTCGAGAATGTGAAGCCGATTCGCCAGCCGATACCGTCAAAACTCGGTTTAACAGCATGACGCCTTGTTCGCTCCACCGAGAGAGATCCCCATCGGAAGTAGTAGTACTTCCTACATCGGTGAGAATCTCTTTCTGGATGTTGAGTAATGAACCAGGCAATCCAGAACTTCGCGGCGCTACCGAGAAGGCGAGCCCACAGGCATCCTGAGAATTTGGATACGGGTCCTGGCCCACAATCAGAATACGAACTTGCGATGGTGGAATCTCTAACGCTCGAAAGACGAACTTCTTATCTGGAAGAATCCGCTCTCCTTGATCTGCGCGCAGTTGCAACTCCCCTCCGATTCGATTGATCTCATCTCTAAAATCGCTAAGGACATCTTGCCAGTTGGATGGAACCAAATCGAAGAGCATGATTTAACGTGCTACGGCAAAGTATCTTTGGCCATCAAATGAGAGTGAGACTGCGAGGCCAAAAACCTTCTCGATGTTCACTTCATTGAGAATCTCTGCAATTCTTCCGCTAAATGCCAGCTGAGCCTCCTTGAGAAATAACACGTGGGTTGTGCCGGCAGGAATCTCTTCAATGTGGTGAGTGACTATCACCGAGGCTGGAGCGCTCTCCCCCTCCAGATAATTCGCGATTCGCCCGAGTATGTCCTCCCGGCCGCCCAAATCAAGCGCGGCGGCTGGTTCATCGAGTAGAAGCACTTCCGGATTAGTCATCAGGGCTCGGGCAATCTGCACGCGCTTCTTTTCACCCTCGCTAAGCGTTCCATATCTCCGCTCGCGCAATTCTCGAACTCCGAAAAGCGTGAGGAGCGCACTGGCGCGAGATTCATCCCAGAGGTCGTACTCCTCTAACCATCTTCCAGTCATCGCATAAGCCGCCGTGAGAACAATATCTATAACCGTCTCGTCAGCTTCAAGAAGTTGATTCATAGCACTGGATACAAAACCAATCCGTGGACGAAGTTCGAAAATGTCGGTTCGGCCGAGTTCTTCGCCAAGAATTTGAACCCTGCCTTCGGTCGGATGCAACAACGCTGCGATCAGCTGGAGGAAGGTTGTCTTTCCCGCACCGTTCGGCCCAAGAACGACCCAACGCTCACCCGGAAGCAATTTCCAATCCAGCGGACCCAAGATCCGTTTCCCGTCCCGAATGACTTCGACGTTCTCTAGGGCGATAAGGGCGTCCATGATGGCGAAACATACCCGCTGGATATGCCGTGCGAGGTAAACTCCAAAGGTGAGTAACCCCGCAATTTCGGCCGAGGCGTTGATTCTCGCCTCCGGTTCAGACTGTCCCGATGCCGACCAGATTCTCCGGCGCGGACTGAACCCTTTCATACATGAGATTTTGAAGGAAGAGCGGATAGATCTCGCTGGCAGAACAATCATTGGGGTATTGATTCGAATCGATCCGGCACATTTTGATGCGATCTATCATGATCTAGAGGAGATTGGTAAGCAATCCGGGCTTGATGTAGCGATGGAGCTTAATTGAAGTACCGATTGGTCTTATGCGATGTTGATTCAACACTGATTCGACAGGAAGTGATTGATGAGCTCGCTCGTATCCATGGCGTAGGAGATGCGGTATCTGACATCACAACCCGAGCCATGAATGGCGAATTGGACTTCGAATCAGCTCTCCGAGCCAGGGCAAATCTACTCCGAGGAGCCGAGGCCGAGATAATCGATGAGATCTCTCGCAGAATTGAATATAACGATGGCGCAGAGGATTTAATCTCCTACTGCGCGGAGAATCAGATAAAAATCGGAGCTGTATCTGGTGGATTCATTCAGGTGCTCGATTGTTTCGGTATCAGCAAGCGCCTAGATTTCGTGAAAGCTAATCTCTTGGGCATCGAGAACGGTCGACTGACCGGTGAAGTTATCGGCGAGATTGTCGATCGCGCAGGTAAAGCAACCGCTCTCCGTACATTCGCCTCTTCTCTTGGAATACCCCTTGAAAAGACGATAGCTATCGGCGATGGTGCAAACGACATCGATATGGTCACGTTAGCTGGCTTAGGAGTCGCATTCAGAGGAAAGCCTGCGTTGGCCCAGGTTGCTGACCTAAAAATAGACCGAACTCTTGTTGAGGTTATTCCCTACTTACAGTCTTGAGGAATGAATATCCGTTACCAGGATACCTCTAGCGCCAATCTCCCAGAGCTGATCCATTGCATCGTGAACCTCACTCCGTTTGACCATGGCTCGAACCGCATACCAGCCAGGACGTTTCAATGGTGAGATGGTCGGCGACTCCAAGCCGGGAGTAACTCCACAAGCCGCCTCCAAGCTACCTTCGGCAATATCGTAATCAACCAATACGTATTGGCGAGCGATCACAACGCCATTCAATCTTCGAGATAGCCGCTCCAACGCTTCATTCCGATAACTCGGACGAGAAATCAAGATCGCCTCTGATTCCATTACCACCTCCTCAAAGATAACCAAGCCTGCTTGTTTCAGGGTATTTCCAGTCGCAACTACATCTGCAATCAAATCAGCTAACCCAAGCTTGATCGCGCCTTCGACCGCACCATCCAATTCGATTATTGTTGCCGATATCTCTCGTGTGTTTAGGTAATTGGCTACCAATCTTGGATAAGACGTTGCAATCCGCTTTCCTGCGAGATTTCCCGCTCCAGCTGGCGCAGCGAAGCGAAACTGACTTCGCCCAAAATCCAGGGCCAACCGCTCCTCAGCCGCGACTCCGGAATCGAGAAGGAGATCTCGTCCCGTGACTCCTAAATCCAAATCTCCCGAGGCAACATATGTAGCGATATCTCGCGGGCGCAGGTAGAAGAATTCAATGTCGTTCTTTGCATCGTAGAAGGATAAATCTCGGGAATCTCGACGAAGTTGATAACCGGCTTCCTTAAAAATAGCCGCGGCACCTTCGTGCAACGCCCCTTTATTCGGCAAAGCGATGGAAAGAGTCATCTAAAGCCTCTCATAAATATCCGACAAATCCAGATTCTCGCTCAACATGAGAACCTGGAGCCAATAAAGCAGTTGCGAAATCTCTAACGCAAGTTCTGCCCTATCATTCTCAGCAGCAGCAAATACCTCGCCCGCCTCTTCGAGCACTTTCCTTGCTATAAATCGGGTGCCTGAATTCAGCGCTGAAACCGTTGCTGATTGCGGGTCTGCCGAAGTGCTCTTGTCCAAAAGCTCTACCCAAAGTTCCTCGAAGGTCTTAGCCATCTGCCGAGTTTAGAGGTTAGTTTCGGCATTGCGCCGGAGGGTTTCGACCATTCCTGCCGGATCATCTGCGCGGAAGACAACTGATCCGGCGACAAATGTATCGGCACCGGCTTGTCGCGCTTGGCGGATCGTCTCTTCGTTGATACCACCATCAACTTGAATCCAGGTATCGGATAGCCCATTGCTCGATAACCATTGCCGTGCGGCACGTACCTTCGGCATCATCTCGCTCATAAATTTCTGCCCGCCGAAACCCGGTTCCACGGTCATCACCAAGAGCATGTCTATCTCCCCCAGATAATCCATGACCTCACTTAATGGCGTGCCAGGCTTGATTGCTAACGCTGCTCGCTTACCGCTAGCCCGAATCGCGGCAAGAGTTCTTCCAACAGACGTGCACGCCTCGTAATGCACCGTAACGCTCGCGGCCTTACTTTCGAGATATGGGAGAACACTGACGTCTGCAGCTTCAATCATTAGGTGCACATCAACCGGCAGGCTAGCAGATTCAATAATCTCTATTGCCCGATCTGGTGAAAATGTGAAATTGGGGACGAATTTTCCATCCATCACATCAAGGTGAAGGAGATCGGAGACGGCGGCGATACGCCCAATCTCATTAGGTAGATCATCGAAATTTGCATTTAGTATGCTCGGGCAGATTCTGATCACGGTCAAAGTCTATTCTTCTCGTCGCAAAAGCGACAAGTACATGGAATCTGTCCCATCACGAAAAGTCCATAGTTGCATATCGCCATCTTTATCGGGGTATTTCTCCACCGGAACTCGTTTGAAATTCGGATGACGTTTCAGGAAATCTTGAACTTGAAACTTGGTTTCGGCAAGATGCGGACTACAAGTTGCATACCCGATTATCCCGCCCTTGCTGATGGCACCAACTGCGCCTTCCAAAAGCTGATGCTGCAACTCGACGAGTGCTCTTAAATCTTCAGCGCGGCGACGCCATCTGACTTCTGGACGTCTTCGCAACGCGCCAAGCCCCGTACATGGCGCATCAATGAGAATCCGTTCAAAGCTACCTATGAAGTCGGGAATATTTCTGCCATCAAAGTTAGTGACTCGACCCCGAGAAACTACCTGCTCGACAAGCTTCACCCGTTCTTCTCTAGGCTCGTTCGCAACAAATTCACTTCTATCTATTAAGGAATCGAGATAAGCCGCCTTCCCGCCGGGCCCCGCGCATAGATCAAGCCAGCGAAGATCCTCGCCTAATCCGGTAGCGAAGAAATTCTCGACGACTAACTGCGAGCCGAGATCTTGCACTCCTGCGCGCCGCTCCTTTATGGCAGGAATCTCCCCCGGATTTCCCTCGAAAGTTGCGGCGCATCTAGAGCCTTCTATGGGGATCGCCCCGGCTTCAACTAGCTCAGCGACCGTTGACCTGCCAGGCCAAGCAATTAGAGTGGGAAGTGCTGCTTTATTGTCGGCTTGCAGTTGTGCCAAAACGCTCGCCTCGTCCTTCAAGGCATCCTTAAACGCATTTACAATCCACTTTGGATGCGAAAGAAGTTCCCAGGAATCAATAGCGGATTCCGGTACCGCGGCTACATTGCGAAGAACTGCATTCGCAAAAGAGCCAGCGCTTTTGCCAGCTGTTTCTTTGACAAGATTTACGGTTTCATTTATCGCAGCATGATCTGGTGTTTGTAGAATCTTAAGTTGGTATACCCCGATTCTCAGTCCAATTAATGTTTTAGTGTCGATATCTGCAATGGCCCGATCGGAAACCCTGGATATGTATGCATCACATAGGCCCTGCATTCTAAGAACCCCATAAGTGAGCTCGGTTGCAAAACCACGATCCCGCACCTGGAGTTGGGACTCTCGGAGTCTCTGTGGCAATAAGAGATTGCTATAGCCGCCTTCAAGGCTAACTTGATAAATCACTTCCCAGGCAAGCCTTCGGGCGCTGATTTCTCTCATACGAATTTTGCGCCGACATTCAATCGCACTCCCCTGAGCCAATCAGGGGTCTTCATTCGCTTCTTGCCTTCGCCTTGAATTTCCTCAACGATAATCGCTCCCATTCCAGTTCCGACAGTGAGTGGATTGAGAGCAATCACCTCTCCAATACCGCCATTTCCCTCGCTCACCCGAGCCCTGATGAATCGAACCCGCTCACCGTCAAGCGTGCTCCACGCCGTCGGCGCTGGATTCATTGCTCTAATCAGGCGATCGATTTCCTCAGCCGAACGCTGCCATTCAATCCGGGCCATCTCCTTTGAAATCTTAGGAGCCAAAGTCCCTTCGCTAGGTTGACTTATGCCAGTCACTCCTTCGCCAACCAGATCCATTGCTTCTACTATCTTCCCTGCCCCTAGCACGGCCAATTCATCCAACAATAAGCCGCTAGTTTCATCACCCTGCAATTTCCGTTCTGCAGCGGCAAGTATTGGCCCGGTATCCATTCCTTCATCAAGTTTGAAGATCGTAATTCCAGTGGAACTTTCACCATTAAGGATTGCCCACTGTACAGGCGCAGCCCCTCGATATTTCGGTAATAGTGAGAAATGGAGGTTTATCCAGCCGAATTTCGTTGATTCAAGCGCAGGTTTCCTGATTAACCTGCCGTAAGAAATAGCAATTACCAATTCAGGCTTCAATTCATGTAAAGATTCCATGAGCTCGGAGTGTGACTTTGGCTTGTGAACGGGCAATCCAGACGCAACAAAATGAGTTGCGATTTCACTCGCTTCGAGAACTCGGCCTCGCCCCTTGGGGGCATCAGGTTTAGTTATCAAACCTACGATTTGATGACCGGCGGCTCGCACTGCGTGAAGGGCCGGCAGGGCAAGATTCGATGAAGACGCGAAGGCTACTTTCACTCAGCGGACCTCACCACGAAAAGCGTGTGGCGAGAACTTTATCTGAGGCACCGTTCCAGCAGAATCGGCCTCCATAAACCACTCTGATTCCCGGATCTCCTTCATCGCTTTCTTTCGCTCCGCCTTTGCCATACGATCAATAAATAGCACGCCATTTAAATGATCGGTCTCATGCTGTAGCGCTCGGGCTAAGAACTCAGTCCCCACGACAGTTATCGGTTCACCGTGCATATTCCAACCCTTAGCGACAGCGCGGAATGCTCTCGGTGTTTCAAAAGTTATATCAGGGAAAGATAGGCAACCTTCTTCGCCATCCTGCATCTCTTCACTGAGGTCAAGCGTCGGATTTACTAAATGACCCAATTCATCATCGACGTGCCAAACAAATGCGCGCAATGGAACACCAATCTGTGGGGCCGCCAATCCTGCACCGGGCGCATCTAGCATTGTTTCAGTCAAATCCTTAATCAATTCACGCAATTCTTTATCAAAATCGGTTACTGGAGATGCTGGGGTTGTCAAAACCGGATCGCCGAAGAACCGAATTGGTTGGATTGCCATAACCGAATCTTACCTAAGTTATACGGTTATTGGATCAATCCTTATATCGAAAGTTTTCAGGCGAGCAGCTG
>JBEGNC010000084.1:0-8171 GCA_041182705.1 Actinomycetota bacterium | reverse complement strand
CCCACTTCAGTATCGAGATTCTATGCCTCTTCGTTAGAGTTCCCTCATGTTCTCACTGGCTGGAAAGACCGCGCTAATTAGTGGCGCCGGCGCTCCAGGCGGAATCGGCTTTTCGATAGCTAAAGCGCTCAAATCTGCTGGCGCCCAGATTTTCATCACCTCGACAACAGAGCGGATCTTCGAACGAGCCAAAGAGTTGGATGCAATCGGTTTTGTGGCAGATCTAAGTATCGAATCTGAGTCCCAGGGACTGGTCGACTCCATCCCAGCACTTGATATCTTGGTTAACAACGCCGGGATGACCAGCCTGAATAAACCGCTTCAAGCTGATGAAGCCGCAGATCTGACATCAGTGACACTTTCGGGATGGCAGCGTGGCATAAATAGAAATCTTGATACCGCTTTTAACCTAACCAAGGCAGCGCTGCCAAAATTACGTAAATCGGAATCAGGGCGAATTATCTTCGTCGGTAGCGTTACGGGTGGCCTGATGGCGATGGCGAATCAGCCGGTTTATGCGACTGCGAAAGCGGCGCTCGTCGGTTTGACGAGATCTCTTGCCTTAGATGAAGCGAAGTATGGAATAACTTGCAATGTAATCCTCCCGGGTTGGATTGCAACCGATACCCAGAGCGCCCATGAGAGATTGCAGGGAATGAAGACGCCACTTGGTCGAAATGGAAAGCCGGAGGAGATTGCTGGGTTGGCTACCTTCTTAGCATCGCCAGCGGCGGGCTATCTCACCGGCCAATCCCTTGTTGTGGATGGCGGAAATTCGATTGCCGAGGAGCGCGCTTGATGAAGATCCGACCAGCGCGTATCGACGAGTCCGGCAAGATCTTGGAGTTGATAAAGGAATTAGCTGATTATGAGAAGGCTAGTCATGAGGTTGCTGCGACGGAGTTGGAGATCAAAGCGACAATCTTCGCCGAGAATCCAAAGGTGCACTGTGATTTCGTCGAAGTAGATGGTGAGATTGCTGGGATGGCGATCTGGTTTTTGAATTACTCGACCTGGCAAGGAAAACATGGCATCTATCTAGAGGATCTATATGTGAAGCCGGAGTTTCGCGGTCGAGGCTATGGCAAGGCGTTACTTCAACATCTAGCAGAGCTCTGTAATGAGCGCGGATATGGGCGATTCCAGTGGTGGGTTTTGGATTGGAACTCACCAGCAATCGAGTTCTATCGCGCCCTGGGAGCAGAAGCCATGTCAGAGTGGACGGTATATCGAGTATCTGGTGATGCGTTAAAGGAACTCGGTAGCTAATTTCGGGTCGAGTATCCCCACGCTAACGTCGCAGCAATTGCAACCCAGATTTGGTATGGCAAGAGCGCAATTCCAAGTGGAATCGATGCCTTAAAGGTCAGGAAAAGCATCGGTGCAGTCAAGATAGCGGTAGTGGCTAACGAGAGAGTGGCGAATTGGAGATTATGCGGAACATAGAAGTTGTATGCCCAGGAAAGTGCCGCTATGACGGAAAGTGCAAAACAAGTCATCCAGGTTATGACTTCACTTCGAGATAATGAATTTGAGATTCGCACGGCTGTTACGCCAAGGATGATGAAGTTATAAGGCCAGATCAGGCCGAAGATGAAACTCGGTGGCTGCCAAGGTGGTCGATTGAGTGAGGAGTACCAACCTGGCGAACTATTCACCCAGATACCGGAACCGAAGGCGTAGATGAGAACTATCAGGATGCCAATTGCGGCTGCTGTGGTTCGAAACTCCATAGGTGGAGATTAGCCTTACCTAGTGCCCCGCAATCTGATTAGCGCTGAGAGCATCTCGAAAGCTTATGACGAGGTTCTCTTGGACAAGGTTTCACTCGGAGTCCTGGAGAGTGAACGAATCGGAATTGTCGGAAGAAATGGCGGCGGTAAGTCGACGCTCTTGAAATTAATCGCTGGAGTGGATGAGCCAGATACCGGACGGATAACTAGAGCGAACTGGGCCCAGGTAGGACTATTGACCCAAGTTGATAGCGCTGATTCACGTACTAGCGTTCGAGATTTGGTCGTAGGCAGCAAGAAAACCCATGAATGGGCCAGTGATTCTGGGGTCCGCGAGATCTTCACCGGCTTGTTTGGTGGGCATTCCAGTGAGATTCTCGATCGCCCCTTTGGTTCGTTATCTGGTGGTGAACGTCGTCGGGTTGGCTTGGCGAAATTATTGATTGAACCACTCGATCTCATCCTGCTTGATGAACCAACTAACCATCTTGATGTCGAAGGTATCGCTTGGTTGGCGCGACATTTGCGGAGCCGTCGCGAACTAGCAGTCTTAGTGGTCACCCATGATCGTTGGTTCTTAGATGAGATCGCTGATCAAGTATGGGAAGTTGTCAATGGCAGCGTCGAGCGATACGAAGGTGGTTATTCTGCTTATGTATTGGCGAAAGCAGAGCGCGCTCGTCAGCAAGCCGCGGAGGATTCCCGACGCAATAATCTGATCCGTAAGGAGCTAGCGTGGTTACGTCGCGGCGCTCCAGCTCGTACCTCTAAACCAAAGTTTCGAGTTGATGCCGCTAATCAATTGATCGCAACGGAACCGCCGCCACGTGATCAAGCCGAACTCTTGAACTTTGCTGCTAATCGATTAGGGAACATGGTGATTGAGATTCATCATGCGCGGTTGGCAATTGGCGAAACTACTCTTATCGACTCACTGAATTGGAATATCGCTCCAGGTGATCGGATTGGAATCATCGGATACAACGGATCCGGAAAGACCACCTTGATGCGCGCCCTTGCAGGTGAGTATCGATTTAGCTCCGGGAAAATGCAGGTTGGAATGACTGTTAAGCGAGCATTTCTATCCCAACATCTCGAAGAGTTAGATCCAACATGGCGGGTTCTCGAAGCAGTCGAACGGGTCGCTCTTCGCGTTGAATTAGGTGGTGGCCGGGAATTGACCGCCTCGCAACTTTGTGAGCGTCTCGGCTTTGACTTTGGCGGTCAACAGCGGATGATTCGCGACCTTTCCGGCGGCGAGAAGCGGCGATTACAACTCACGCGTTTGCTCATGACCAGCCCCAATCTCCTGCTCCTAGATGAGCCAACGAATGATTTCGATGTGGAGACTCTTGCAGCTCTGGAAGATCTACTTGATTCCTTTGCTGGAGTATTGATTGTCATTTCCCACGATCGATATTTCCTAGAGCGAACTTGTGATCGATTCCTTGGCCTCCTTGGCGATCAGGAATTACAGCCACTCCCAGGTGGCATCGACCAATACCTAACCGCCCGAGTGGAATCCCTCGCTCAACTAAATCGACCAAGCGCCGAAAAGGCGATCTCCAGCGCTGCTCAGATTCGGCTTTGGAAGAAGGAACTTGCCAAATTAGAGAAACAGATCGAGAAGATAAGCGTTACTGAATCTGAATTACGTGGCGAAGAGGCGAGCGCAGCCTTTGATCATGTCAGGTTGCTTGAGATAGAAACCAAATTGCGCGAGGTAGTATCGCTCCGCGAATCGCTGGAGACTGAGTGGTTGGAGATTAGTGAGCGAATCAAAGAGTAGTCGAGTCCGCCTTGATATCTTGGCAGCTATTTCAGGAGTGATGATTGCTGTACAAGCAAGAGCAAATGGCGAACTCTCCGCGCGTCTGGATAATGCACCGCAAGCAGCTTTGATCTCATTCTCATCCGGATTGTTCTTCGTCGCTATCTACGCTCTAACTAGCAAGAAGGTTCGCCATGGGTTGAAGGAGTTGTTTGCGGCCGTCGAAAGTGGGCTATTGCCTCGCTGGCGATTATTGGCAGGCGCATTAGGCGGGAGTTTTGTTGCTCTACAAACCAGCATCGTCCCAATTATTGGAGTCGCTCTTTACTCCGTTGCCTCAATTGCTGGTCAAACAGCGGTTTCGCTATTCGTCGATCGGATCGGATTGACGGGTGGTGGCCCAAAGATGATCTCGCCGCGGCGGGTCACCGCTGCCGTAATCACGGTCCTGGCGGTTCTGCTCTCGGTCTGGGACAAGCTTCAGGGCGTTGATTTCTCCATATTCGCAGTCTTTCTCGCCGGGTGTGCTGGGGCGTTAGTCGGAGTACAACGCGCGTTAAACGGCCAGATAAACGAGTATTCAAAGGAGAGTTATGCGACCTCACTTTTGAATTTCATCACCGGAACTTCATTCCTTGCCTTATTCCTTAGCGGATTAATCATCTTTGGTAACAATGAACTCAAGCCATTACCGACTGGACCGCTCTGGATATATAGCGGTGGCATCATCGGAGTCATCTATATCGCCTTCACATCTTTGATTGTTCAGCATTTGGGGGTATTGACCTTCACTTTAGTAAGCGTGGGCGGAAATCTCCTTGGTTCCTTATTGCTTGACCTTTATCTACCTACCGAAGGAATCTCGGTTAGTTGGTATCTGGTTTCTGGAATTGCTATGACTTATCTCGGGGTGCTTGTTGGTGGCGGTCAGTCACGGCGAGCGCGTCGATAGTTCCTAATCGTTATCGCAATCGTCAGCAAGATAAAGAAGAGCGCGACCAGGCGGGAGGAATCCTTTAAGGCTGGGATTGAAGCAGCGTAATAACCGAGGAGTGTTATACCTACGCCCCAGATCAGGGCGCCGAGAGCATTTGCGGCAAGGAACTTGTAGTAATTCATCTTCCCAAGCCCGGCTATTGGTGGCATGAAAGTTCTGATCCATGGATAGAAGCGCGCCAGTATTACTGCGCTCCAACCATACTTTGCGTAAAACTCCTCAGAGCGCGCAATCATCTTCTTGATCTTCGGCGAATCTCGCCGTTCTAGATATGCGCGACCATACTTTCGCCCTAGTACATAGCCGACTTGATCTCCGATGAATGCACCGAGGAAGATCACAAAGATCAGGAAGACGATATTTATGTCATCGCGCGAGCCGGCTATCAATCCGGCTGCGAAAAGAATGGAGTCTCCTGGCAGGAAGAATGCGAGGAGGATTCCAGTCTCGATGAAGATAATCAGCCCGAAGCCGACATAGACCAGGAATGGCGCTGAGGCATTTAACGCCTGTTCTAGCCAATCTGCGATAGACACTTAGGAGCTCGCTCGGACCGCGCTCGCGACTGCCTTTACGACGTTGGTATCGAAGACACTTGGGACGATAAATGAGGCGTTCAATTGGGCATCGCTCACGCAGGATGCAATCGCATCCGCACACGCCACAAGAAGTTCATCAGTGATCTTCGTGGCTCCCACATCCAAAAGGCCACGGAAGATTCCTGGGAAGGCCAGCACATTATTTATCTGATTTGGCTGGTCACTTCTTCCGGTTGCGACTACGGCTGCGTACTTTCGCGCCAAAGTCGGATCCACTTCGGGATCTGGATTGGCGAGTGCGAAGACGATCGCACCATCTGCCATCTTCGCTAGGTCAGATTCCTGCAGGACATTCGGAGCGCTAACGCCGATGAAGATATCGGCTCCCTGCATCGCATCGGAGAGCGAGCCATCGAATTGGGAGGGATTGCAATGTTCGATAAACCAACGACGCATCTCATCCTCTGCTTGGCGCTTGGCATTTATTACCCCAGCGCTATCGAATCCGATGATGTTCTTGGCACCGGCAAGAACTAGGAGTCGAGCAATCGCAGTACCAGCCGCTCCAGCTCCGTTGAGAACAATCTTGCACTTACCTAGATCCTTCTTCACTAACTTCAGCGCATTTCGGAGCGCTGCCAAGACGACTACAGCTGTTCCATGTTGATCATCATGGAAAACCGGGATATCAAGTAACTCTCGCAGCCGAGCTTCGATCTCGAAACAACGTGGCGCTGAGATATCCTCTAGGTTGATACCACCATAGACCGGTGCGATTAACTGCACTGTCCTTACGATCTCATCGACATCTTGGCTATCGATACAAACTGGCCAAGCATCAACATCAGCAAATCGTTTGAAAAGAGCTGCCTTTCCCTCCATCACCGGTAGCGCAGCAGCTGGACCGAGATTTCCCAGACCTAATACGGCAGAGCCATCCGTAACAACAGCGACGGTATTTCGCTTGATTGTGAGGCGTCGAGCATCTGCTGGATCCTTTGCGATGGCCTGGCAGATACGAGCCACACCTGGGGTGTAGGCACGTGATAAATCATCACGGGTTTTCAATGGGACTTTCGACTGCACCTCCAGTTTGCCACCGAGATGTAATAGGAATGTCCGATCGGAGACCTTTCGGACTTTGAGAATCGGAGAGGCTGATAGTGAAGCGGTGATTCTTTCCGCATGGCCCGAATCAATCGCATCGCAGGTCACATCGATAACCACGTTATCTAATTGGGAATCGACGACGTCAAGTGCGGTTATGGTCGCACCTTCACGCGAGATGATGGTGGTTATCTCGGCTACCGGTTGGAATTCTGGTTTACCTTCGACCCGGATCGTGATTCCGTAACCAGGTGATGTATTTGCCATTTAGACGACTCCGTAAAGTCGATCTCCTGCATCGCCGAGTCCCGGCACGATGTAGCCGTGTTCGTTCAATTTCTCATCTAGCGCGCCCGTCACGATTGTGATTGGGAATGAAGAGTCTGCAAATGCACGCTCAAGTGTTTTAACGCCTTCTGGCGCTGCCAATAAGCAGATTGCGGTTATATCTTTCGCACCTCGCTCAATCAGATAGTTGATTGAAGCAACCAAGGTTCCACCAGTAGCGAGCATCGGATCGAGTACAAAACACTGACGACCACTGAGATCCTCTGGAAGCCGGTTTGCGTAGGTTGAAGCCTGGAGCGTCTTCTCATCGCGGACCATTCCGAGGAATCCAACATCTGCGCTAGGAAGCACGCGCATCATCCCTTCAAGCATTCCTAAGCCCGCTCGGAGGATTGGAACCACAACTGGTCGTGGCGACGAGAGCATCGCACCCTTTGTCTTAGTCACCGGGGTCTCGATCTCAACTTGTTGGATCTTCACATCGCGAGTGGCTTCGTAAGATAGCAACGTCACTAATTCATCGACTAAGTGGCGGAAGACTTGCGAATTGGTCTCTTTATTGCGGAGTACGGTCAATTTATGCGTAATAAGCGGATGATCTGCCACTAACACTCTCATGGCGGCACTTTACTACCCTGGTTATCGGTGGAACTATTGAGGTGCTTCTTTTCTGCGGCGGGGGAGGTGTGAGATGGAAAACGAAACCCTCGATTTTGCGCTCTTGGGCTGGCGCGAAGAGAGCGTCTGGCGACTAACGCAACTTCCACCGGATGCAACCGAGGATATCGGGATAGTCCTTGATGCACTTCGCTCACATCAAGTAAACGGTGGCGCATTGGCTCTTGTTGCTATAGATGACGCGTTCTTCATCATCGTAAGACAGATTGGCGATCGGATGCAGATGATGTTGAGCGATGTGATGATGGCGCTGGAATATGAGATTGCATCGGAGGTCTTAGAGTTATTGGATATCGAATCACCTGCCGATGATGATGCCGATGAACCTGCCGGCGATCTCAATCTACTCACGGATCTCGGTATCGACGCGATGGAGTTGCAGATTATCTGCGATGATGATGAGCTTTATCCAGATGAACAACTAGAATCAATCGCTCGCCGAATCGGTTTCGGCGATAAATACGTGGAGATTGTCGAGAATATCTAGATGAATTATGAAGCTGCGATGCGCGTCGCTTTGGAGCGCGCGCGATTTGGGGCGGTAGCCAGTGGTGATGTCCCAGTTGGCGCGGTAGTTCTCAATGCTCAAGGGCAATTGATTGCGATGGGAAACAATCAGCGCGAACTATTGAAAGATCCACTTGGCCATGCTGAGATGATTGCAATTCGCTCTGCAGCTCGGGCACTGGGAAGTTGGCGTCTGGAAGGTTGCACACTCGTCGTGACTTTGGAGCCATGTGCGATGTGCGCTGGTGCGATTCTCCAATCACGAATCCCCCGCGTTGTTTTCGGTGCATGGGATGAGAAGGCGGGAGCGGCTGGTTCTACTTGCGACTTACTTCGAGATCCAAGAGCGCTACACAAGGTCGAAGTCGTCAGCGACCTATTGAAAGATGAGTGCGCAGTGATACTGAAAGAGTTCTTTTCAGAGCAACGCTAAGGCTCGCGTATAGTCGCCCCCGGTGGCGTGTCCGAGCGGCCTAAGGAGCGCGCCTCGAAAGCGCGTGTTGGGGAAACTCAACCGTGGGTTCAAATCCCACCGCCACCGCCAGTTACTT
>JBEGNC010000083.1:0-29305 GCA_041182705.1 Actinomycetota bacterium | reverse complement strand
CAAGGCATTTGCCGTCTTGGCTTTAATGCCACGCTCTAGGCGTACCGGGTTTGTTACGAATAGATCATCGCCGACTAGTTGGACGCGCTCGCCTAATTGCGAAGTCATCTCACCCCAACCCGCCCAATCATCTTCGGAGAGTGGATCTTCGATCGAGACTAGCGGAAATGAATCAACTAGACCTTTGTAATACGCAATCATTTCGGCGGCCGATAATTTCTTGCCCTCAAAGTCGTATTTTCCATCGCTGTAAAACTCAGTCGCAGCGACATCCATTGCAAGAGCGATCTGCGAGCCTAGTTTGTAACCAGCTTTCTCAATTGCCTCTACTATCAAGTCCAGGGCTGCACGATTACTCTCCAGGTTTGGAGCGAATCCACCCTCATCTCCGATACTCGTCGCTAAGCCACGCTTCTTCAGGACCGATTTAAGGCTGTGGTAAACCTCAACTCCCCAGCGCAGCGATTCCTTGAAACTATCAGCGCCAATCGGCGCAATCATGAACTCTTGAATATCGACGTTGGTATCTGCGTGCGCACCGCCGTTGAGGATATTCATCATCGGGACTGGCAAGAGATTCGCGCTCTCGCCACCGATAAAGGAAAAGAATGAGGTTTTCTTGGAGACAGCCGCGGCTTTCGCAACCGCAAGTGAGACGCCAAGAATCGCATTTGCGCCTAGATTGGATTTATTTTCACTACCATCTAGGGCGATCATCAAATCATCCAGCTTGCGTTGATTGAATGGATCGATCCCGATTATCTTCGGCGCGATTTGATCGCGGACATTCGCTACCGCTTTTGCAACGCCTTTACCTAGGTAACGGTCACCACCATCACGTAATTCGACCGCCTCGAAGGCGCCCGTCGAAGCTCCACTTGGTACCGCAGCCCGAGCGGACCCGCCATCAGTGAGGGTTACTTCTACTTCTACCGTTGGATTTCCACGCGAATCTAGAATTTCGCGGGCTGAAATTGATTTGATTGTAGTCACAGGCGCGGAGTCTATCGGGATTCTCTCGATTGGATCTCATCTCGATAACCCAATGCCGCCGTCCGTAGCGCTTGCTCCGGATCAATCTTTTTCGCTACCGCCCAAGAGATCAGCTCCAAAAGCGCGTTACCGAGGTCGGTGGCACTCTCTCCGCCACTCGGAGCACGTTGTTCCGGTGTCGGAAGGTCATTCTTCTCTGCGCGATTTATCAACTTCGCTGCCAACGAAAGTGCAGGTTGTCCAGTGGCTACGCCATCTGCAAAAGATGTACGACCCTTCTCTACGCTCTTTATCTTCTCCCAATTTCGCAATACCTCATCACTGGAATTGACCTGGGTATCGCCAAAGACATGAGGATGCCGCGATATCAACTTATCTGCGACGCCACTGGCGACATCATCCACATCGAAAGGATCTTGGCCATGTTCCTGGGCTATCCGCGCGTGAAAGTAGACCTGAAGAAGTAAGTCGCCTAACTCTTCGCGGAGATCTTTACGATCTCCGCTCTCGACTGCTTCGATGAATTCATAGGATTCCTCGAGAAGATATTTGAGGAGACTCTCATGAGTCTGCTCTGCATCCCAAGGGCAACCACCCGGAGAGCGAAGTCGATCCATGACCTCCGCTAATCGGATGAGGTTTTCGTGAGACATCAGTCGTTAGTTACTGCGTCGCCTGCTGGATCTGTTGGAACGATAGCGAAGTTCTCAGCATCCCAGGTTCCGTAACGTGGATTGATGATGATGCCAAGTTCTGTGGCTTTATCAGTCACTAACTTCCGAATCAGTTCGCTGACCGTGTTCTGGTCGGCGCCAGCCTGCGAAGCAGCTTCGCTGATTCGCTGGAGAATCAAGTCTCGCTTCAAAACTTCATCAAGGGCTTCTGGGGCGATTTGTGCACTCACTAGAGTCGTTGGCAACGCGGCTTCGCCACCAATGTTCTGGATTACTTCCAGACGGTACGACTCGATATCAGACTTAGTTATCTCGATACTCTCTTCGGCTGCAATCGCATTGATTATGATATTTGAGATCAGGAACGAGAGCTGGTTTCGCGTCAATTCTTCACCTTCAATCAACTGCATCTGGGAAGTATCGACTTTCTGTCTCTCGGAAATAATTGAATCGATTTGTGATTGAAGCTCGGTAAGCGCAATCTCTTCATCCCCGACTGAGGCTGCGGAATCCATATTGGAACATCCAGTCAGCGCTAGCGCCAGAACCGCAGTCGCAATCACGAGAATTCGCTTCACTTCTTACCTCCACTTGTGACCAGATCGATCACTTCGATTACCCAATCCAAGAGCGCAGTATCCCCTATTCCTTCCGGGGTTGTTGAATCGCCTTGAGCCCAGAGAGCGCTCTTCGGACGTGCGACCATCACAGTATTGGTCACAGATTTAATAATCGAACCTGGATAGAGGCGTTCGACCTTCAATTGAACCGATTCTGCCATCTGAAATGGAGAGATCTTCAAGAATCTGCCTTGGAGAGCTAGGTCTCGAGCGCCTAGCCCCTTGACTCTAATTCGTAGCCGCGCAATCGAGATAAGTAACTTCGCGGCATCTGGCAATGGGCCAAAGCGATCGATCAACTCTGCGGATATTGCATCGATATCACTAGAAGATTTGGAGTCGGCCAATCGTCGGTAGAGATCCAAACGAAGTCGATCGGATGGGACATAATCTGGTGCGAGATGCGCTGTGATCGGCAACTCAACTTTGCATTCGACATCTGGGGTATCGCCATCGATTATTCCAGCCTTGAACTCTGCTACTGCCTCCCCGACCATCCTCATATAAAGATCAAAGCCAACTTCTGCGATGTGCCCAGACTGTTCCCCGCCCAAGAGATTCCCAGCGCCCCGAATCTCAAGATCCTTTAGCGCAACCTGCATTCCAGAGCCCAGCTCGCTATTTCGAGCGATAGTCGTCAGACGTTCAAGAGCGATCTCGGTCAATGGCTTATCACCGGGATATAGGAAGTACGCATATGCGCGCTCTCTAGAGCGACCTACTCGCCCACGGAGTTGGTGTAACTGGGATAAACCAAACAAGTCAGCACGTTCAACAATCAATGTATTTGCATTGGCAACATCGATACCATTTTCGACAATTGTTGTGCATACCAAGATATCGAAGTCTCGATTCCAAAAACCTAGTACGACTTGCTCCAATGCCCCCTCGTTCATCTGACCATGTGCAATTGCTATTCGAGCTTCCGGAACGAGCCGACGTAGTCGGCTAGCGACGTCATCGATACTCTCCACGCGATTATGGATATAGAAGACCTGACCATCCCGGAGTAGTTCTCGGCGAATCGCAGCTGTGACTTGTTTATCGTCATAAGCTCCGACATAAGTGAGTACGGGATGCCGTTCCTCTGGCGGGGTCGCGATCGTCGACATTTCGCGGATACCAGTGATAGCCATCTCCAAGGTGCGCGGGATGGGGGTCGCTGACATGGCAAGAACATCCACGCTAGTCCGCAATTTCTTCAACTTCTCTTTATGTTCTACGCCAAACCGCTGCTCTTCGTCGACGATTATCAAGCCGAGATCCCGGAACTTCACATCCTCCGAAAGAAGGCGATGGGTGCCGATGACGACATCTATCGCGCCGGAGGCGAGCCCGGCGATGGTCTCGTCAATCTCCTTTCCAGTATTGAACCGAGATAGTGCGCCGAGTTTCACTGGGAAACCGGCGTAACGCTCAGCAAATGTAACTAGATGCTGTTGTGCCAACAGAGTAGTTGGAACTAAAACTGCAACCTGCTTGCCATCTTGAACCGCTTTGAAAGCCGCTCGGATAGCAATCTCAGTCTTGCCATATCCCACATCGCCACAGACGATCCGATCCATCGGATATGGACGTTCCATATCCCGTTTTACTTCATTGATGGTGACCAATTGATCCGGGGTCTCGACAAATTCAAATGAATCCTCTAACTCGCGCTGCCAAGTTGTATCTGGAGCGAAGGCATAGCCCGGCAGGCTAGTTCTTGCGGCATATAGTCGGATAAGTTCACCGGCAATCTCTTTAACTGCTTTCTTGGCACGAGATTTCGCCTTCGCCCAATCTCCTCCCCCGATTCGATGGACGGCAGGAGTTTCACCACCTACATACTTGGTAACTAGCTCCAGTGAATCTGTTGGAACGAAAATCCGATCTGCTGGTTGACCTCGTTTGCTCGATGCGTATTCAATTACGAGATACTCCCGTTCAGCGCCACCGACACTTCGTTTCACTAATTCCTGATATCTACCGACGCCGTGATACTCATGCACAACATAGTCACCACGTCTCAATTCCATCGGGTCGATACTCTTCTTACGACGCGTCGGGAGCTTCTGTGCTGCGGCTCGCCGGTCTCTTGCGCCAGTCAACTCAGCTTCTGTTAAGAGAATGGTCCGAGTTGCTGCGTCATGAAATCCCATCGCTATCGGTGAAGTAAGGAGGTATATGGCATCCCGGGTCGGCGCCGAGCTCAAAGTTGTCACAGCGCGAGCTGGCAGATCCGCGTCGGCGAGCAGTTGTTGGTAGCGCTCCACCAGCCCATGGCCATGGAAAGCGAGCGTGATCAAGTAGTTTTCCGTGAGCCAGGTTTTCAAATCGACTATCAACTTCTCAATATCGCCTCGATATGGGATCAACTCCTGGAATTGAGCTAATTGATCATCATCGACATCGCCGAAGAGGTTTATAGCCCGCCATGGAATATCGGACTGCTCTGCTAAATCCTTAATCTGCGTCAGGTCAAGGTAATCACTCCGTTGCAACTCCTGACGTAACGGAGCGACGCTACCCTGAGCGCTATTCGACCAGGCTGCTTCAAGGAACTCTTCGCTCGTCCTTATCAGATCCAAAGTCCGATTACGAACTCGCTCTTCCTCCAAGACAAGTATCTCGAATCCTTTCGGCAGGAATTCAATCAGCGTATTCATCTCTGGATGGAGAGCGCCAATCAATGACTCCATGCCATCAACATAAATCCCATCTGAAATCTTGCTGCAAATTTCGATTACCTCAGGATATTTCCGGCGAATCTGTTCTGCTCGCTCACGGATTTCCTCGCTTATCAATAACTCGCGACATGGCAGCAAGAGGAGCGGATCAGTCAGTGGCTCGAAGGTCAGTTGCGACGACACATCGAAGAACTTCAACTCCTCAATCTCATCGCCGAAGAACTCGATTCGAATCGGATGATCCGCTTGCGGCGGAAATACATCGATAATTCCGCCTCTTACCGTGAATTCGCCCCGTTTTTCTACAAGGTCGACTCTGGTATATGCCCGGTCGACTAGTTCGCGAATCAATCTCTCGAATTCGAATTGCTCATTACGCGCTATCTCTATTGGGGTCTTCTCTATAATCGTTGAAATTATCGGTTGTAGTAGAGCGCGAATCGGTACCACGAGGATGCGCGCCTTAGTCAGGTTATAGAGCGTATGAATCCGCTTTGCCACGGTGTCGCTATTAGGACTCAACTTCTCATGTGGCAAGGTCTCCCAAGCAGGAAATTCCATTACACCCTCTGTAAGCGCCGCCAATTCTCGAATCAACTCATTAGCGCGCTTACTCGAATGAGTTACTACAACCTGCGGAGCTCGCTTAGCTCGCTCGGCGATCAGGATTGGGTGTGCAGGTGTCGGCGCGATGAGATTGGCTGATTCGGCAATAAGCGCTCGGCTTGTTTCAGATAGCGAGATGATGCCATCGATCCGACCGCTAGTCATAGCCACCTCCAAACGCCGATTGGCCCCGCTTCCGCAAAGAGGGAGGGGGCTGGTTCAGGAGAAATTCTATCGTGACATTATTGGGCAATGGTCGAGAGAGATAACGCATCGCTTCGTAGCGATGTTCGAACACTCGGCGATCTCCTTGGCCAAGCCCTTGTGAGGCAAGATGGTGAGGCGCTCCTAAATCTCGTTGAATCAGTTCGTAAATCGGTCCGAGAAGGAAATGGCGAGGAACTCCTTAACTCAGTTTCGACCCAAGATGCCGCCAAGCTGGTTCGTGCCTTCAATGTCTATTTCAATCTCGCAAATGTCGCTGAGCAGGTTCATCGAGCGCGCACCCTTGCCGAAGAACGTCAGGTAAATGGTTCATGGATAACCAGGGCTGTCGATAACATCATCGCGGCGCGCGATAATGGAAAAAATTTCTCTAACGAAGATGTGAAAGGTTGGCTATCGACATTTGAAGTCAGACCGGTATTCACGGCCCATCCGACGGAGGCTGCTCGTCGATCGGTGCTTAGTAAGTTAGGGACGATTGCAGAATTATTGGATGAGCCGAGTTCGCCCGCGCGCGAACGCCGGCTCGCTGAAGCTGTCGATCTACTCTGGCAGACCGATGAATTGCGGCTCGGTCGACCTGAACCGCTAGATGAAGCTACTAATGCTCTCTATTACTTAGATGATCTATTCCGACTGACTATGCCAGAGGTATTAGATGAGTTTGCTCAAGAACTGACTAGGTTGGAGATAGAGGTCCCACCAACTGCGACCCCCTTTAACTTCGGTTCTTGGATCGGCGGAGATCGCGACGGAAATCCGAACATCACGCCCGAGGTAACGAAACAAGCAATCGTCCTTCAGATGGGCCATGCAATTCGGGTACTCATCGAAGCTATTGATGAGATTCGCCAAGCACTTTCGGTCTCTACCCGTTTAGCAGGAACTTCACCCGCTCTTCTGGAATCAGTCGCCCGAGATCTCGAGCGGATTCCAGAGATCGAGCCGAGGTTCAAACGAATCAATGTAGAGGAGCCCTATCGCTTGAAGGCGACCGCGATTCGTCATCGCCTACTTCTCACAAGGGATCGCCATGCCAAAGGTGCGCCCCATGAACCCGGCCGGGATTACGCAAACACCAAAGAACTAATCGATGACCTGTTATTGATGAGGAAATCCCTCATCGCAAACCGAGGTGAATTGATTGCACACGGACTTTTGGAGCGTGTAATACGGACGGTATCGGCTTTCGGGCTCTTCCACGCCACGATGGATGTGCGGGAGCACTCAGCTGCACATGAACATGCCATCGCTCAGCTTTTCCCCGATGCTAAATATTCATCACTAACTTCCAATGAGAAATTCGACTTCCTCGCCAAACTTCTTATGGAAGACTCCAAATCAACTGCCCAGTTGGATGCGAATGCAGCCAAAACCTTAAATACTTTCGTAGCCATCCGCGAATCACAAGAGACTTTCGATCCGAATGTGATTGAAACCTACATAATCTCGATGACGCGCGGCGCTGAGGATGTTCTGGCTGCCACCGTACTCGCCAAGTTAGCCGGCCTACTCTGCCTGACCGGCAATGAATTCGCCAAGATAAATGTTGTTCCGCTTCTGGAGACCGTCGCAGAATTACAGGCCGCCGATTCGATTCTGGAAAAACTCTTTCAAAATCCGACATATCGAAAGATTGTCGAACTTCGCGGAAATATCCAAGAGGTTATGTTGGGATATTCCGATTCGAATAAAGATGCTGGTATTGCGACCAGTCAATGGCAGATCCATCAAGCTCAGCGTCGACTTCGCGATACTGCCCATAAGTATGGAATCCAACTTCGAATCTTCCATGGTCGAGGTGGTTCGGTCGGTCGCGGTGGCGGCCCGACATATGACGCCATAATTGCGTTGCCGTGGGGAACCTTGGATGGCCATATCAAAATGACCGAACAGGGTGAAGTCATCTCGGATAAGTACTCACTTCCTGCTCTTGCTCGAGAGAACGTCGAATTGACCTTGGCCGCCGCGCTGGAAGCGACCGTTTTGAATCGCTCTGCTCGCCAGAGCCCTGCCGATCTTCAGAATTGGAATAGCGCCATGGATGCGATTAGCGCCAGCGCTTTCCAGCGTTATCGCTCCCTGGTAGAGCATCCAGATCTTCCCTCCTATTTCTACCAATCCACGCCAGTAGAACAACTTGGAAATCTATTCCTCGGCTCTAGGCCATCACGTCGACCGGATGCCGGAAGCGATCTCTCCTCCCTGCGAGCAATCCCATGGGTATTCGGTTGGACCCAATCGCGCCAGATTGTTCCCGGCTGGTTCGGAGTCGGCAGCGGTCTAAAGGCAGCGCGCGAAGCAGGTCATGGTGCGAATATGTCGAAGATGCTGAAAGAGTGGCATTTCTTCCGAACCTTCATAAGTAATGTGGAGATGACACTTGCAAAGACGGATTTGGTGATGGCGCGGAAATATGTAAATGCTCTGGTTGATTCCAAGCTACATCACTTCCTAGACACCATTGAAGCTGAATTTGCTTTGACCATCGCTGAGATAACTCTGCTGACTGGCAAGAGTGAAATTCTCGGTGACCAACAGATACTTGCGCGCACCTTGCAGATTCGCGACCAATATCTTGCCCCGCTCCATCTACTCCAGATATCCCTACTCAAGAAAGTTAGAGAGCAGGGCGATCAGCCTGACCCAATGATCCTTCGAGCGCTTCTATTGACCATCAATGGCGTAGCGACGGGACTACGCAATACTGGTTGATTACTTATTGAAGCTTTGTTGCGCTAACTCCAAACCATCTTGGACCAGCGACTCGATCGCATCTGCGCCTAACTCGAGGAATCCGGGTAAATCACTTCGCTCCCCCGCACTAAATGGCTTCAAGACGAAATCAGCTGGATCCTGTTTTCCGATTGGTCGGCCGATTCCCATCCGTAATCTGTAGTAATTCGCGCCCATTACTGCGGTAATGCTCTTCAGGCCATTATGGCCATTATCCCCACCGCCCAACTTCAATCTGGTCGCCGAAAATGGAATATCAAGCTCATCATGGATGACAATCAGGTTATCGCTCTTCACCTTATAGAAATCCATAAGCGATTTGGTAGGACCACCAGATCCATTCATATAGCAACGAAGCGTCGCAGCAACGATCGATTTCTCACCTAACTTGTACTCCGCCACATACGCACGGGATTTATGGGTGGAAAGTTTCAGGTTATGCCGAGCAACCAGAGTGGAAATGACCATCGCGCCGACGTTATGACGGGTGCGTTCATATTCCGAGCCAGGGTTACCTAGCCCGATAACGATCCACCGTTCCTTCTTGTTGCCGAACATGGCAGAAGGTTAGTGAATTACTTGGTCTTCGCTTCGCCTTCAGCTGGTGCGGCGGCTTCGCCAGCAGCAGGAGCAGCGGCAGCCTCACCCTCAGCAGCAGCGACTGGAACAACTTCTTCAACAGCCGTACGTACCGAAAGGTGAACAACGACCATCTTCGGATCGCTCTTCAGCGCCATGCCAGCAGGAAGTTGGACATCCTCAGCGAGCTTGGAGTCGCCGGCCATAAGACCAGTGATATCCAATTCGAGGAATTGTGGAATCGATGTTGCTTCGACTTCGACCTCAATTGTGTTGTGGACGTGCTCCAAGATTCCTTCTGGATCATGCTTTCCAGTCGTGTGGACTGGGACATTCACTACGACCTTCTCGCCACGACGGACGATGATGAGATCGATGTGCTCGAGAGTTCCTTTTAGCGGGTTGCGAACGATTGACTTAGGAAGGACTAGTTCTTGCTTTTCGCCAAGATCGATATTTAGAAGGACGTTTGAGGTCTTGATTGCAACGCCAACTTCACGAGCTGGCAGAGAGATATGTGTTGGCTTCTCACCATGGCCATAGATGACCGCTGGAACATTCCCATCGCGGCGAATTCTTCGTGATGCGCCTTTTCCGAACTCATTACGGAGCGCACCTTTAATTGCTACTTCTGCCATTTTCTTGCCTTTCGTCGATAACGGGGTTTACCCCTCGCCTTAAGTGAAGCGAAGGCTACCGAGAAGCTCTGATTGGGACAAATCCGCCTTAGCGGCGCTTGAACCGACGAGCGATCCGCCAGCTAACTAGCGAAACCAGGGCAACGGTGACGAAATGCCAGATTCCCAATGGAAACCGAGCATGGTCTGGCAGTGTCGGGTCTTGTGCATCTGCACCACGAGGGATTTCGATCGTAGCAACGACGCCGGCATGATCCGATGGAAAACACTTCAAATCGCCACAATCCCAATTCGAAGTTCCATCCGGATAAACATTTCCAATCAACCTAGATGAGTTATTGGCATAGACATTCTTGGTGAAGATGTAATCAAGGCGATCTGTAAAGCCATATTGATTTCCATACTCCAATGCAACTTTTGCGCGCTCCGGATCTGGCCCAGCTAATAACGCTGATGCGCCCCAGGTGAAATGTTTAGGGTCTTTCGCATCTGGCGATGCATTGGCAAATCCCGCTTCAATCATCGTCGTATAAGCATTGCACTTAGCCGCTCCAGGCGTTGGGCAAGTGTCGCTTACAACCGGTTGCAGTCCAGGATTCGGCGCATCAACCGGACGTGGATCACGATAGTCAGCGTTGAAATCTCCCATGACGATAAGTGGCATCTGCGAACCTTGTAAATCCTCAACCAACTGCGCAGCTTGTATCGCCGAGTTCGGCACGGTGTTCTCGTCCCAGATAGATTCAAGATGAGTTGATATGACTCGTACTACCGAATCTTGAATCTTGAAATCGACCCAGGTATATCCGCGATAGATGGTCATTAGGGTGGGAACGATTGAGTAAGTTGCTTCATATTCAGTATTGCCAACTTTGATCACATTATTCGCGACATCATCTCGTACCAGAATTGCATCTCCAATAGTGAAGCCACAGGCTGCGCTATCACTTCCAAAGATCGGCTGAAAGGTCTCAGGATCGCTTACCTTGGTAAGGAATGGGATCGCAGCAATTGAATATCCCGGATTGAAAGCATCAACCTGATCAAAGCTCGCTATCGAATATCCGACTCCCGTAGCCTTTGTCGCGGATAGATATTCTTCGAGAAAATTGAAGACTTCTACCTTCTTGCTCCAAAGGTCCTTCTTGCAGTACCAGATCGTCGCCTCTTGGATTCCGATTAACTCTGGCCGTTCGCTCGCGGCCTCCTTAGCAAGTTTCTCGACTCGATTGGAGAAATCTGTGGCCTTGACTTGATCCCACATGAACTGTGCGGCTGCCGGGAAATCCGGAATCAATTCGAGAGCAACACCAACATCAGCGCCCAGGTAGATATTGCGCGCCATAACCTTTATCTCGTATGGCTCCGCAGCATCGACTGGAGCCATAGGTAGAACGAGGAGCGCTATTAATAGCGCGGTTAGGCGCTTCACTCTTAAGAGTGGCCGTCGAAGAGGCTTGTAACCGAACCATCTTCGAATACTTCTCGAATCGCGCGGGCGATCAACGGAGCAATCGATAGGACGGTTAGATTGGCAAACTTCTTATCATCTGGAATTGGCAGAGTATTGGCGACGACGACTTCACTTACCTTCGAATTGCTCAATCGTTCGGCTGCCGGTCCAGAGAACACTGGATGGGTAGCGGCGATTATCACTTCTTTTGCACCAGCATCGTAGAGCGCATCGACTGCTTTGGTTATAGTCCCAGCGGTATCGATCATGTCATCTATTACTACGCAGGTCTGACCCTCGACTTCACCGACGACTCGACCGGTGACTGCCTCATTAGGAATACGTGGATCACGTGTTTTATGGATGAAAGCGATCTGAGCACCACCGAGAAGATCGCTCCAGCGTTCAGCTACGCGGACCCGACCAGAATCTGGCGAGACGATGGTAAGTCTTGAGCGATCGACCTTAGAGCCTACGTAATTCGCCAATAGCGGTAGGGCGAATAAATGGTCTACAGGACCATCAAAGAAACCTTGAATCTGGGCGGTATGAAGATCAACCGTCATCAAGCGATCCGCGCCAGCGGTTTTAAATAGATCTGCCATCAATCGCGCGGAGATTGGCTCTCGACCTCTGTGCTTCTTATCCTGGCGAGCGTAGCCGTAGAACGGCGCGATAACTGTGATTCGCTTAGCTGACGCGCGCTTTAGCGCATCCACCATAATCAGCTGTTCCATAATCTGTTTGTTTACTGGAGCTGAATGGCTCTGGATTACGAAGGCGTCACAACCACGGACGCTCTCTTCGAAGCGCACGAATATCTCACCATTGGCAAAGTCATATGCCGATGTAGGGGTTATCGGAACGCCAAGTTCATTTGCTACCTCTTCAGCCAACTCGGGATATCCCCGACCGGTGAAGATGCGTAACCGTTTCTCCGAACTTAAACGGAGCTCGTTGCTCATTTCGTTCCTTCCGATAGTTGCCCTGAGTCTGGTTGTTTTGCCGCAGCTTCGGCCGACTTAGTTCCCTTACGCTTCTTCAAGACCCAGCCCAGGATATTAATCTGTCGCGAGCGACCGATACCAAGCGCACCTGCAGGAACATCTTCATCGATAACGGAGCCAGCAGCGGTATATGCGCCATCTCCGATGGTGACTGGAGCGATCAACATCGAATCACTTCCAATTCGCACGTGATCGCCGATCTTGGTTTGATGCTTTTCGACGCCGTCGTAGTTAACAAAGATTGTGGCAGCGCCGATATTGCTCTCGCGACCGATTTGAGCATCGCCAACATAGGAAAGGTGTGGGATCTTCGTACCTTCACCGACGCTGGAGTTCTTTATTTCTACGAACGAACCGACCTTGGAGCCATTTGCTAATACCGTTCCGGTGCGTAGGTGGGAATAAGGCCCTACAGAAGCGCCAGCCCCAATCTTGCTCGCTACGCAATAGGACTCTACAACCTGTGCGCCGGCTTCTACGTCGCAATCAATCAAGGTAGTTCGCGGGCCGATGATAGAACCACTCGCAACCTTACTAGCGCCCTTAATGAAGCTTCCTGGCTCAATTCGCACATCCAGATCTATTTGAGCATCAAGATCGATCCAAGTCGTCATCGGATCTACGATGGTGACACCACTTTGCGCGAGCGCCTCATTGATTCGCCCCTGGAAGACAAAGCTGGTTGTTGCAAGTTGTGACCGATCATTTACGCCAAGCACCTCGGTGAAGTCATCAATTTGATGGGTGCTTACTGACTTCCCAGATTTCTTCAAAATTGAAATTACATCAGTTAAGTATTCTTCGCCCTGCGAATTGTCCCGCTTTATTTGGGTGAGCGCTTCGCCAAGTTCGGCAATCTCAAATACATAGACCCCCGAGTTAATCTCGGTTATCTCACGTTGAGCCTCGGTTGCATCACGCTCTTCGACTATGGAGTGGAATTCGCCAGAACTACCTTTGATTATCCGACCGTAGCCACTTGGATCTGGAACCTCGGTAGTAAGGACCGTCGCGCTATTTCCTGATTCTTTATGTTCCTTAACTAGAGTCAACAATGTTTCGCCTCGAAGTAACGGCGTATCTCCAGCGCAGACCAAGACTGCGCCACTCTTAATTACGTCAGTAAGCGCTATCCGTACGGCATGCCCGGTTCCACCACGCATTTCCTGGAGAACGCTCTGGGAATTCGGTGCAAATCTCTTGGCTTCTGCCGAAACTGCTTCTGATCCTGCTCCAACCACAACGCGAATCTCTTTGGCAGCTATCTTGTTTATCGCACTTAATGCATGTCCAAGAATCGAACGACCGGCGATCGGATGTAGGACTTTCGGGAGGGTGGATTTCATACGAGTGCCCTCGCCAGCAGCGAGGACGATTACGAGCTCTACTTGGCTCAAACCCCCACCTTTCGTCGCGCTCCCAATCCTAGATGAGGCCAATCGCTCCTCCACCAGGTATCGATCCTGGACCCTGGGCTTCAAAGGCCCATGTGCTAGCCACTACACAATGGAGGAACCTGAATTCTATTGGGTCTAGGTCGCCTCGATTACCCGGGCGCCTGGAACGGGGCCGGTCGCGCGAACGACATTGCCTACGACGCCGCTGGAGGTCAATGCAACTACGAGATCCAAAGAGTGCTCTTCATTCTCTGCCAAGAACGCGACGGTCGGTCCCGAACCCGATACCACTGCGCCTAAAGCTCCGTAATCCAGACCAACATCAAGAATCAAGCGGAGCGCCGGCTTTAACGACGATGCGGCAAGTTGGAGATCGTTCGTGAGGGATTTACCGAGCGCATTGGCATCGCCATGGCTCAATGCAAATAGCAACGTGTCACTTATATGTGGCTTTGCGATATCCATTCCTTCACGTAGCCGATCACATTCCGCATAAACCGCTGGCGTTGAGAGCCCGGAGCTGGAGAGTGCAAGCACCCAGTTATACGAACCACGCGAGAGTACTGGCGTGATCCGTTCACCATGGTGAGTGCCAATCGCAGTTCCGCCACTGATAGTAAAAGGGACATCAGCGCCAAGCTCGGCGCCAATCCGCTCCATCTCGTCTCGCTTCAAACCAAGTCCAAAGAGTGAATCCATACCAACGATAGTGGCGCCTGCGTTGGCGCTTCCCCCAGCCATTCCGCCTGCGATTGGTATCTCTTTCTTGATTCGAATCGAAATTCCAGATTCGATTTCGAATCTCTGCCTCATCAATTCAGCTGCCCGATATGCGATGTTGTCTTCACCGGTCGGGAAGAAATCTGATGCTTTGCCTTCTTGGGAGATAGAGATTCCACTACCTTCTGCAATCTCAATGGTCACATCATCAAAGATTGAGATTGCCTGAAAGACTGTCGCAAGTTCGTGATACCCATCAGATTGAAGTGGGCCGACCGACAATTGAAGGTTTACTTTCCCGGGAACCCGGACGACCACCTTCTCTGTCATGTGGGGAGCGTATTACTTTGGCGCTAACCCCGCCTATCGCAAAGTACGCGCGAGCGATGCAAAATCTTCGATACTAAGCGCTTCACCACGAAGTGTGGGGTCGATACCTGCTTCTGAAATCGCAGACTCCGCAGCTTTTGATGATTCAAAGCGCCCCGAAAGGGCGGCGCGCAGCATCTTCCGCCGCTGGCCGAAAGCGCGATCGACTAAGTCAAAGGTCAACTCCCGAAGCGTTTCATCGCCAAGTGGGTCATGTCGTTTGAAACCAACCAATGAAGAATCCACATTAGGAATTGGCCAGAAGATCGACCTGGAGACCGAATCAATCAATTCGACATCACACCACCAAGCCGCCTTCGCGCTAGGTGCGCCATATATTTTCGAACCGGGGCGAGCTGCCAATCGTTCTGCTACCTCGCTCTGCACCATGATCACGCCAGATTGGATTGATGGGAACCTTTCAAGGAACTGGAGGAAGACAGGCACCGAGACGTTATATGGAAGATTGGCGACCAATTTATTCGGCGCATCCGCCAGCGACGTAACTTTCAGAGCATCTTGGTTGATAACTCGGAGGCCGGATTGCACGCCATGCTCGCTAGCCGTCGTAGCAAGACGCATGGCTAACCGTTCATCTATCTCGATAGCAGTGACTTTCTCTGCCATCTGACAGAGCGCCAACGTCAAAGAGCCGAGTCCCGGACCAATCTCAACCACATGATCGCTTCGCTCGATCTCGGCTAATCGCACAATTTTCTTACAGACATTGGCATCGATAACAAAGTTCTGACCGAGAGTTTTGGTGGGCTTGAGATCTAAACTCTCTGCCAGTTTCCTTATCTCGCTCGCCCCGAGCAGTGAAATATCACTCATGCGCTAAAGGGTCCGAAGATTCGTTCGGAGTTCTCGCTAATGGACCGAGTCATCATGGTCAGATCTTCACCACGCACATCCGCCATCAATCGGAGGGTATTCGGTATCTGCGCAGGAGTATTCAACGCGCCTCGATTGGGCATAGGTGCCAAGAAAGGCGAATCGGTTTCAACCAGTAATTGGCTTAGCGGTACTAACTTCAAGGCCTCTCTTAGGTGTGGAGCGCTCTTAAAGGTGACCGTTCCAGCAAAGGAGAGGAAATAGCCCGCAGCGACGCACTCTCTGGCCATCTCTGCATCTCCAGAGAAGCAATGGAAGACCGTAACGTTTGGTGCACCAACTTCGAGCAAGGTATCCAAGACTGCTCGGTGAGCATCGCGGTCATGAATTACCAAGGCCTTATTCGTGCGCTTTGCAATCTCGATATGCCTGATAAATGAGTAGCGCTGCCGTTCGCGTAATTCTGGTTCTGTTCGAAAATAATCAAGCCCGGTCTCACCGATTGCTCGTACTTTCGGATGCTCTGATAATTCCTCGATTATCTTGAGATCTGCTTCAAGATCGGATACCACTGGCGCTTCGTTTGGATGAAGTGCAACTGCAGCAACGACCTTCGGTTGAAGTTCTGCGAGTCGGACTCCCCAGATAGATTGCTCTGCGGAGTACCCAACCTGGACGATTCGATCAATCCCGACGCTCGCAGCTTCATCGATGATTCGTTGAATATCTGGATGGTCTGGCGCTGTATTTGTGACGATCTCAAGATGGGCATGGGAATCGACACAAGTAGTTGGAAGCGGCTCTGGAATTGGACCTGGAACTCGATCTAGATCGCGATTATGTCGATCAGCCATTACTTCGGCTCGTTGCTCTCCAGCCGTGGGAAGAGAATCTCGCCTTTGGCTACTCGGCTACCTGGTTGAAGTTGGCCCCAATTAGCAACATCGGCGATCCGCTGCGAATCGATAGCACCAAGCGTTGCTTCTGCCCCGAGGCTCACCCATAGTTTTCGAGTAGCAATCGGCATTACTGGGTGGAGCAGAATCGCAAGCGCGCGTAAAGATTCAGCCGTGTTGTACAAGACGCTATCCAGCTCAGCTTTATTGGCTGGATCTTTCGCGAGAATCCAAGGTTCCTTCAAAGTCACATATCCATTTACGATCTTGCAGAAATCCATGATTGCGTTGATTCCGCCTTGAAAGTCCAATGCGCAGATTGCCTTATCGGCAACTTCAACTGCGCTGGTCAATGCGCTGGAAAGCTCGTTAGCTTCGGAGCGAGCCGGCAAGACCCCATCACAATACTTCTCGATCATTGCAGCCAGTCGTGATGCGAGATTCCCGAAATCATTAGCCAATTCACTGGTGTATCTAGCGGACATATCCTCCCAAGAGAAGGATCCATCGCTACCAAATGGAATGGCGCGCATGAAGTAGTAACGGAAGGCATCAACTCCGAAATGTGAAGTTATATCCGAAGGTGCGATTCCAGTTAACTTGCTCTTACTCATCTTCTCGCCACCGACCAATAACCAACCATGCGCGAAGACTTTCTTCGGAACTGGGATCCCGGCTGCCATAAGCATCGCTGGCCATATCACCGCATGAAATCTAAGGATGTCCTTACCGACTAGGTGAACATCAGCTGGCCAGGTTTTAGCAAAGAATCTTCCAGATTCACTCTCTGGATCATCGGTAAGTCCAATTGCCGTCGCGTAATTGAGTAGCGCATCAAACCAGACATAAACAACCTGCTTGGTATCCCAGGGCACTGGAATACCCCAATCAAATGTGGACCTTGAAATCGATAGATCTGATACGCCGCCCTCCAGGAATGAAACAACCTCGTTACGTGCACTCGCTGGTTCGCACGCTTCTGGATTCTTCCGATAGTGTTCCAGAAGGGGCTGCACGAATGCGGAGAGTTTGAAGAACCAATTAGTCTCACTCAACATCTCTACGGGCTTGGAATGTATCCGACACTTTCCATCATCCAGATCTCCGGGCAGCTTAAACTCTTCGCAACCAACACAGTAAGGGCCTTCATATTTACCTTCATAAATGTGGCCCTGCTCCATCAATCCTTGGAGAAAGCGTTGCACTCTCTCGGTATGCCTTTTCTCAGTCGTGCGGATGAAATCGTCGTTGGCAATCTCTAGATCTCGCCAGACTGGTTTCCACGCATTCTCCACCAAACGATCGCACCATTCTTGTGGTGGAGTGTTATTTGCCTCAGCGGTGCGCATCACTTTCTGGCCATGTTCATCAGTGCCAGTCAGATACCAGACCGATTCCCCTCGCTGTCTATGCCATCTGGTCAAGAGATCGCCAGCGACGGTCGTATAAGCATGGCCGATATGCGGGGCGTCATTCACATAATAGATGGGTGTAGTCAGATAGAAGGTCTTTGCTGACGCAGACATAACCCGAGTCTATCTACTTGTTAGCGACCATGATGTCGAAGACGTTGCGCTTTGGTATCCGTAGTTCTTTTGCAACCATGGCAATCGCCTCTTTTCGGGTTACCCCAGCGGCTTCATAGTGATTCACCCGAGCGACGATCTCGGAATCGCTATATGAAATGTCACTTGGGGAAAAGCCTGCGATCACTACGGTGAATTCACCGAGCATTTCGCGTTGGGTTGCCCAATCTCTAAGTTCAGCTAGCGTCCCACGCACCGTCTCTTCATATGTCTTAGTCATCTCCCGGCAAATCGCAGCTGAACGATCTGCGCCAAAATTCGAGATTGCGGAATCAAGGAATTCCAATACTCGGTGTGGCGCTTCGAAGAAGACCATGGTCCTTGATTCAGTTGCTAGCGATTCGAATTGTTTATCTCTTCCAATCCGAGTTCGCTCTGGAAATCCTTCGAAGACGAATCGATCCATCGGTAAACCGGATAGGACTAAGGCGGTCGTGACAGCGCTCGGTCCAGGTATCACTCGAATTGGAACTGTTGCATCGATAGCAAGTCGAATCACTCGATATCCCGGATCGCTAATTCCCGGCATCCCGGAATCTGTGACAAGTAAGACTCGCTGCCGGGTTAGTGCATCGCGGATTTCCGTGATCCGGTCGATCTCATTGCCTTCGAAGAATGAGATGACCTTCGACTTACATTCGATATCGAGATCACGGCAGAGTCGGAAGAATCGCCGTGAGTCTTCGGCGAGAACCAACTCGGCTTCGGCAATCACATCTCGGAGCCGCTGGGAGGCATCGCCGATATTCCCAAGTGGAACCGCGGCTATCACCAATTCACCCATTGCGGAATTCTCGCATCAGTATCCTTTTCCTCATGCAGCGCAGACACCTCGGGATAGCGCTCATCCTCCTAATCGGTGCCATTCTCCGGCTCTGGAATCTGAGTAGCCCGGAAGATCTCGTCTTTGATGAGGTCTATTACGTGAATGGTGCCAATGATTACCTAGCTGATGCCGTAGAGACGGATAGCGGCAAACCTGAATTTATCGTCCATCCACCTATCGGAAAGTGGGCGATAGCCGCAGGAATCTCGATTTTCGGCGACAATCCCTTTGGCTGGCGTTTCAGCGCCGCACTCTTCGGGATCTTCTCGATTCTATTGATCTACTTGGTTGCACTCAGACTTTTCGACTCCCAATTTATAGCTCTTCTGGCGGCTGGGTTAACTGTGATTGATGGACTTCATCTTGTCATGTCTCGCACGGCCCTACTGGATATCTTCTTGATGACCTTCCTCCTGGCCGCTTTCTTGGCACTACTTCATCAACGTTATCTTCTAACTGCAATCTGCTTCGGTCTTGCTCTCGGCACAAAATGGAGTGCGATCTACTTCATCGCAGCCGTCTTCATTTATCTGCTAATCACAAAACGTAAAGCGCTGATCAGCTTCGTCTCAGTCATTCCAATAATCTATCTTTTAAGTTGGAGCGGTTGGTTCTTAAGTGACAAAGGTTGGTCGCGCGATAGTTCTTCAAATTCATTTATTGCGTTATTCAATTACCATCGCGAGATCCTGAATTTCCATACTGGACTGACGACTGATCATTCATATGAAGCTAGCCCATGGAATTGGTTACTGCTCGGCCGACCAACCTCATTCTTCTACGAGGCGCCAAAAGATTGTGGTGCGGCTAGTTGTTCACAAGAGATTCTTGCCATGGGAACTCCAGTGATTTGGTGGGGTGGCTTGATCGCAATCACCGTGACAATCGGATATTTCATCTATCGCCGGGAGCAGAGCGCTGGGTTGATTCTGTTAGCCCTACTTTCAAATTATCTTCCCTGGTTCTTATTTCCCGAGCGGACGACCTTCTACTTTTATGCCATTGCCTTCCAGCCTTATCTGATTCTCACAATCTGCTATGTAGCGAGCATCTTCATGGAACCAGTTGAATTACGCGAAAAGCGCCGGCAAATAGTCGTTTCTGGCGTTGCGGTTGCTGGCCTCTGTTTTCTCTATTTCTTACCGGTTTACATCGGGTTGGTCACGACTTACGACCAATGGTTCGCGCGGATGTGGCTGCCGAGCTGGATCTAACTATTCGTTAGCTGCGCGATAGAGGCGGATCTGTTCAGCTGCTTCCTCTGCTAGATCCTGATCGAAGATCTCATCTGGACTCGGAGCTAGCACCTCGCGAAGTATTTCCTCATCCTGGACTTGAAGTTGTCGGCGCAATACCGCCTTAGAGCCACCTTGGTATAGCGGCGCTGGAATCGAATTCGGCTCCCAGGTCTTTCGGGATTCTGCCGATCCCTTAGGAATAATCGTGATTCCATGGACATCCCTGATGGAACGATCGAATCGCTCCGCCAATGGTGTCCATTGTTCCGCTATCGATTCATCTCTAGATGTAGCTAGCCGTTTTGAGCGAGCAATCAATAATGCGTAGTCGGAGCTGGTCTTTGAGTCCCGAGTCGGATTTGAAGCGGTTTCAATCTCTGCGCGCATCGCACGAATCTGGTGGCGAGCGTGAACTAGATATAGACCTAGTCCGGAAATTGGAATAGCGATGATCATCGGCGAAAGTAGTCCTACCAAGATAAAGAGTGAGACGATGACAGTGAATGCGACTATTGAAGTGAAGAGAATTCTTCTTACAAAGACTTGATTCTCTCTCTTAAGTTGAAGTTCAGTGAGGTCGGTCTCAACTGAACCAAGAGTTCTTCCGACTAATTTCATTGTGTATGCAAATCGTTCGACTGATTTCGCGGAGAGTTCCTCGTGATTGGCGATCCAACGCGGCAGGAAATAGGCAATCCACATCCCAACGATGATTAAGTAGATTAGACCCGATCCCATGAATGCTAACCCTAAAGGGGGGATTCGGACTTTTCGGGTATTTCCGGAGGGAAATTTAGATTCGTGGATTCTCCATCACATAGACAATGTGGTCGCGCCAATCACCATCGATGTGCAGATATCTCGGACGTAGACCCTCGAAAAGATAACCCGCCTTCTCTGCCACGCGTTTCGATGCGCCATTCTCTGGACGGAGCGCAATCTCAATGCGGTGAAGGTGAAGTTCTTCCATTCCAAATTTGGTCAATAACTTCACAGCTCGGGTAGTCAATCCCCTATTCGCATGTGCCTGGTCTATCCAATAACCGATATGCCCACCCCGATAGGCGCCGAAGGAGATTCCACCAAGGGTTATCTGCCCTATTAATTCCTCATCGCACCAGATCGCCAAAGAGATGGATCGACCCGCCTTGCCCTCTCGGTTGTAGAAATTGACCATCTCGACATAGGTCGGCAAATCCTTCTGCTCCGCTACAAGTGGTGTGGTTGCTTCCCACGGTGACAACCAATCGCGATTTCGGGCGCGAGCGCTCAACCAGCGTCGTCGATCGCGGAATCGAAGCGGCCTGAGAGTCAGATCACCATCCCGCAAAACAACTGGCCAACTACCCATGGTTAATTGAAGCGACGCTCTATCACGAGTACATCGACTTCTTCTCCCACACGGGCAACCGTCACATCCTCGGCTAGCACTATCAAGCCAGTTGCATCGGATAATCCAACTAAATCACCCTGATTAGGAATCGCGGAAATTGACCTTGGAATCTCACTCTCATTGGAGAGGATCCCACGGATGAAAGCGTGTTTACCAGATTCACTAATTACTTCATTGACCAAGCGAGCTTTGATTATCGGGCGATGAATATCGTAAAGACCCATCATGCTTCTTATCATCGGCCGGATAAAGAGTTCGGTGGAAATATATGCCGCAATCGGATCTCCCGGCAGCGCTACGACTGGCGTCTTATCCGGGCCGATAGTTCCGTAAGCGTGCCGTTCGCTTCCTTCGATACTTGGTTGCACGCTCTTTACTTCACCTAATCTACTCAGGACGCCGTAGATGAGTTCGAATGATTCATCATGCCGCTCGCCGCAAATCACTATGAGATCTGCTCTAACTAATTGATCCTCAATTACATCCTTCAAAGAGTCTGGCGTCTCCGGAATAGTTGTCACTCGATAACCAACCGCCCCAGCTTCCTTCACTGCAGTAGTCAAAAGCCAAGAATTAGTTTCATACTCTTCGGTGGGTGAATTGAGGGGCTTGCCAGGCTCAACCAGATCGGCGCCGGCAGATATGACAACCACGCGCGGTTGTGGTCGAGTCGGCAAATGATCTCTGCCAAGCGCAGCAGCTAGACCAATCTGAGTCGCTCGGATTCGAACGCCGGATCTGAGGACAACTCGGCCACCATCATGGATATCTTCTGCGAGAGTGGCGCCATGCGAATCGAGCAGCGGCATATCAAATGCGGCAAGTGGCCGCGCCAGCGAAAGTAATTGGGTCGCCAGCTCCCCTACTCGAATAGATTCACTCACGCCCAAACCCTACTTTGAACCTACGCTAATCCCGTGGAACTGAGCAAGAGTGAATTGCGTTTGAGGATTCGGGCTGCGCGGATGGGACGAAAGATCCATTTTGATCTTGGTCCGCTCATCGAATCTTCTGAATTTAAAGATGCGAAAGTCATTGCGAGTTATCGTTCCTATGGCGAAGAACCAGATACCCAGGAGATAAACAGAGAGATATTGGCTCGAGGCAAGAAATTACTCCTTCCCAGATTGCTCCCAGATAAGGATCTTTACTTCATACCCTGGGATGGCGAGAGTGAATTGAAGATTGAGAATCGCATTGAAGTCCCACCAGGTGAAAACTTTGAAGGCGAAATCGACCTGGTGATCGTCCCAACCTTGGCGCTCGATGGATTTGGCAATCGACTTGGCCAAGGTGGCGGTTCTTACGATCGTGCGCTAAGTCGAACCAGTGCTTGGCGGGTAGCCCTGATCAACAATGAGGAATTGTTTGATTCGATTCCGACAGAACCGCACGATCTAAAGATGGATGCTGCGCTGCTGCCAGATCGATTAGTGCGTTTTTAGATTGCGCGCCATTACTAGGCGCTGAATTTGGTTCGTGCCCTCGTATATTTGGGTTAATTTCGCATCCCGCATCATCCGCTCGACCGGGTGGTCACTCACATAGCCATATCCGCCTAGGACTTGGACCGCATCAGTGGTCACTTTCATCGCCACATCAGTAGCGAAACATTTCGAGGCAGCCGAGAAGAAGGTCAAGTCGCCATCAACTCGTTCACTCTTAGCTGCAGCGGCATATGTCAATTGCCGAGCCGCTTCGATTTCCATCGCCATATCGGCCAACATGAACTGCACAGCTTGGAAATCAAAGATTGCTTTGCCAAATTGGCGTCGCTCTTTGGCGTAGTTCGCAGCAACTTCGAATGCGCCCTGGGCTATCCCCAACGCTTGAGCTGCGATCGTTATTCGTGTGTGATCCAAGGTCTTCATCGCAAGCGCGAATCCACTACCAACTTCACCAAGCCTGCGATCATCGCCAATTACTACATTGTCGAAATAGACCTCGCGGGTTGGAGATCCCTTGAAACCCATCTTCTTCTCAGGAGCGCCAAACGAAACCCCGGAATCGCTCTTCTCAACTATGAAAGCGCTGATTCCTTTCGCGCCTTTATCTGGATCGGTACTCGCCAATACGGTGTAGAACTCCGAGAAACCGGCGTGCGAGATCCACTTCTTGCTTCCATTTATTACCCAATCGTCACCTTGCTTGACGGCGCGCGTCTTCATAGCCGCGGCATCAGAGCCAGCTTCGGATTCGGATAAGCAGTAGGAGAAACCTTTACCTTCGGCTAACGGTTTTAGCCAGCGCGCTTTCTGCTCGGTGGTGCCAGCGAGCATTAGCGGAACTGATCCCAATTTATTTACTGCCGGTATCAAAGAGGATGACGCACAGACTCGAGCAACTTCTTCGATGATAATCACAACGCCCAGCGCATCAGCGCCCTCGCCGCCGAATTCAACTGGTACGTGTGCTGCTGCTAAACCTGCCCCTTGAAGCGCATCGAAGGCTTCTTGCGGGAATCGCGCATTCGCATCAACATCATGTGCGAATGGCTTTATCTTCTTCTCTGCGAGCGCACGAACGCTCTCTCTCAACGCTTCATATTCATCGGGCAGTCTGAAGAGATCGCTCATCGCACAATCCTATGAGTCTGGATTTCGTTCCGCGAGTTTACGGAGATATTCATTGTATTCAGCCAATTCCTGCGCATTCTTATCCGCACGCTTAGCTTCCCGGCGATCGGCACGCATCCACTGGATGAAGGTCGCAATCAATGCTGCGACTATGGGAATCTCCCCCATCGCCCAGCCGATAGCAGCACCTAGTTCTTGATCGGCTAGTAGGTCGGTCGCCCATGGTCTCTGTAGCGCCTCGTAGTATCCACCGTCGATCAAGGTCGTAGAAGACATCAGAGCGATGGAGAAGAAGGCATGAATACTCATTGCCGCAAGCAAGATGATCATTCGAACTAGATGATGGGTTCGCCTTGGATTTGGATCGATTCCGATAATCACGTAGAAAAAGAGGAACCCAACACCGATGAAGTGAAGATTCATCAGGAAATGACCGAAATGACTTGACATCAGCTCGCTGAATAACGGTGTGAAATATAGAGCGAAGAGTGAGCCATCGAAGAGCGCGAGCGCAAATACTGGATGCGTCCAGATTCGTGCGAACCGTGAATGTATCAACGTCAATACCCAACCGCGCAAGCCACGCTCTTCGCTGGTTCGCCCGATAGGTAAAGTACGTAACGCAAGTGTCATCGGAGCGCTCAATACCAATGCGATAGGCGCAATCATGCTTAAGACCATATGCGCAATCATGTGATACTGGAATGAGAAGACGGAATAAAGGCCAAGCCCACCGCTGGTTGCATAATCCAAGAGCGAAATGCCGAATGCAAATGAGATGGTACGACCAACTGGCCACTTATCGCCCCGGCGGACCAAAGAAACTACTCCTCGAATGTAGAGAGCTGTTAGGAAGATCAATGCGCCCAAGATCAAGCCATCAGCTTCATATTCGAAGAAGACGCGCATCAGCGTTGGTTCAGCTGGCATCGTTATTCCAACCAACTCCCGCGCTCGGTCATATGGGAGCTGACTAGTTGGTTCTGGAGTGAATCTAGAAAGCATCGCTCCAATAGTGATAACAACGACCAGAAGCGCGCTCTCAAATTTCAAGAGGTTTTCTGGCTCCACGGTTAATCGGATTTTTCGCGCAAGAGTGATTATTACTCCGAGTAACCCTAATTTCAGAGTGATCATCGCGCCATATGGCGTTAGCCAGCTATCGGTGAATCCCAGTCGCAATAGCGAACTGGTTGCTCCGGTCGCGACCATAGTAACGAGTGACCAAGTTGCTACGCTTGAAACGCGTGGTAACGCCAATTCGCGTTCTCCCGGCGCCATCATGGCAAGAGTTACGACCGACCCCGACCAGATTGATAATGCGATCACATGGATTATCAGAGAACCAATCGCCAATCCATGACTTCCCGCTTGGCTGGAATGACTTTGGAATAATGGTGCCGTCACTCCAATAGTTGCAATCAAGAATATTGCGATTGCACCACCGGTTCTTCTGACTCGAATTAAGGAAAAGAAAACTAATAGCGAAACAAGAACCTCTAGAAGTTGTAGTTCACCAAGAGTGGTCTGAGTTACATAAGAACGGATTGTGTTGAATTTCAAGATGCTCGCAATCGAAGTATCAAATAGATCAGCGAGGGTTCTCAATATTTCTGCGATTGAAGTAACAACCCATAGCGAGGAAACCCAGCGAATTGATCTTCGGAGCGAAAGTGATGACTTGATTTCCCCTGCCACTTCAGGGGCCAGAAAGGCGAGTGCGAATAAGAGGCCGACCGTCGCCGCGCCGGCTAAGGTGTTCGCGATATCAACTATCACAGCTCTCCCCGATTAGCGCCGTCTCTGCCACGAACCTAAGATTACGCCGTGCCGACCTACGAGTATCAATGTGAGTCATGCAACTATCTATTTGAAGTTGTTCAGGCATTCTCCGACGCTCCAATCGAGAGTTGTGAGAAGTGCACCGGTAAAGTCCGAAAGGTCTACTCGAATATCGGAGTCGTCTTCAAGGGTTCTGGTTTCTATAAAACGGACTCGCGGTCTGGAAGCACCACCAGGAGCGAAAGTAAGACTGAAAGTAGTTCCTCCGCAGATTAATCGTGATGAGGCGGCTTATCGCCTTTGATCTCATCATCACGTCGCTCATCAGTTGAGAGGTCTATCTCATCTTGAGTGACAGAAGGCAACATTTCGCTCACTCGCTTAGTATGGCACCATGTTCGAACGACTCGGTCATTTGATTTCTCGACGTAGCAAATCTCTCTTCATCCTCTCACTGGTATTCGTTGCATTATCAGGAGCGATTGGCATTCAGGTATTCGCCAAATTAGACTCCGGTGGTTATTCCGATCCGAAGAGTGATTCCGCCAAGGTGTGGGAATACTTGAATGAGACTTTCAATGTAAAGGACCCGGCAGTCGTACTCACTCTCCAGACTCCAGTTGGGACCGTGGATGATGCAGATGTGGTGAGGAAGGCCACGGACTTGGAAACCCAGCTTCGGGGCGAACCTACTGCTGAGAGCGTTATCTCCTATTGGTCAGCCGGTCGTCCTCCTGGATTCAAGAGTAAGGATGAAAGCGCCGCTTACATCTTCGTCTATTTAAAGTCTGATGATTTCACTGAGGTTGATCGATCTGGCGGCTATTACCAAGATAAGTACGAAGGCGAATATGAGGGCCTACGAGTTCGCACGGGTGGCGGTGCAATCTTTGCCAATGCCATCAATAGTCGCATTCAAGATGATCTAAAGATCTCCGAAGCAATCTCGATTCCATTGACTTTCCTTTTACTCGTATTGGTATTCGGGGCAATGGCAGCATCGGCTATGCCGCTAGTAATAGGAATAACTGCGATTCTTGGCACTTTCCTCTTCCTTTATCTCCTCACCTTTGTGACTGATATCAGCGTTTTCGCTCTAAATCTCACTACCGGGCTTGGGCTTGGCCTAGGCATCGATTACGCATTGCTCATCGTCAATCGATTTCGCGAGGAACTACATCGTGGTCGGACTAAAGAAGATGCAATCGTGATTACGCTAAAGACAGCTGGCAAAACCGTTTTTTATTCGGGATTGACTGTAATACTCACCTTGATCTCCCTGGCCTTCTTCCCAATGAACTTCCTTCGCTCAATGGGCTATGCCGGAGCAATTGTCGTTGCACTTGCTGTGGTTGGTGCACTCATACCACTACCCGCAATCCTCGGATTGCTCGGCGAACGGGTTAACAAGGGAGTAGTAAGGAAAAGTGGAATCAAGCCCAAGGATGATGGTGGTTGGGCGAAACTAGCGCGATTTGTGATGCGTCGTCCGATTCCGGTAGTTGCTTTTTCCGCGCTTGTAATAGGAATCCTCTTGTCTCCAGTTACAAATGTGAAGTTCTCTCAAGTCGATAGTCGAGTACTCCCCGCAAGCGATCCGGCTTACCAAGCTTCAGCATTTATCGAGGAAGAATTCCCTGGACAAGAGAGCAATCCAATTGAAATTATCTTCCCGGTTGGCTCCAATAACCTAAATGCCGTAACAGAATTCGCCGAAGAATTGAGCGGCGTCGACGGTATTGCACGAGTCGGAGAACTGGATGTCCGTGGTGAGAGCATCCGATTGGTTGCTATTCATGAGATGCCACCGCGCACTCCGGAGGCACAGGATCTGATCAATCGAATCCGAATGATTGATAGCCCGACTGAGGTTCTGATTGGTGGTTTCGCAGCTGATTACGCTGACACTCAAGATGGCATCGCCCGAACCATGCCTTGGGTCATTCTCTGGATCTCACTAACCGTGCTCTTGCTTCTCTTTGCCTTCACCGGCTCGGTGTTACTTCCAATCAAGGCAATACTTCTAAATTTCCTCTCATTGGGAGCAACTATTGGTGTATTGACCGCAATCTTCATTGATGGCCGGTTCACTTTCCTGGTTGGTGACTTCATAAATACCGGGACTCTAGACACTAGTTCGCTTGTCCTAGTGGCAATTGTCGCCTTTGGTCTCTCAATGGATTACGAAGTCTTCTTACTCTCTCGCATCAAAGAGGAGCACGATGCTGGTCGCTCTAATGTCGAATCGGTAGCTCAAGGGCTGCAGAAGTCAGCTCGAATAATCACCGCAGCGGCATTCATTCTCGCAATCGTCTTTGCCGCATTCATAATCAGTGGCGTAACGTCAATCAAGATGATGGGCTTTGGAATCGCCTTCGCTATCCTATTGGATGCCACGTTGATCAGAGCATTATTGGTCCCAGCACTGATGCGGCTATTCGGTGAGTGGAATTGGTGGGCGCCCCGTTTCTTGAAGCGATTCCAGATAAACCATTGATTTATCACCGGTAGAATCTGGCGATGGATCTCATTGCGACCCTGAAATGCGCCGATCAACCAGGCATCGTCCATGCAATGACTACTTCAGTCCTGGCAGCAGATGGAAACATCATCGAAAATCAGCAATTCACCGATCCGGTTACGAATACTTTCGTCATGCGGACTCGGTTCGATTCCGGGGCAACGCTTTCAAAGTCTCATGAGGTCTTATCCGCGGGGTTAGCGAGATTTAAGCCCGAATTGAATCTCCGCGACAACTCGGTGCCAAAACGAGCGCTTGTGATGGTTACTAAAGAGAGCCACTGCTTAAGGGATTTGCTCTACCTACTCGAACTTGGTGAGTTACCGATTGAAATTCCACTTGTGATTGGAAATCATCCAGACCTGAAGAATTTGGTTGAATCACACGGAATCTCATTCAAGTATCTACCGATTGAACCATCGGCCAAAGCCAGAGCTGAGAATGAAATCCTTCAAATCATTGATGAGCAGCAGATCGATTTCGTTGTGCTGGCTAGATATATGCAGATCCTCTCTGCTGATTTCTGCGCAAAGATGTTAAACCGCATAATAAATATCCATCATTCATTCTTACCTGGTTTCAAGGGAGCTAAGCCTTACCACCAGGCACATGCCAAAGGTGTGAAGATAATCGGAGCAACAGCGCACTTCGTGACTGCAGATTTAGATGAAGGTCCAATCATTGAACAAGATGTTGCTCATGTGACTCACGCTTCTTCGCCCGAACAGTTGATTGCCATCGGCCGAGATATCGAACGAAGGGTCATTGCTAAGGCAGTTAGATTATTCGCTGAAGATCGAATTTTCATCGTTGGTAATCGCACCGTAATTTTTAATTGATTCGAAAGTGTCCTTGGCCGGAGTTGAACCGGCGACCTACCGCTTAGGAGGCGGTTGCTCTATCCACTGAGCTACAAGGACAAGTCTGTGAATTATCCAATAATAAGTGAGGTTAAATACGCGGTAAA